>NZ_JBDZDJ010000007.1:19441-294402 GCF_040049135.1 Gordonia sp. VNK1 | reverse complement strand
TCCACCAACCACCCACAGTCAAACGACCGCAGCAACGCGTCGCCATCAACCTGCACCACCAACCCACCGCATAACACAACAAAATCGGGAACTGACTCACCACAGCTTGACACTCACCGGTCAGCGTCGGCGGGAGCGCTGTCAACGCTGAGGTGAGCGCTGTCAGCGTCGGCGAGAGCGCCGTCGACGGGCAAGAGCGCTGTCAACGCGCACGTGAGCGCTGTCAAGCTGAACTGCGAATATCCCGCGTGTCCCGCGGTGTGCGCGTGTCGCGGTGGTCTACCCTGGCTCCAATGCCCGCACTCGTGGTCAACCAGAGGAGGAGCAGATGCGCGAGCTCCGAGTGGTCGGCGTCGGCGCCGACGGCTCCCAGGTCATCTGCCAGGATGCCGAGTCGGGTGAGAAGTTCACGATTGCCGCGGATGAACGGCTGCGAGCCGCCGCACGTGGCGACCTCTCCCGGCTCGGTCAGATAGAGATCGAGATGACCAGCACGTTGCGTCCTCGCGAGATCCAATCACGGATCCGCGCCGGCGCAACCGTCGCCGAGGTCGCCGCGATCGCCGGGGTCGGCGTCGACAAGATCGAGCGCTTCGCCCATCCCGTGCTGCTCGAACGTTCCCGTGCCGCCGAACTCGCCGGGCAATCTCACCCGATCCGCCACGACGGTCCGGCCGCGGCCACGCTCGGCGAGGTCGTCGCCGAATCGTTGGTCGCGTTCGCACAGAATCCGCACGAGGTCTCCTGGGACGCCTGGAAGGGTGAGGACGGCTACTGGGCGGTGCAGGTGTCCTGGCATGTCGGGCACTCCGAGCACCGCGCGCACTGGCGCTACCTGCCCGGTTCGCACGGCGGTACCGCCGAACCCCTCGACGACCTCGCCGAGGAACTCACCCATCCCGAACTCATCGAACCGCGTCGCCGACTCACCCCGGTGGCCGCACCGCCGATCGCGCCCACCGTCGACTTCGACGACACCGGGCGTGAGCAGGTCACCTTCGACGCCGACTCCCTCATCGGCGAGCAGACCACCCGGCGTGATCCGCAACGTGCACCGTTCGACCAATTCGGCACCTACGCACTCGACTTCGAGGCGTCGGGTCACGAGGCCAGGACGGGTGACTCCACGCGCCCCGAGGTGTCGCGCGAACCGGAGATCGTCGAGGCCGAGGTCGTCGAGATCGATCACACCGAAATCGACCGCGCCGAGACCGACGAGACGGCCACCGGCACCACCGAACCCGCCGACACCGCGATCAACCACGCCGGGCCCAACCACACCGGCGCCCACGAGGCACCCGAACCGGAACCTGCGCCACCGGCCCCCACCCCGGTGGATGCGCCGCGGCGCCGTAAGTCGCGGAAACCAGCGGTACCCGCCTGGGAGGACGTCCTCCTCGGCGTCCGAAGCCATCCGAACAACTAGAGGGGGACGATGTCGGCGCGCGCTGTCACACTGTGGTTCATCGACACCGACGATCCGGCCGCGATGATCCGCGCCGGCCTCGTCAACGACGTCACCGCGGCGGGGCGCCTGGCAACGGCCCTCTATGGCGATGCGACGCTGCTCCCGGTGATCGACACGGATCTGGCTTCGGCGATGACGGCCGACGACTCACACGTCTACGTCGGCCACTACGGCCCGCTGAGCGTGATCTCCTGCTCACTGTTCGCCACCGAACGGCCGGACGATCTCACCCGCACCATCGTCGGTATCCAGCCGAGCGCGGCCGCGGTCCTGCTCTACACCGACCCGGAAACCGGTACCGGGACGTTCGCGCGGTGGGAGAACGGGACCTTGAAGCGGTCGTTCTCGGCGACCCCGGTCGATCTCTTCGACGATCAGGGCCTGCCGGAGCCGTTCGAGCGACCCTTCTGGGCCGGTGAGCGCCCACTCCGCTACGCCGAGGGCACCGCACCCGATCCCCTCGCGCTGCCGTTCCATCCGCAGCAGATGGCCGAGGACGCCAATCGCGCCTGGCTCGGATTCCGGTTCACCCGTCCGTTGGCGCCGACCGACGCCGATCCGTCCCTGATCCCGGTGACCGGTTTCGCGATCCACCCGGCCGATTACCAACCGACGCCCGACGATCTGGCGCGCTATCACTCGGCATCGGCACGTACCGAGCCGACCACCGAACCCGGACCGGCCGACATCGATCCCGACACCGGGTTGCCGGTGGAGCCGCGTCGTCGTGGTCGACTGGCCCGCTACTTCGGTTTCGGGAAGGACTGACGGCCCGGCTGCTCAGCGTCCCAGCGCGAACAGCGCCACCGCCGAGCCGATCCCGGCCAGCAGACCGGTCAGCGATCCCCAGACGATCCAGCGCCACACCGGGCGGAAGCGGAAGTCCCACAGTGTCCAGCCGATCGCCGGACCGACGATGAACACCGCGACCAATCCTGCCCATCGGGCGAACGATCCGATCAGGGCGTAGAGCCCCAGCATCAGCATCGCCCCGAATGCGACACCGAACGCACTGACGATCAGCCCCAGCACCCACGGCGTCGGCTCGGTGTGCCGCCAGCCCTCCAGATCGGCGCCGGAACTCGACCCGGCCACGACCCGCTCGGGTTCGCGGGCGTAGATGGTCCATGCGGGTGGCTCGGGTTCGCTCACGCGTCCATCGTGCCCGATCGGGCCCGTTCATAGAAGGCGATGGCCGCGGCCGTGGCCACGTTCAGCGAGTCGGTTCCGCGGCTCATCGGGATCCGGGCGGTGCGGGTCGTGGCCTGCATCGTCGCCGCGCTCAGCCCGGGTCCCTCCGCACCGACCAGGAACGCCACCCGCGGTGCGTCGACGGCCTCGGCGAGCGGGACGGCCGCCGCATCGGGGGTCAGGGCGACGGTGGTGAAGCCGCGATCGTGGACGATGTCGAGATCGGCAGGCCAGCCATCCACGTGGGCGAACGGAACCAGCAGGACATGTCCCATCGACACCCGCACGCTGCGCCGGTACAGCGGGTCGGCGCAGCCCGCACCGAACAGCACCGCGTCGACGCCGAGTCCGGCGGCGTTGCGGAAGATGGCACCGATGTTCTCGTGATCGTTGACGCCCTCGAGGATCACCACGGTCCGCGACGAGGCGAGGACCTCGTCGACGCCGAGTGCCGCGGGCCGGCGCGCCACGCCGAGCACACCGCGATTGAGGTGGAAGCCGACGATCTGCGCCATCACCTCCGCGCCGACGCGATAGAACGGGGCAGGTGCGTCCGGGTCGACGCGGATATGGCCGACCAGCTCGTCCAGACGCCTACCCACCCCGAGAAAGGCGTGCGGCGCGAACCGGGACGCGATCATCCGTTGCGCGACGAACACGCCCTCGGCGATCACCAGACCGCGGCCGCGGCCACCCCCGGGCATCGCGGGTAGGTCGGGACGGCGGTCGGCCGAACTGAGGTCGCGGAAATCGTCGACACGCGGATCGTCGGGATCCTCGATGTCGACGACACGCACCGGCAGCGGCCCATCGCCGGGTGCACGTACGGAGGTCACGGGTGCATCGGACACGGCAGTCCAGTCTGCCAAAACGCTTCGTCGGCGGGTTCATCGCCGATCGATGTGGGCCGATGTGCACCGCGGCGACCACGATGTGACACGGTGGATGGCGTGAGCAGCGCAGATACGACCATCGACGGACTGAGCTTGGCCCGGGCGACCGATGACGACTGGGACGACATCATCGACGCCGACGCCCGCGCATTCGCGATGCGCAATCCGCTCCCCGATGACGAGCGAAATGACTTGCGCGGCAAGGTCTCCGACGCCGACATCGTCGTCGTGCGCGACGATGACGCACCCGGGGAGCCACTGGTGGGTGTGTCGATGTTCTATCGGATGACCATGACGCTGCCCGGGGGCGCGCGGTCTGATGCGGCCGGTCTGTCGTGGGTGTCGGTGGCCGCGACGCATCGTCGACGCGGCATCCTGCGCCGGATGATCACCGAGCTGTTCACGCAGTGGCTCGACGAAGGGCAGGTCTTCGCCATCCTGACCGCCTCGGAGGGCACCATCTACGAACGCTACGGATTCGGTCCGGCGACCTTCGCCCACCGGATTCACGTCGGCGGGTCACCCCGGATGCGGGCGGCGGCACCGAAGTGCGCCGGCGTGCGATTCGCCCGCCCCGACGAGGTCGCCGCGGCGGTCGCCGACATCCACGACCGCTGGTGTGCCACCCGGCCGGGTGCCCTGGGCCGCACCGCACAGTGGTGGGCGCCGATCCTCGCCGATCGCGACTCCGAGCGGGCACCGGCGGCCAGCGGCCTGCACTATCTGCTCCACGAGGACGGGTATGCCAGCTACCGCATCCTCAAGGGTGTCGCCGACGGCGAGGTGCGCGCGGAGGTGTCGGAGGTCGTCGCGGTCACCGACGACGCCCACACCGAACTGTGGCGCGTGCTCATCTCCCTCGATCTGGTGCCGTCGCTGACCGCCGCGATCCCCACCGACGATCCGCTCCCGTACAAGCTGCTCGACCTGCGCTCAGCGGAGGTCACCGGGATCGCCGACACCATGTGGCTGCGTATCCTCGATGTCCCGGCGGCGCTGTCGGCACGTCGATATGCCGCCGATCTCGATGTCGTCATCGAGGTGACCGACGCGTTCGTCGACCGCGGCGGGGTGTTTGCCGTCAGTGTACGCAACGGTGCGGCCGCGGTGATCCACACCGACGAGAAACCGACTGTGCGACTGGACATCTCGGTGTTGTCGAGCATCTACCTGGGCGGGATCCCGGCCCGGGAATTCGCGGCCGCCGACCGCCTGTGGACCGATTCGCCGGAGACATTGACGGCCCTCGAGCAGGCCTTCGCCACGGGGCGGGCACCGTTCGCCGGTACCTTCTTCTGACGTCCGCCGGGAGGTCAGATGTCGTTGACGATGATCTTCTCCAGCACCGGGATCGCGGCACACAGGGTGGCGCGTTCGTCGTCGGAGAGTTCGTCGAGACGATCGTTGAGCCAGGCCTTGCGGGCGGCCACCTCGTCGGTGATGACCTTCTCGCCGGCCGGTGCGAGCGTGACGATCGCCTGCCGGCCGTCGGTCGGGTGGGCCTCGCGGCGCACCATCCCCAGGTCGGCAAGGGAGGCGATGACCCGGGTCATCGACGGGGGTTTGACGCGTTCGGCGGCCGCGAGTGCGCCCGGCGACATGGAGCCCTCCTGATAGAGGGTGTTGAGCGCCGACAGCTGGGTCAGCGACACGAGTTCGTGGTCGCGGCGCAGACGCAGCCGACGCGCCATTCGGACGATGGCCAGGGCCAGCGATCCGGCGAGACGTTCATCGCTCGGCAAAGTTGCTTCCACGGGCTGAATATTAGATTTTATTCAGCCTCCTCGCAGCTTCCTCGGCGGTATTGTCCATCGTCCGGACCACGCCGAATAGCGTCTCATACTTTCTGTGTGATCATCCGATCCAGTCGGAGATCGGTTGCCGGGCGAAATAGGCGACGAACACGATCGCGACGAGCCACATCAGCGGATGGATGGTCCGCGCCTTACCGGCCGCCGTGGCCATCACCACCCAGCTGATGAAGCCCACGCCGATGCCGTTGGCGATCGAGTAGGTGAACGGCATCGTCACGATGGTCAGGAAGGTCGGTAGGGCGATCGCGAAGTTGGTGAAGTCGATGCTGCGGACCTGCGCGATCATCAGACCACCGACGATGACGAGCGCCGGTGCGACGGCCTCGCTGGGGATCACCTCGTAGATCGGGGTGAGGAACATCGCGATCAGGAACAGCACGCCGGTGACGATGTTGGCCAGACCGGTGCGGGCGCCTTCGGCGATGCCGGAGGCGGACTCCACGAACACCGTGTTCGACGACGAGGAGGCGACACCGCCGGCGATCGCACCGGTGCCCTCGACGACGAGTGCCTTGCCGATGCCGGGCAGGTTGCCCTTCTCGTCGGCGAGGCCGGCTTCCTTGCCGAGTCCGGTCATGGTGCCCATCGCGTCGAAGAAGTTCGACAGGACCAGCGCGAAGACGAACACGCAGGCGGCGAGGACACCGATGCGGGTGAAGGCTCCGAACAGGTCGACGTCGCCGACGAGACCCAGATTCGGCAGGCCGCCGAAGGAGTCGGGGATGGCCGGTACCGACAGTCCCCAGCCGTCGGGGTTGGTCGCGCTCGAACCGAGGTCGAGGACCGATTCCAGGATGATCGACACGACGGCGGTGACGACGATGCCGATCAGCAGTCCGCCGGGTACGCGCCGCACCACCAGCACTCCCATGAGCAGGACACCGATGACGAAGATCAGGGTCGGCACGGTGGTGATCGAGTTGCCGAAGCCCAATTGGACCGGCACGGTGGTCCCGGCGGCGTCGGGGATGCGTTTGACGAAGCCCGCGTCGACGAATCCGACGAAGGCGATGAAGCAGCCGATGCCGGCGGCGATGGCCGCTTTCAGTTCCGCGGGAACGGCATTGAACACCGCGGTGCGGAATCCGGTGACGGCGAGCGCCACGATGATGATGCCGTCGATGACCACCAGACCCATCGCCTCGGGCCAGGTCATCTCCGGCGCGATGGTGACCGCGAGGAGGCTGTTGATGCCCAGTCCGGTGGCGATGGCGAACGGGTAGTTGGCGACGAGACCGAAGATGATCGACATGACGCCGGCGACGAGGGCGGTGACGGCGGCGACCTGCGCGAGCGGGAGCACGTTGCCGAGGATGTCGGCGTTGTGCGGCTCGCCGGGGATGCCACCGATGATGATCGGGTTGAGGATCACGATGTAGGCCATCGTGAAGAAGGTGACGAGGCCGCCACGCACCTCGCGGGTCATCGTCGACCCGCGTTCGCTGACCTTGAAGAAGCGGTCGATGACGTTGGGCGGCGGGTTCAGCGCGGGCGACCCCGATTCGCCGTGTGGCGTCGCGGGCTCGTTCGGTTCCGGCTCGTTCGGTTCCGACTTGCTCAGCTCCGGCGGATTCGGCTCACTCGACGATTCGGTGGACACACCCGAAAGTTACCCTGAGCACATGTCCGATGCAGCCGACGTTCCCGAACTGCCCCGATCGTTGCGGGCGCCCGAACCGGTGATCGCGGTCGGGATGACCGCGTGGCTGATCGCCGCGATCGTCGTCGGGATCACCGGGTGGGGCGGTGGGCGCACCCTCGCCGTCTGCCTGGTGGGTCTGGGTGTGGGCGTGCTCGGGACGTCGATCTTCCTGATCCAGCGCGCCGCGTCCCGTCGTGGGGATCGCACGGCGCAGCGCGGGCTGGACTGAATTCTCGAGCGGACCCAGCGGCGATCAGCGGCCGCAGATCGCCCATCCGTGCGGTGCGACCGATCCGGGTGTGTCGCGGGTGGCGTCGTCGGAGTCGAGCAGGGCGGCGGAGTCGATGCCGACGGGTTGGTCGCCGAGGTTGAGGGTGAACTCCAGACGCTGCCCGTCGGCGGTCACCGCCCAGGTGGCGTGCTCGTTGGCCAGTGCGATCTGTTCGGTGACGGCCCGGTGTAGCCACGGGTAGCGTCGACGAAACCCGATGAGCCGCTGGTGAAGTCGGTAGATCCGTTCGTTTGGGTACTCGAGTTCGCCGGGGGTCGCCGGGAAGGGCGGCCGGATCGCGTCGTCGCCGCCGACCCGTTCGTCCTTGACGCCGGTGAAACCGTATTCGTCACCCGCGTAGACCGACGGTGTCCCACCGAGGAGCGCGAGCAGAACGATCGCATGGTCGAGGTGGCTTGCATCGGTGATCTGGCTGGCGATGCGGGTGACGTCGTGATTGCCGATGAAGGTGGCCGGGACGAAGGCCTCCAGCATCTCGCTGTGGCGGGTCATGGCCCAGGCGAGTTCGAAGAGGTTGCGGTCGTTGATCGCCGACCAGATCGCCTTCCACAGTTCGTACTGGGTGACGGTGTCGGCGGAGCTGTCGGCGACGAACCCGGCGTAGTCGCCATGGATGACCTCGGCCTCGAACCAGACGTCGGGGTGCGAGGTGCGTACCTCGGGAAGCACCCGTGCCCAGAACCGGGTCGGTACCGCGTAGGCGGCGTCCAGGCGCCAGGCGTCGGCGCCGCGGTCGAGCCAGTGCCGCATGACGTCGACGATGAAGCGGCGGACCTCGTCGTCGTCGTGATTGAGGGTGACGAGGATGTCGTGGCCCTCGAAGGGCACGAATCGCCGGTCGTCGCCGCTACCGGTGGTGCGCAGGTGCCGCGCGGCGTCACTGCCGGGTCCGTCCCGCAGTGCCGCCGCGGCGAGCGGGTGGCTTCGCCCGACGTGGTTGAACACGCCGTCGAGTTGGATCTTCAGTCCACGACCGTGGGCCTCGGCGACGAGGCGGTCGAAGTCGTCGTCGGTGCCCAGCCGCGGGTCGATCCGGAAGTGGTCGACGGTGTCGTACCCGTGTGTCTCTGAGGCGAAGATCGGGCCCAATGCGATTCCGGAACAACCCAATTCGATGGCGTGGTCGAGCCATCCGAGGATCCGCAGCAGTCGGTGCTCGTCGTGATCGTGGGGATCGGGATGGGCGCCGGTGAACCCCAGCGGATAGATCTGCCACCAGATGACGTGCTGCACCCAGTCCGGTTCTGCTCGTTGAGCCATGGTGGTCACGCTATCGCGCAACAGGGGTTTCGCGGGCCGCCGCGCCCATCACACGGCCCGCCGCGATCAGCGGTTCATCGGAACGCAGCGTCCGCGCGAGGACGAAGGCACCCTCGAGCGCCGAGATCACCGCGAAGGCCAGGTCGCGGGCATCGGCGTCGGCGAGACCCCGCAATGCGAACAGCGCCGACGTCCCGTCGACCCAGGAGCCGAAAACCTCGGCCGCGACCTCGCGCAACGCGGGCTCGGAGTCCGCGGTCTCCCCCGCGACCGGGGTCATCGCGATTCGAGAGTTCGCGTACCGCAAGACCTTCCAGGGCGAAGAACCCAGTCCTCCGGGCACCAACACGGATACCGCGCGTTCAGGAATTCGTCTCCCACGGGTTGATACACGCAACGCCCAACGGCTCGAAGTGCCTGGTATTGCGCGTCGCCACGGTCATCCCGGTCGCCTGCGCAACAGCAGCGATGAGCGCGTCGTCAAACGGCGCATGCTCGGGCACCCGGTAAGTGGCCAGCACCCGAGCAGCAGACAGATCGAACGGCAGCACACGGTCGGCGAAGGCGGGCAAGACCCGCTCCTCAAACCAGCGGCGCAGGATCACTCCCTGAACCCGGTCGGTTCGCTCTCTGGCGACCACACCTCGCTCGATCTCGGCAATGGTCATGGCCGTCACGAACTGATCCGCGATGGAAATCGACGCCGCCCAGGTCTCGACCGACCGGTTGCGCCCCCGCACTCGCAGCGCTGACACCACATTGGTGTCCAGGACATACCTCACAACTCAGGGGTCCGGCCGGTCACACCGAGACGTTCGGGCTCGAACTCGATGTCGGCCCCCTCATCGACGCTCAGCAGATCGACGAGCGTGGCCGGCTCCCGCTCGAGTGCCTCGCCGAGGATCTCGCGAGCCTCGGCCTCGACCGACCGGTGATGCCGCTCGGCGCGTGCCCGCAGGGCAGCCTTGGTTCCCGCGGGAAGGTTGCGGATCAGGATCTGTTCCACATTCATCACCTCCGATATCATCGTAACGATATCACGGCAGGTGCACGGATTACGGCGGCGCAGCAGCACTTCTCCTGATTCGGGTTGGTTCTTTTTTCTTCTCCAGGCCCTCGATGTGACCCTTGACACGCCTCACGGAGTGAATGTACGTTCATTCACCATGAAGTACTGATCACCGCCCGGCGATCAGGGACCGAACACAGGGAGCACCGAGATGAACTACGAAGACATCGACTACACCGTCGAGGGACCGACCGCGATCATCACGATGAACCGGCCGCAGCGCTACAACGCCTTCCGCGCCAAGACCGTCGAGGAGATGATCAACGCCTTCCGTCGCGCCTGGGCCGACAAGAACGTCCAAGCGGTGATCCTCACCGGCGCCGGCGAGAAGGCCTTCTGCACCGGCGGCGACGTCAAGCAGCGCGCCGAGACCGGTGACTACGGACCGTCCGAGAGCGGCATGTTCGAGATCGGCAACCTGCACAAGACCATCCGCGACATCCCCAAGCCGGTCATCGCCGCGGTCAACGGCCTGGCCATCGGCGGCGGCCACGTACTGCACGTGCTGTGCGACCTGACCATCGCCGCCGACACCGCCCGCTTCGGCCAGTCCGGTCCCAAGGTCGGCTCCTACGACGCCGGATTCGGCTCGGCCTTCCTCGCCCGCATCGTCGGCGAGAAGCGGGCCCGCGAGATCTGGTACCTGTGCCGCCAGTACGACGCCGAGACCGCCGAGCGTTGGGGCCTGGTCAACTGGGTCGTCCCCGCCGCCGACCTGCTCGACGAGGCCAAGAAGGTCGCCGCCGAGATCGCCGAGAAGAGCCCCACCGCCATCCGCTTCCTCAAGCAGAGCTTCAACGCCGACACCGACCACCAGGCCGGCCTGTCCAACCTCGCGATGAGCTCGCTGGATCTGTTCACCCACTCCCCCGAGGGCCTCGAAGGCGCCGCCGCATTCGCCGAGAAGCGGATGCCCGAATTCAACAAGTACGTCGGCGCCTGAGCCCCGATCTCACCTCACCACACCGGAGAAACATGAGCAGCAACAACATCGCCGTCGTCACCGGAGCCGCATCCGGCATCGGCAAGGCCATCGCCCTCGCGTTCGCCGAACAGGGCACTACGGTCATCGCCGCCGACCTCAACCTGGACGCCGCCAAGCAGACCGCCGCCGAGAACACCAACATCGTCCCGATGAGCGTCGATGTCTCCGACCGCACCCAGGTCGACGCCCTGCGTGACGCCGTCAACGCCGAGGTGGGTGTGCCCAACATCCTGGTCAACGCCGCCGGCTGGGACCGCACCGACCAGTTCCTCAACGCCACACCGGAATTCGCCGAAAAGGTCGTCGCCATCAACTACCTCGGCCCGGTGCACATGGCCAGCGCCTTCCTGCCCGGCATGGTCGAGGCATCCAAGGTCGAGGACTGGCAAGGTGGCCGCGTGATCAACCTGGCCTCCGACGCCGGACGCGTCGGCAGCTCGGGTGAGTCGATCTACGCCGGCGCCAAGGGCGGCGTCATCGCACTGTCGAAGTCCCTCGCGCGTGAGATGGCCCGCTACCAGATCACCGTCAACGCGGTCTGCCCCGGCCCCACCGACACCCCGCTGTTCCAGGCGCAGGACGAGAAGCTCAAGGCCGCTCTCGTCAAGGCGATCCCGTTCCGCCGCCTCGCCCGCCCCGACGAGGTCGCCGCACCCGTTCTGTTCTTCGCCTCCCCCGCAGCGTCGTTCATCACCGGACAGGTGATCAGCGTCAGCGGCGGACTCACCATGGCCGGCTAGGCCAACGGTCAACCGAGAGATCACTGGAGATCCGTCATGAGTTACGTCTACGACGCACACGCCTACCGCTCGTTCTTCGAGAATGAGTTCACCTATCTGAACGGCTTCCGCCGCAACGTCTCCCGCTACGCGAACGCGATCGCGATGATCGACCCGGTGACCGAGACCACCTGGACCTACGCGCAACTCGGCGCCGACGTCGACACGGTGGCGGCGGGACTGGCCGCGGTAGGCGTGAACACCGGTGACGTCGTCGCCTACCAACTGCTCAACGGCCCGGAGTTCGCGCAACTCTACCTCGCCACCCAGGTCGCCGGCGCGGTCGGATCTCCGGTGAACTTCCGGCTCGCCGCCGGCGAGACCGCCGTCATCCTCGACGTCAGCCGCCCCAAGGTGTACATCTACGACACCGACTACACCACCATGGTGACCGAGGCGATCGCACTGGCCGACCACACACCGGAGATCCTGGTGGGCGTCGGCACCGGGTCACTGGTGGACGGACCCGTCTCCATCCGCTTCGATGACCTACCCTCGGATTCGGCTGTGCCGCACTCGGACAGAGGCGTCTTCGACGAGACCACGCGGCTCTACACCTCGGGCACCACCGGCATGCCCAAGGCCGTGCCGATGAACAGCGCCATCGAGATCTTCTCCGCACACGACGTGATCATGGCCTTCCCGCTCTCGCCGGAGGACCGCACCCTCAACATGACCCCGTGGTTCCACCGCGGCGGACTGTATTGCGCCGGACCCAATCCCACCTTCTACCTGGGCTCCTCGCTGGTGCCGATGCGCGCCTTCGACCCCGAGGTGGTGCTCGACTGGGTGGAGAAGTACCAGCTGACCTTCCTTATCGGCGCCCCGACGAACCTCGCCATGCTCGCCACCGCGCAGCAGGCCAAGCCTCGCGACCTGTCGAGCCTGCGGGGTATCGTCACCATGGGCGCACCACTGGAACGTGAAGCCGCACTGCACTATCAGAACATCCTCACCCCGCGGATCTTCAACGGTTACGGTTCCACCGAGGGATTCTGGAACACCTTCCTGCGACCCACCGACCTGCCCGATCACGCCGGCACCGCCGGCCGCGCCTGCATCGACGACGATGTCCGGGTGGTCGTGGTGCACGACGACGGTCACCTCGCCGATCCCGACGAGATGGTCGCCCGCGACGGCTCCGAGGTGGGTGAGGTCATCATCCGCTCACCCAAGTGCGCTGCCGCCTATTACGATTCTCCCCTTCAGGAGAAGGCGAAGTACAACGGCAGCTGGCTGCATATCGGCGATCTGGCCACCTGGGATGCCGACGAATTCGTCACCATCGTCGGCCGCAAGGACGACATGCTGATCTCCGGCGGCGAGAACGTGCACCCGGTGCAGGTCGAGGAAGCCCTCAACGGCCACCCGCAGGTCGCCGATTCCCTCGTCGTCGGCGTCCCCGACGACCGGTGGGGCCGACTCGTCGTCGCCTATGTCGTGCCGGTCGAAGGCGCTCACCCCACACCCGAGGAACTCGACGCCTACTGCCGCACCCATCCGATGCTCTCGCAGTTCAAACGGCCCCGCGCCTACCGGATCATCGAATCCCTCCCCGTCTCGGCCACCGGAAAGAAGCTGCACTACAAGGCAACCGAATCCGCGGCCACCGAGATGGCCGCCGGACACTTCACCTCCCCCGACTCCGCACTCTCATCCTCGACAGGAGCCACCCGATGAGCGCCACCACCTCCGCACCCAAGTTCTCCGCGATCGATCCCCTCAACCTCGACCTCGGCTACTCCGACGACGAACTCGCGGTGCGTGATTCGGTCCGCGGCTTCCTCGCCGAACACGTCACCCCGCACATCGCCGACTGGTTCGAGGCCGGCGGCATCCCCGGCGCCCGTGACCTCTTCAAGGAGTTCGGCCAGCTCGGCGTCCTCGGCATGCACCTCGATGGATATGGTTGCGGCGGAGCATCATCGGTGCACTACGGTCTCGCCAGTCTCGAACTCGAGGCCTGCGACTCCGGTATCCGCTCGATGGTGTCGGTGCAGGGCTCGCTGGCGATGTTCTCCATCTACAACAACGGCAGTGAGGAACAGAAGAACCGGTGGCTGCCGTCGATGGCCGAGGGCACCACGATCGGATGCTTCGGCCTCACCGAACCCGATGCCGGTAGCGATCCCGCGGCGATGAAGACACGTGCGCGCCGCGACGGCGGCGACTGGATTCTCGACGGCCGGAAGATGTGGATCACCAACTCGCCCATCGCCGACGTCGCCGTCGTCTGGGCCAAGACCGATCTCGGCGACGGCGAGGTGGGCGTCCGCGGATTCATCGTGCCGACCGACACGCCGGGGGTCTCGACACCGGAGATCAAGCACAAGTTGTCCCTGCGAGCCTCGACCACCGGCGAAATCGTCCTGGA
Source organism: Gordonia sp. VNK1 (assembly GCF_040049135.1). NCBI lineage: Bacteria > Bacillati > Actinomycetota > Actinomycetes > Mycobacteriales > Gordoniaceae > Gordonia > Gordonia sp. VNK1. The sequence continues at coordinate 280,635 of NZ_JBDZDJ010000007.1, read as the reverse complement.
CAATGTGCGCCTGCCCGCCGATGCACTGATGCCCGGCGACGACAACCTGCACAAGGGCAAGGGCATCAAGGCACCCCTGTCCAGCCTCACCGAAGCCCGCTACGGCATCATCTGGGGCTCCATCGGTGCGGCACGCACCGCATGGCAGGCAGCCGTCGACTACGCCGCGCAGCGAACGCAATTCGGCAAGCCCCTCGCCGGGTTCCAACTGACGCAGGCCAAGATCGCCGACATGGCACTGGAACTGCAGAAGGGCCAGTTGCTCGCCCTGCATCTCGGTCGTCTCAAGGATACCGTCGGCCTGCGCCCGGACCAGGTGAGCTTCGGCAAGCTGAACAACACCCGGGAAGCCATCAAGATCTGCCGCACGGCACGAACCATCTTGGGCGGCAACGGCATCTCGCTGGAGTACCCGGTGATCCGGCACATGGTGAACCTGGAATCGGTGCTCACCTACGAGGGCACCCCGGAAATGCATCAACTCGTCCTCGGCCAGGCCTTCACCGGCGAGAACGCCTTCCGCTGAGCCGGCGCCTACCCCCGCCGGTCGAGTAGCCCCGAGGAACAAGGGGCGTATCGAGACCCCCTATCCCAGGAGACCCACCATGACATCCCTCACCCACGACATCGAGCACAAGCACTTCCGCGAGACCGTCGCACGGTTCGTCGCCGAACAGATCACGCCGCACCACGAGGACTGGGAGTCCGCGGGCCTGTGGGATCGCAGCATGTTCACCGAGGCCGGCAAGAACGGCCTGCTCGGATTCCCGGTGGCCGAAGAGTTCGGCGGACCCGGCGTCGACGACTTCCGATACAACGCCATCGTCATCGAGGAAACCGCTAAAACCGGTGCCGCAGCGGAAGCCATCTCCTTCTCGCTGCAGAACGACGTGGTGCTGCCGTACCTGGTGGAGATGACCACCGACGAGCAGAAGGCGCGGTGGCTGCCCGGCGTCGTGTCGGGCGAGACGGTGCTGGGCATCGCGATGACCGAACCCGGCACCGGCAGCGATCTCACCGGCATCCGCACCTCCGCGGTCCGCGACGGTGACGACTACGTCGTCACCGGGTCGAAGACCTTCATCTCCAACGGCCGCAACGGCGATCTGTTCGTGGTGGCCACCCGCACCAGTCCGGACAAGCACAAGGGGCTCACCCTGCTCGTCGTCGAGGCCGACACGCCGGGCTTCGAACGCGGCCGCAACCTCGACAAGATCGGTCTGCACGCGCAGGACACCAGCGAGTTGAGCTTCACCGACATGCGTGTGCCGGTGGCCAATCGGCTCGGCGAGGAGGGGCAGGGCTTTTACCAACTCGTGCACAATCTTCCGCAGGAGCGGTTGAGTCTGGCCATCGGTGCGGTCGCGGCCGCCGAAGGTGTCTTCGCCCGGACGATGGACTATGTCAAGGAGCGCACCGCCTTCGGTTCGCCGATCAGTTCCTTCCAGAACACCCAGTTCGTGCTCGCCGAGATCGCGACCGAACTCGACATCGCCCGAACATTTCTCGACGACTGCATCGCCGAGCACGTGAAGGGTGAGCTGACCGCCGCACGGGCGGCGAAACTGAAGTGGTGGGCCACCGAACTGCAGTTCCGCACCGCCAACCGCTGCCTCCAGTTGCACGGCGGCTACGGCTACATGCGCGAATACGCAGTGTCCCAAGCGTTCATCGACGCCCGCATCCAGACGATCTACGGTGGCACCACCGAGATCATGAAGACGATCATCGCCAAGGACCTCGGCATCTGAGGCGTTCGTCGTCGTCGCATACACTGTGAACGGCGATTCACCGGCCCAACCAGCAGAGGAGACACGGATGGCCAAGACAGCCGCGGCCCGATCGGTGGCCGACACCGCGGTCGAGGATGCGGTGCGGGCGGTCCGGGTGTCCTCACGTCAGCGGCAACTTCTCGACGCCGCGGTGGCGGTCATGGAGCGCACCGGCTTTCACCAGATGTCGATGCAGGCCCTCGCCGAGGAGGCGGGCGTCAGCGTCGGACTGTTCTACAAGTACTTCGGCGGCAAGGAGGACATCCTGCTCGCCGCGATCGTCGACATCCTGGAGAAGTTCCGGGACCGGCTGCAACCGGCGATGGACGTCGCCGGTGACGATCCGGTGCGTCAACTCATCGCGGGCTTCCGGCAGTACCTGCAGATCGTCGATGAGAATCGCGACGCCGTCGTCCTGACCTACCGCGAGAGCCGGACCCTCGATGCCGACGGCCGCGAGGCGATCAAACAACTCGAGGTCGAGACATCGGCTCCGATGCGGGGCGCCATCGAGGCCGGCGTCGCGGCCGGACTCATCCGTGCCGACGTCGACGCCGACCTCGTGGTCTTCGATCTGATGATGCTGGCCCACGGCTGGGCGCTCAAACACTGGCATTTCGCGCCGCACCTGACGATCGATGCGTACACCGAAAGCCAACTGCGCCTGGTGCTTCCGTCGCTCGTCGTCCCCGAGCGGGTGGCCGACTACCAGCCGTAGCCGAGTCGGCCGGGAGTTCTCAGGCCGTCTGGCCGGCAGATTCGAGTTGGAGGACGTGGCGCAGCCCACCCGAGAGCACCGGCTTGGCGAACGGTGCGCCCCAACGCCAGGGCAGGAAGCCGATCCACTTCGGCGAGCCGCCGACCTCCCACCGGACCGTCAGCGTCCCCGCCCGCGGACCGTCGACGATGGTGAACCGCTCGGCCGCGTCACGTACCGCCAGCGGAATCGAGACACCCGAACCCACGAGGGACAGCCGTTCGCCCGCAACGGATTCGACGACGCGCAGCTCGGCCGACACGAAGGTGCCCGACGCGGTGCACCAATCCCCGACCGACACCCCGGCACCGCCGGCGTTCCACACGGGGCCGGTGAACAGCGGCAGCGCCGACAGGTAGGGGCTTTCGGTCAGTCGCTGCCAGACCTCGGGCCGCGACAGCGCGGTGGTCACCTCGACCGAGGTACCGAAGCTCGCCCTCGTGCCGAAGTAGGAATCGAGTTCGGCCACCGGCACATCCCGCAGTTTCGCCCGATCGGGACGCTTCGCCAACGCGCGCGCCACGAGGAGCCCGAGGACTCCGAGGATGCCGATGGCGAGAACCGCCCCGACCACGATTCCCGCCACCGTCACACCATCCACTTCGACCCTCCCGGGAAGTCATCCGTGTATCAAATATGAAATTTGACGGTAGCGGGGTGAGCTCTGTCACGCAACCCTGTGAGGCTGACCGCTCTCCGGGAGATGCTCAGCGGTAGCGCGTGGAACCGTCGGCGGACGCCGTCGTCGACACGAGCTTGGCGAAGCAGTGATCCCCGTCGAAGCCCTGCGCCGAACACCAGGCGTTGGCCTGATCCGGTCCGGGGAACGTCAGCGCGGCCACCGTCACCCACCACCCCGGCTGACTGAACACGCTCCACTCGGTCGAATAGAGCAGACGGACGTCGTTGAATCGGAGCCGCAGACCCAGGAATTCGTCCAGGATCGCCTGGTTGTCCCACGTCTTGCCGTCCGCGTACAGGCCCGGCCGTTTGGAACTGAGTTGCGCGACCCACCGATTGTTGAGGTTGGCGAGGATGAAGGCGCGGTCGGAGTCGGCCTGCGCCCGCAGCGCGTCGCCGGTGGTGGCGACGATGTCGGTGCCCGCGGGTACGGCCGGGCCGGTCGCGGTGATCGGGGGCGCCGTCGACCCCGACTGCGGTGCGGGGAGCTGGTTGGTGGTCTGCGCACCCGGGTCGCAGTCGACGGTGAACTGGCCGCTCGCGGTGCCATTAGCCTGACCGAGGGTGTCCGGCGTCCGATAGAACGACCCCGGCGGATAGGTCAGATCCAACGTGATGCTCGCGTCGTCGTCACTCGACGGGATGGCCGTCGGGGCGCGGGAGAAGTCGAACAACCCCGACGCCACCAGCTTTCCGGCGTCCGAGATCGAAATGCGGGTCGCTGCACCGGACATCACGTCTCCGTCGGGGCACGTCGCCACCACCTTCATCGTCGCCACCAGCCCGGCGGAGGTGGTCCGGAACTTCTCCGGCGTGAACGTCGGAGCCGAACTGCAGTGCGTCACCGAACCTTCCGGGGCCGGTGCCTGGGTTGTCGGCGCTCCGGGGACGGTGGCGTCGCCGCCGGTGGGCGCGAAGCCGGTGATGGTGGTGTCGGTCAGGGTCACCAGATTCTTGCCGACCGCGAACACCTGCGGTGCCGTATTCGACGTCGCGCCGAGCGCCGATGCCGGCAGGCTCCACGCGGACGACCCGTCCGTCAGATTCACTGCCTGGAGTCCGGACGCGGAATCGCCGGCGATGAGCCGGGCGCCGTCGGTGACGCCGGTGTTCTGGTAGCCCGATCCGGTGCCGAGATCGGCGGTCCAGATCTGGCGCCCGGTCGCGGTGTCGCTCGCGACGATCTGCTGCCCCACCCGCGTAAGGATCTCGCGGTTGTCCGCGACGATCACCTCGGCGGCGCTCAGGTCGTAGCTTTCCCCGGAAAGCGATGTGGCCCAGGAGCTCTGGGCCGTGCTCACCGAGGTCCACCTGCCGGCCACCAGCAGGTGATCTCGCTGCCCCGGAGTGGCCACCGTCGCGGCCGCCACCGCCCTTCCGGGGATCTCGACGACGGTGCCGTCGGGGCGCACCACCACGACCGGACCCGCCTGGAACGTCCCACCCGAGCCGGTCCCGGACACCGCCGCAATGGATCCGTCCGGGAGTGTTTCGAGGGTGGAGAATCCGGGTCGATTGAGTATCTCGCGGCCGTCGACGGCCGAGACCACCACCAGGGAGGTCTGCGCACTGGCCACCAGCGCGGGCGTCGCCGTGAACGACGAGGAGTCACCGCCGGGCGCGCCTTCCATCAGCGTGTATGCCTTGGTCCCCTCGGCCTGTCCCTGCCGGGAGATCTTGCTGATCCGCATGCTTCCACTCCCACCGAAGTCCCGGAGGTAGGCGGCGTCGCCGTTGAGGGCGATCTCGTACGCCGTGGAACTGGGACTGGGTGCGGTGGCGGTGACGCGTCCGGTCGCCGCGTCGAAGAAGGTCACCGTGCTCTCGTCGTAGCAGGCGATCTGGCCGTCGACGATCGCATCCGAGCATCCCTTGACGGCGCGGGCCGCGGTCCAGTGCTCGCCGGTGGCCGGGTTGATTCCCACCACCCGCCGGCCCTCGCTCGACGATCTCGACCCGGCCATCGTCACCAGGTGGGTGCCGTCGGTGACCGCGCCGACGGTGCCGTATGCGGACCGGCTCGGATCGACCGACAGGAACTGCTCACCACCCGCGTCGGAGGCATTGACCGTCCACGCCGCACTCGGCGCGCTGGGGTAGGCGCCGGTGAGTTGCCCCGGCAGCAGTGCCTGGCGTTCGGCGTCGTTGTCGTCGCCGGCCACCCAGCGGATGACGCCACCGACCACCAGACCGACCACGCACAGCAGGGCGACGCCGGCGATCGCCCACGGCCAGATTCGGCGACGCTGCGGCTGCTGGGGTGGCATCGGCTGGGATCCCGGCGGCTGTGGCGGGTACCCGTAGAACCCCATGCCGGTCTGCGGGTATTGGCCGGCTGGTGGGTATTGGCCGGGTTGCGGGTACTGATCCTGCGCCGGGAAGCCGCCCGTGGGGATCGGGCGCGCCATGGTCGGTTCGTAGTTGCCGACCGGGGGCGGTGGAGTCATCGGCTCCGGGGTCCCCTGCGACTGTGGCATCGGGGCCATGTTGGTGGGTGGCGCGGGTCGCGGGATGAATTCGGTCGAGTCGTTGCGCCCTGGCTCAGGGTGTCCTGACGGCCATTCCGAATCCGACATCGACCCAGTAAATCGCATCGTCGATGTCCGTGCCCATCGTCCGAGTGGATCAATCTGGGTGGTTCACATCCGGGAGGCCGACGGCCGCAACGTCACCCTGGTGGACAACCACACGCAGAGCAGTACCCACAGCGCGCCGCATGCCCATCCGGCGAGGATGTCGGTGGTCCAGTGGACACCGAGGTACACGCGTGTGATGCCGATGGCGACGGACAGGATCGGCGCCGCGAGCATGGCCCAGGGGTGTTCGCGGACCCACGGAATGGTCCGGTAAGCGACCACCGCGAGCAGGCAGTAGACGATCATCGACATCATCGCGTGGCCGGAGGGAAACGAGTAGCTCTCGATGTGCAGGAGACGGTCGTCGACGGGCGGGCGGGTCCGCGCGAAGAGATGTTTGAGCGCGCCCATCACCACCGATCCCATCAGCGCGCCGACGCTCAGCAGAACGGCCTCGGCGTAGTGACGGCGAAACGCGAGCAACGCCACCACGATGGCGGAGATGACGGTCATGGTGAGTGAGTTGCCGAGGAAGGTGATCGCGTGCGCGATCCCGATCCATGGTTGCGAGCGCCCCTGCACCATCCAGCCCGTCACGGTGTCATCGATCCGGAGTTCGCCGAAGGCCAGGGGTGCGGTCATGCCCTCACCGTAGGCGACTCACGCGGTGGCCAGTGACCGGCTGATCACCAGGCGCTGAATCTGGTTGGTGCCCTCGAAGATCTGGGTGATCTTCGCCTCCCGCATGTAGCGTTCCACCCGGAAGTCACGCGTGTAGCCGTTGCCGCCGAGCACCTGCACGGCGTCGGTGGTCACCTTCATCGCGGCATCGGTGGCGACGAGCTTCGCGGTGGCCGCGGCACGCGAATACGGTTGTCCGGCATCGCGCCGGCGCGCCGCGTCGAGGTAGGTGGCGCGTGCCGCGTCGACTGCGGCGGCCATGTCGGCCAACAGGAATCCCAGGCCCTGATGGTCGATGATCTTGCGGCCGAACGTGGTCCGCTCCTGCGCATACTCGACCGCGGCATCCAGCGCCGACTGCGCCAGCCCTGTCGCGCAGGCGGCGATACCGAGCCGGCCGGAATCGAGGGCGGAGAAGGCGATCGGCAGACCCTGACCTTCGGCCCCGAGCAGCCGGTCGGCGGGCACCAACGCGTCGTCGTAGGTCGCCGACGTCGTCGGCACGGCGTGCAGACCCATCTTCTCCTCGGGCCTGCCGAAGCTCAGCCCGTCGGTGTCGCGGGCGACCAGCAGACACGAGATGCCCTTGGACCCCTCACCGGTGCGGACGAAGACGTTGTACACGTCGGCGATTCCGCCGTGAGTGATCCACGATTTCGTGCCGGTCACCCGATAGCCACCATCGGCGGGTCGGGCCCGGCACACCAGTGCCGCGGCATCGGAGCCGGCCTGCGGCTCGCTGAGGCTGTAGGCACCGATCAGCTTGCCGTTCAACAGATCCGGCAGCCAGCGCTGCTTCTGTTCCTCGGTGCCGAAGGTGAACAGCGGATGCGCGGCGAGGCCGTGCACACTGACCGCCACGGCCACCGCCGCCCACCGGGCCGCGAGTTCCTCGAGCACCTGCAGGTAGACCTCATACGGTTGCCCACCGCCGTCCCACTCCACCGGATACGGCAACCCGAGCAGGCCCGCCTCCCCCAGCTCCGCGAACAGGCCGTCGGGGTAGGCCTCCCGCTTCTCGTGATCGTCGACGATCGGCGCCAGTCGCTTGTCGGCGATGTCGCGGGTCAGGGCGATCAGGTCGCGGGCATCGTCGTCCGGAAGCAGCCGGTCCACCGCCATGTCATCACCTCTCGGGCTCACAAATAGTACTCAGGTACGCCTGACAGTACTATTCTCGGACGAGAGGCATCAACCCCGTCGACGCAGAGGAGGCAGCATGCCCCGCCCCGCCACCGACTTCGCGACCCGGCGTCGCGGCGTCCTGTTCGACGCGCTCCTCGCCCTGGTGCTCGCGGAGGGTTTCGCGCATCTGTCGGTGGCCGATCTCGCCGCCCGTCTGACCTGTTCGAAGTCGACGCTCTACACCCTCGCCGACAGCAAGGAGCAGTTGGTCACCAAGACCGTGACCCATTTCTTCCGCACCGCAACCGATTCCGTCGAGGACAAGGTCGCGCAGGCGTCGTCCGCGCGCGACGCGGTGATCACCTACCTCATCGCGGTCGGCGAGGCGCTCACGCCGGCGTCGCCGAGGTTCATGGCCGATCTGCACGCCTTCGCCCCGACCCGCGAACTCTACGAACGCAACACCGCCGCCGCGGCGTCGCGGGTCCGGGCACTGATCGATGCCGGCGTCACCTCCGGCGAATTCCGGGATGTCAATGCCGCCTTCGCCGCCGACCTGGCGGCGTCGATGATGAGTCGCATCCAGCGCCGCGAGGTCGCGGCCACCACCGGACTCGACGACGCGCAGGCCTACCGGCAGCTGGCGGCCATTCTCACCACCGGCATCGACGCCCGCTGATCAGCGTCCGGCGTCGAGATGGGTGACACCCCGATCGTCGACCCACCAGCGCACCCGAATCGATCGATCGCGCCCGGTACCGTTGCGCGACAGCGTGATCCACAGCTCATCGTGTACCCGGACCTGTCCGAGGAGTGCGCGGCCGGTCTCCGCGGTGAACAGCACCGCCGCCGTCGACGACCCGGTGGCCGGTCGCCCCTCGTCGACGCGGGCGGAGAAGGCCTCCCCGACCGTGGGGAGGTCGAGGATGTCGGCCAGCAGGGAGGCACCGTCGGCGTCGGCCGGTCCGACGACGAGGTCGTCCGGGTCGATTGCCTGCGCCCACCACGGGGCATCGAGGATCGCCGATCCGGTCGCGGCACCTGATGCCGCCCGGACCCCCTCGGATTCGGCGATGTCGCGCCAGTCCACCGCACCGGCGCGGCAGGCGTCCACGACGGCGGCATACACCCCGCGGGCCACGCCGGGGCTGACCTGCCGCCGCGGATCGCCCACCCGGGTGATCAGCAGCGATGCCTCGTCGGAGGACGCGGGCGGCAGCGACGCCACCGCGGCGGCGAATTCGTCGGCGTGCGGGTGATCGAGCACATCCAGGACGCCGTCGAGGGATTCGTCCTCCGGGGCCCGGTACTCGCCGAGGAGCAGCCCGTCGACTTCGGCGAAGTTCCGGAGCCACCAGGCGGTGTAGCCGGCGCGGTTGTCGACGATCGCGGCGATCTCCGGATCGGTGGCGAGCAGCGTGAGGGCCGCCGGCCACCTCTCCGGATCCACGAGATCCAGATCCCGTACTGCACAGAGACTCTCGGGGATGTCGGCCAGAGACTCCCACCACTGTTCCTCATCGGGCAACTCGTGGTCGGGACCGGTCGGCAGGTCGTCGCGCACCACGGCGAACCCCCATCCGACGCCGAGCCGGCGCAGCGTCTCGACGCCGAAACGTCCGGCCACCTCGTCGGCGACGAGGGAGAACGGATGATCGTCGACCAGTACGGCCAACAGTGGGGAGTCGGCGAGCAGCATCTCGTCGGCGCTGCGGAACTCTCCCTCGCTGTCGTGCAACGGAATCCGGGACAACCACTCCGGGGTCGGGGCGTCCGGGTCGGCGGCGAGCAGGGCGAGCACCTCCTCGGCGAGACCGGTGACATCGTCGTCATCCTCGCCGGTGTCGGCGAGGTCGACGGCCGCCTCGACGAGGGCTCGCAGGGCCGGATCGGCGAGCGCCTCCGGGATCGAGAGCGGCTGCGCGCCCAACCGCATCAGGAGGGGGTGGTCGGCCTCGGGTGCGATGGTGTGGATCCAGCGCAGCGGGGTACTCACCGCGCCGACCGAGAACAGGCCCCGCACCCCGTAGTTCATCCGTCCATCGGTTCGCGGAACCGGCAGTGCGGCAAGCTCTTCGACGTCGATCGGGGTGGCCACCAACGGTGCGAGCGCCTCGTAGAGCCGTCCCCACCACCGCGGTTCACGCTCGACGCCGGCCAGTCGCTCCGCCAGACCGGCCAGACCCAGCCGCTGCACGCCGAGGGATTCGAGCAACGCAAGATGGTGCGCCAGAGACAGATCCGGGGATACGAGATCGGCGAATGCGTCACCCAGCAGTTCCGCGAGGGCATCGGTGAGGCCGATCAGCACCACGGCACGCGCAGGCACCAGCGATGACTCGTCGACGCCGGGTAGCCATGACGTCACGCGGAGTTCGTCGAGTACCGCCTCGATCAGTTGCGCGTCGACACGTCCGCGTGCGCGGTGCGCGGATGGCACCAGCGACAACCGTTCCGCGCCGGCGACCGTGCGCATCACATCGGTGTATCCGGCTGCGGCCGAGGATATGTCGGCATCCGGGTGGAGGTGCCGACGGTCCGGCGTGAGCGGCAGGCCGGCGATCAACCGGCACGGCAGCGACAACTCGATCTCGGTGGGTGTGGGTGCCCACAGCACGTCGCGGGAGATCGGCTCGACCGACTCCCCATCGGCGCGATGCGCAATGAGCCACCGCGACGGCGGGTGGGTGACCTCCGTCCAGACCTGGGGTGTCCGGGTCTGGACGCCGTCGGTCCGGGAGATCACCAGTCTGTGCACCGTCGCCCCGACTGCCGCATCGGTCCCCGGCACCACGGCGCGTTCGATCTCGACATCGTTGTCGGCCACCGTGATCCGATCCACACCGGCCAGTGCGAGCAGCAGCCCGGGCGCCTGATCCGCGGCAGAGTCGAGGAGTGCGCAGGTGTCGACGTCGGGTCGCGGATGCAGCACGACCTCGGTGTCGAAGGGTTCTGCCGGCGCGCGATCGGTGGGCCAGGCCAGGCGCAGGACCGGGACGGCGGCGGTCTCAATGCCCGCCGCTGCCGCGGCGCTCGCCGCACGTTCCCGGTCGAAGACGACAGATCCACTCCGCGAACGGATCTCGATCCGATCGGCGACGGTGGCGGTCGCGGTGAACCCGACACCGAACCGCCCGACCACATCGGGATCGTGGGCATCCCCCTTCGCCGACACCCGCAGCGCCAGCAACGACCGCACACCCGAATCCGTCAGCGGCGCACCGGTATTGGCCACGTGCAGGGCCCCGTCATCGTCGGCCCAGATGGCCACCCTGCCGGCCACGGCGCCGGCCCCGGCCGCGTCGGCGGCGTTGGCGATCAGTTCGACGAACAGCCGATCCCGGTATCCGACGGTGGCGAGATCGGCCTCGGCGGCGCGGTCCTCGGCCATCCGGGTCGGTGAATCACGCCACGCGGCGAGGGTCGCCGCACGCAGGGACGCCGTCGCGAAGGGATCATCGGCGGTAGCGCCGCGATCGCCGGCACCGCGCTCGTCCCGGTTCAGGACGACGGGTCCGCCTGGGCGCCGGTTCCCGCACCGACCGCAACGATCTCGAGAACACCGTCATCGAAGGCGTCGTAGGCCGGTGATCCCTCCCCCGAGGGGCCAACGACCGACGAATGTGCCCCACAACCGAATTCGGCGGAGACCACCTGGGCGTCGGCGGCGTATTCGTTGGCGCAGGCGCCGAACGCCACCCGCAACGTCCCGGACAGCGGGATGTAGAAACCGCAGGTGCAGCACGCGTACGGTGCCGCCTGCGCCATCTCGGAATCGGGACCGCTGTCGCCCTCGTACCAACGTGTGGCGGCCTCGTCGCGACCTTCCCGGCTCAGCACGCGTTCGCGGCCGAGGCCGAGTTCACCGGCGACCTCGGCGACCTGATCGGGATCCGCACCGTCGGCGAGGTCCACGTCGTCGGCGGTGTCCACATATCCCGGAACCAGCCGCACATCGTCGGCGTCGGCGGCCAGCAGGTCACCCGCGGACAGGTCACCGGCGGCGACCCGCTCATTCCACGGCACCCACTGCGGCGCCAGCAACGCGCCCTCGCCGGGCAGCAGCACCACTTCGCTGACGGTCACCGTGTCGGCGCCGGGAGCCCCCGCCACCACCACGCACCACTGCCATCCGCGGTATCCGACCAGGTCGGCGTCGAAATAGTGGGCAGCCGCCCACTCCCCTTCCGTCACCGCCGCACGATGCGCCCCCGGCTCGTGTCCATCATCGATGAGCGCGCCCCGGGCGATGTCCACGGCGTCGAGCAACCGCGGCCCGTCCACTACTCCAGTCACCGTTCCAGTGTGCCTCACTCGGCCACGTCGAGGCACACAAGGTCGCCCACGACACCACCGGATGACGGCATGCGGCGGGCCCGGCCACCGATGAGGAACAATTGACGCGTGATCGGACGGACGCCGAAGGACAACGCCACCGCGCCTGGGGGGAACGACACCCCGCAGCCCGCCGCGCGTACCCGACGCAACCTCGTCGACCATCCCGGTGCGGCCAACTACCCCGCCGACGGTCCGCGTCGCCGCGGCGGCAAGGGCACCGGCACCGGCGCCGGCCCGCACGGGAACCCGCCGGGCGGAAACCGTGGTGAGGCGTACCTGCCGCCGCGGACCCACAACCCGCATCTACCGCCGCTGCACGACGCTCCCACCGATCCCCACGAGACCTCGCACCGCCCGTCGGGCTCGACCGCGGCGCTGCCCACCGACCCCGAGCAAGAGCGGATCCCCAAGAAGATCACCGTGGCGCGGGTCGCGGCCATGCGCAGCAGGCAACTGACGGCCAAGGGAATCGGCAAGATCCACCGGGCCGCCACCGCCGACGGTGCCGACCAGTCCGGGCTGACCGCCCTCACCCTGCCGGTGATCGCCAATTTCGCCGTCGACGCCGCCATGGCCGTCGCCCTGGCGAACACGTTGTTCTTCTCGGCCGCGACCGCCGAGTCCAAGGTCAGCGTCGCGCTGTACCTGGCTCTGACCATCGCGCCCTTCGCCTTGATCGCCCCGCTGATCGGGCCGGCCCTCGATCGCCTCCAGCACGGACGGCGGGTCGCGATGGCCGCGACGTTCGCGGCGCGTGTGGTGCTCGCACTGCTGATCATGGCGAATGTGTCGTGGGACGTCGCGGCCCAGCAACTCACCTACGACCCCTGGGTCCTGTATCCGTGTGCGCTCGGGCTGCTGGTGCTGTCGAAATCGTTCGGGGTGCTCAAATCGGCGGTGACGCCCCGCGTGGTGCCACCGACCATCGACCTGCCGAGGGTCAACTCGCGGTTGACCACCTTCGGCCTCATCGGCGGCACGATGATCGGCGGCGCGGTGGCCGCCCTGTTCGAGCTGCTGCTCGCCAAGGTCCTGCCCTTCCACCTGCCAGGCGCGATGCTGTGGCTGGCGATCGTCGCCGCGATCGGCGCCTACCTGTGCATGCGGATTCCGTCGTGGGTGGAGGTCACCGAGGGCGAGATCCCGACGACACTGACCTATCACGCACCCGATTCGCACACCTCGACCCGTGGCAGCGTGCGGGGCGGCGCCAAGGCCATCGCCGCCAAGATGCGCCAGCCATTGGGCCGACGGGTGGTGGCCGCGCTCTGGGGGAACGGCACCATCCGCATCCTGACCGGCTTCCTGACGCTCTACATCGCCTTCTACGCCAAGGCTCAGCAGGGTGTGCACTCCGACTGGCGGCAGCTGGCGATGCTCGGCGCGGTCGGCGCCGCGGCGGGCGTCGGCAACATGATCGGCAACGGTGCCGGTACCCGCCTGGAGTTGAAGAACCCGGCGAAGATCGTCGTCTATGCGACGGCCGCCTGCTTCACGATGGCCGTGCTGGCCGCCATCTTCGGCAACATCCTTCTCGCGGTCCTCACCGCATTCGTCGCCTCCGGGACCAGCGCGATCGGCAAGGTGTGTCTGGATTCCTCGATCCAGGACGACCTTCCGGAGGAGTCGCGGGCGTCGGCGTTCGGCCGGTCGGAGACCGTGTTGCAGTTGTGCTGGGTGCTCGGCGCCGCGCTGGGCGTACTGCTGCCGACGACCCTGTGGATCGGGTTCACAGTGGTGTCGGTGCTGCTCGGTCTCGGGCTCGTCCAGACCGTCATGACCGACCGCGGCCGGTCGCTGGTGCCCGGGCTCGGTGGCGAACGTCCCGAGCAGGCGGCACCGACCATGCCCTTCGGTGCGACCCCGAACCCACAGCACCAGAACCCGCGGCACCAGAACCCCCACGCACCGACGCCACACCAGCCGAACCCGCACCCCAACCCCTCGGCACCAAAACCGGGACAGTCGGGCTCCGAGGCACCCACGACGCGGTACCCCTCCGGACCGGGTGACGCCTCGACCAAGCGGATGGGATATCACTAGAGCGTGCTCAACTCCGGTGACAAGAAGGCCATCGCGATCTTCCTCGCGGTCGTCGTGGTGTTCGTGGCGGTGGTCGGGACGACGGTGGGCATCCTCGCCGCGACCGGCACCTCACACAAGGACGCGGCGTATCTGCAGCTCGCCGTCGGCGACGAACTGCACACCGTCGAACCGGTCAAGTGGTGCGACGTCTACCTCAAGGAATGCGACCCGCCGCTGCTCAGCCCGCAGCGCGAGACCCCGCACATCCCGATCCCGGCGGGCCAGACGATCCTGCTGTCGGTGTCCGACGAGATCGCCAAGGGGCCCTGGAATCTGACGACGCTCTACTGGACCCCCGAGGGTCTGGCCGAGAACGAATCGCCGTTCGCCTCGGGCACCACCTTCACCGTGCCGCTGCGGACCGAACCCCAGCACATCCTGCTGGGTATCACCATCACCGCGGCGTCGGTGGTGGCCTCCGACGACGGGACCACCAGCTTCGCCCGCGGGGTGCTCACCGTCGACACCTCACCGGCCAACGTGCCACAGATCCGCTGACACGGCGTCGGCGGCCACGTCGGGGACGGCGCGGCTGCGGTTCACGCGGGTCGAGCTCGTTCACGCGGCACGCCCACCCTCGCGCGGTCATTGCACCGCGCGCGTGAATGCGCGGATGCCGCGTCGGCATGAACCACCCGCGCGAAACGACGACTCCGGAACGCCTCGCCCCGCGGTTTACGCGGGTCGAGCTCGCCCGCGCGGCACGCCCACCCTCGCGCGGTCATTGCACCGCGCGCGTGAATGCGCGGATGCCGCGTCGGCATGAACCACCCGCGCGAACGACGATCCCGAACGTCGGCGACTAGCGGTCGAGTTCCCGGGCGACCGCCCGCACGACCTCGGAAATGCGTTGCGCGGTCTTGCGATCGGGATACCGACCCTTGCGCAGGTCCGGCTGCACCTTGCCCTCGAGCAGGGTGATCAGGTCGGCGACCATGCCGTGCAGTTCGTCGGGGCTGTGGCGCTTGACCTCTTTGCGCGCGGCCTCGCGATCACGGTCGCGGGTGTTCTTCGCCACCGACGGCGCCGGTTCGAGGACGCTGACGGTCAGTGCCTGCGGGCCGCGGCGTCCGGCGGCCATGCCGAACTCCACGCGCTGACCGGGCTTGAGCGCATCGACACCCTCCGGGAGTGCCGACGAACGGACGTACACGTCCTCGCCGTCCTCCTGCGCGAGAAAACCGAAGCCCTTCTCGGCGTCGTACCACTTCACCTTGCCGCTCGGCACTGTGCTCACCCTCATCTGATGGTCGAAATCCGTCACAAGAAAAGACGCGGAGACACACGACTTGAGCATTTCCGCGCCTGGTATCCACCATTCTAAACACTGGGCCAAGCGGTTTCTGACCACCCGTCGGGCCACCGACGTGCTCTACCGTGGAAGGTTATGGATCAGAATCGTTCCTCGCGCCTGCTGGCGCTGGCCGGCGTGGTCTTCGCGATTGGACTGTTGGCCATCGTCGCGTTATTCGTCACGCCGCTGGTCACCGACGGTGACACCGCACCGACCGCCGTGTATCTGCTGACCATGTGCGCACCGTTGGGTTTCCTCCTCGGCCTGGTCTACGCGCTGCGCTCGGGTCGACGGACCCGGTGACGCGGTGTCGGCATCCTACGACCCGGTCCCGGCGATGATCGATCGTCGGCCCGATCTGTCACCGGCCTCCGACGAAGGCGCGCTCAAACGTGCCTTCAGTTGCTTCCCGTCCGGTGTGGTGGCGGTCTGCAGTCATCGTCACGGCACCGAGCCGGTGGGGATGGCGGCAAGCGCCTTCACCGCAGTCTCCATCGATCCCCCGCTGGTGAGTGTCTGCGTCCAGAACACCTCGACGACGTGGCCGCGGCTACGCGACGCCCACATGCTCGGTGTCAGCGTGTTCGCTCACGATCAATCGCGGCAGTGTCGTCAGCTCGCCGGTCCCGCGGTACATCGATTCGACGACATCGCCCCCCTCGCCGCCGACGACGGCTCCCTGTTCATCCCCGGCGCGGCCGCGCACCTGTCCTGCAGTATCGAGCAGGAGATCCCCGCCGGCGACCACATCCTCGTCCTGCTGCGCATCGAACAGTTGCAGGCCGATCCCAGCGTCGAACCACTCGTTTTCCACGCGAGCACCTTTCGCGCCCTGGCGACCCGGGCCGACGTCATCGAGCCGCGGGATCGCTGATGACCGCCGTCGACCTCGGGCTCCCGCTGCCGTCGCTGATCCCCGCCTCGCGCGCCCCGGCACCGGTCGACGGCCCGCTCCGTGACACCTTCGGCCGGGTGGCCACCGACCTGCGGGTCTCGGTGACCGACCGCTGCAATCTGCGCTGCACCTATTGCATGCCCGCCGACGGCCTCGACTGGCTACCGACCGACGGGGTGCTGAACACCGAGGAGTTCGTCCGTGTTCTGACCGTCGCGGTCCGTGACCTGGGGATCCGCACGATCCGGTTCACCGGCGGCGAGCCACTGCTGCGCCGGGATCTCGAGGAGATCATCACCCGGGTGTCCAGGCTGCCGGAGCGTCCCGGGATCGCGATGACCACCAACGGTCTGGGCCTGGGCCGTCGGGTGCACGGCCTCACCGCAGCCGGACTGACCCGGGTGAACGTGTCGCTGGACACCGTCGACCCGGCTCGATTCGCCGAGATCACCCGGCGTGATCGCCTGGCTGACGTCCTCGACGGACTCGCCGCCGCCCGCGCGGCCGGGCTCGACCCCGTCAAGGTCAACGCCGTCGTCCCGGACCGGAGCGATCTCGATGGACTGGCGGCACTGTTCGGGTTCTGTCTGCGCGAGGGATATCAGTTGCGGGTGATCGAACAGATGCCGCTGGACGCCGATCACCGCTGGGATCGCACGGCGATGGTGACCGCGGCGGAGATCCTCGAGGCATTGCGCCACGTCGCGGATCTGACGCCCGACGACGTCCCGCGTGCCGGCGCGCCCGCGCAGACGTGGCTGGTCGACGGCCACACCGACGCCGCGGGCCGTCGCGCGCGGGTCGGTGTCATCGCCTCGGTCACCCGCCCGTTCTGCGGCGACTGCGACCGCACCCGTCTCACCGCCGACGGCGCACTGCGCAACTGCCTGTTCGCCGAGAACGAGACCTCGCTGCTGCCGGTCCTGCGGGGCGGTGAGGGCGACGTCGACGCCGCGATCGCCCGGCTGTGGCGCGAGAACACCTGGGCCAAACGGGCCGGGCACTCGGTGAACTCCGGCGATTTCCGTCAGCCCGAGCGTCCGATGTCGGCCATCGGGGGCTGATCGGTGCGTCTGACGATCCGCTATTTCGCGGCTGCGCGAGCCGCCGCGGGCCGGGAAACGGCCGCCGTCGAAGTCCCCGACGGGGCCACTCTCGGTGAGCTGGAACACATTCTGGCAGCCGACAATCCGGCCCTGCGACAGGTGCTGGATCGATGCTCCTATCTCTGGGATGAGATCGCGGTGTGCGACCGTGACCGAAGCCTCGGCGCGACGCGCACCGTCGACGTCCTGCCGCCCTTTGCCGGCGGCTGAAACGCCGCCACGCCGATGTGAGCTTAATCACATAACGGATGGATAACGAGATGGACACGAGAAGACCATCATGCCCGTGAACTGCGACGACGATCGAATGGGGGCGAAAGTCCCACTCGCAGACACGAAAACCGTTGTGGAAGAAGGTGTGATTCGTCGGCGTCGAGGCCGTACTGTACGAAGCGTCCTTCCAAGAAGGTCACAGCACAGCAACCAAGACACACAACTTCCACCGGTCGCGCCGAGCCTCGTTCCACCGGTGGAATGACGAGCAACATCTGGGAACGAGGACGGGGGACCCACCCTTCCGCAGGGAAGAACGGACGTCAACGACGTTCTTGGGGTTAAGTCCGACGGCCACAGCCGACGCGACCGAGCACCTCTCGCTCGAACCCGACAGCTGACTTCGCAGGCGCGTGGAGAGAGGTAACACACTCATGTCCGGACGTCATCGCAAGCCGACGACCACCACTGCCACCAAGACCTTCGCGAAGGTCGCACTGACCGGGGCTGTCCTCGGCGGCGGCGCCGCCCTGCTGGGCACCGGTTCCGCACACGCGGCCTCCGACGCCGAATGGGATCAGGTCGCCCAGTGTGAGTCGGGTGGCAACTGGGCCATCAACACCGGCAACGGCTACCAGGGCGGACTGCAGTTCAGCCCGAGTACCTGGGCCGGCCACGGCGGCACCGAATTCGCACCGACCGCCAACCAGGCCAGCCGTGAGCAGCAGATCGTCGTCGCCGAGCGCGTCCTGGCCAGCCAGGGCCCGGGTGCATGGCCGACCTGTGGCACCGGATTGTCCGGCGCCACCCCGCGTACCGCGCCGACCACCACCCCGCGCCTGCCCGCCGCTCCCGCCCCCCAGGCACCGAGCACCGGCAGCAGTGACGCCACGAGCACCGACGATGCCCTCGCCACCCTCCGCGACAAGACCACCGACCCGAGCCTGCTGGCTCTGCTCGATGCCGCCAAGAACAGTGGATACCAGCTCACCCCGGATCAGCTGAACCTGTTCAACGAGCACCAGGGCCAGATCCCGAATCTCCCCTGAGCCTGACGAAGGCCCCCTGAGCAAAGGGCCCCGCACGCTGCTTCGCGCCGTGCGGGGCTCTTTTCATGCTCGGGCCTTCTCGTGATCGGGCCTCTTACGATCCGGCCACCCTCAGGCCGAACCCACCCATTCGTCGCGACCATCGGTGAAGAACTGGTGCTTCCAGACGGGGAGTTGGGCCTTGACCTCGTCGACGAGCCGTGCGCACAGTGCGAATGCCGGACCACGGTGATCGGCGGCGACCGCGACGACGAACGCGACGTCACCCACGGCCAGGTCTCCGATCCGGTGCGAGACAGCCACTGCCCGCACCCCGTCGGCGTCCTCGGCGACCTTCGCGACAATGCCACGCAGCGCCTGCGCGGCGGTCGGGTGCGCCGAATAGGACAGCCGGGTCACGCCGTTGCCACCGTCGTGATCGCGGACCGCGCCGACGAATCCCACCACGGCGCCCGCCGCGCCCTGCGCGGCGTCGGTGACCAGCGCCTCATGGTCGGCAAGACTGATCGGGCCCTCGGAGATCTCCGTGCACACAATCAGCGCCATCTAGTGATCCTCGCCATGGATCTGGTCGAGCGCGTGGTCGAGGACGGTACCCATGACGCGGAGGCCATCCCGGACGCCCCCGGTGGACCCTGGCAGATTGATCACCAGGCTCCGGCCGGCCACTCCCGCGATCCCACGCGAGAGAATCGCCGTGGGCACCTCGGGCAGGCCCGCCGTACGGATGGCATCGGCCAGCCCCGGCAGTTCGATGTCGAGCAATGGCCGGGTCTGTTCGGGAGTGCGGTCGGTGGGTGAGAGCCCGGTACCGCCGGTGGTGACGACGAGATCGACCTCGGCGTAGATGCCGGCCCGGATCGCATCGCCGACCGCCGGCCCGTCGACCACCACGTCGACCTCGTCGACGGTGATGCCACGGTCGGCCAGCCAGGCGGAGATCAGCGGTCCGGTGCGGTCGGGGTAGACACCGTTGGCCGCCCGCGTCGAGGCCACCACGACGCGCGCCACCCGTTGGGCGCTCATCGGTCACTCGCCGGATCGTCGGTGCCGGTGTCCGGAGTGACGGTGTCTGGAGTGACGGTGTCTGGAGTGACGGTGTCTGGACCAACTCCGTCTCGAGTCCAGTCGCCCGAACGGCCACCGAACTTGGCCAGCAGCCGGATCGCGTCCATCTGGGCATGCCGGTCGACGGCCTTGACCATGTCGTGCAAGGTGAGGCCGCTCACCGCGACAGCGGTGAGCGCTTCCATCTCGACGCCGGTCGGTCCGGCGGTGGTCACCGTGGCGGTGACGTCGATGGTGTCCTCACCGATCACGAAGTCCACGTCGACGGACGACAACGAGAGCTGATGACACAGCGGGATGAGGGAGTCGGTGCGTTTGGCGGCCATGATCCCGGCGATCCGTGCGGTGGCCAGGACGTCGCCCTTGGGCAGCGACGAGGACGTGAGGAGGTCGATCACTCGACGGGTCGTGCGGAAGGTCCCACCGGCGACCGCCCGGCGGCGGGTCGGTGGTTTGTCGCCGACGTCGACCATCCGCGCGGCGCCGGAGTCATCGACGTGGGACAGTCGGTCCGTGGGCCGCGATCCATCCGGATCGACGTCGGTCACCGCGTCAGCGGTTGATGACGGTCTTGGGATTGATGTAGTGGACCTCGTCGGCCGGCAACGGGAACTCCACGTCGCCGAACGGGGACAGTGCACCCGCGAGATCGGCCGCGAATTCGGAGACCGCGTGCTCGGGTCCGTCTCCCTCGGCTGCCTTCGGCCAGCCGTTGTCGACGTAATGCTTCTTCGAAGTGCTCTCAGCCACGGATGTATTGTGCCATGCCATCGCCGCCCCCACGTGATCGCGCTCGCACATGGTGGCCGATGACACCGACTTCGACCGATCACCCACCCATCGTTCGAATGATAAGACGACCAATTCGGGGGGCACTTCGGTAAGGTCACACACCATCGTCCGAGACAGTCGAAGGGGTTTGTCGTGCCGCTCAGTCCAGGTTCACAGGTCGCCGGATACAAGGTGATCTCGCTGCTGGGATCGGGCGGGATGGGCGAGGTGTACCTCGTCGAGAATCCGCACCTGCTCCGCAGGGAGGCGCTCAAGGTCATCTCATTGGCCGGCGCCCACGATCCCGACTTCCAGAAGCGATTCACCAACGAGGCACGCACCACCGCGTCACTGGATCACCCCAGCATCATCTCGATCCATCAGTACGGCATCAACGACGAGGGCACGCCGTGGTTCACCATGAGCTACCTCGACGGACGCGATCTCAGCAGTGGCCCCACCTCACCGGCCGACGTCGTCGCGGTGACCGCGCAGGTCGCCGATGCCCTCGACTACGCGCACCGGCACCATGTCATCCATCGAGATGTGAAGCCCGCCAACATCATCGTCAGTCGGGATCCGTCCACCGGCGAGGTCGAGCGAGTCACCGTCCTCGACTTCGGTATCGCCAAGCTGGTCAACTCCACCTCGTTGACGGCCACCAGCGCATTCATCGGAACCCTCGCCTATTGCGCACCCGAGGTCATCGAGGGCCACGACGCGACCGCGATGTCGGATCAGTATTCGTTGGCGTGCACCGTCTTCCAACTCCTCACCGGCCAGGCCCCGTTCACCACGACGACGCCGTCGGCGCTGGTGATGGCGCACCTGACCAAACCGATCCCGCCGATCAGTTCGCTGCGACCGGATCTCGCCGCCTTCGACCCGGTACTACACAAGGGCCTGGCCAAGAATCCGGCCGACCGCTACCCGAACTGCCGCGCCTTCGCCGCCGCGCTGAAGCAGGCGCTCGACACCCGTCCCGGTCCGGGGCCGAGAACCGGGCCGACCGCCGTCACCAACCCACCGTCGTTCGGTTCCGGGCAACAGACCCGACCGCCGTCACAGCCGACGCCGGCCGGATTCTCCCCGGTAGGCGCAACCGTCCCCGGCCACCCCCCGGTGGCACCGACCCCACAGCCGTCGTATCCCGGTGTGGGCCAGCCGAACCCGGGAATCCCCTACACGTCGCAGCCGAACCCATCAGCCCCCTTCGGCGCTCCGCCGGCAGCGACCACCCCGGTGACAGCCGGATTCGCCGGCGGTACCCCACCACCCGGATACAATCCGGCGCAACCGAACTCATTGCTCGGCGGTGGGGGCTACCCGTCGCAACCGGGTACGGTGCCACCGAAGAAGAAGCGCACGGGCCTGATCATCGGGGCGATCGCCGCGGCGCTCGTGGTCGTCGTCGTGGCGGTGGTCGGAATCGGTTTCGCCACCGGACTGTTCGGCGGCAGCGATGAGCCCGCGGCTGTCGTCGCGCAGCCCAATACCGTTGCCACATCCGGTAATACGACATGCGCGGTCACCAACGAGGCCCTGCACTGCTGGGGCAACAACGCCAACGGCCAGCTGGGCAATGGGACCTCGACCGATTCCACCACTCCGGTCGCGGTCAGCCTGACACCGGTCACCTCGGTCAGCATCGGCAACTACGTCAGCACCGACGACAAGTACGTCACCACCGCCTGCGCGATCTCCGACCGGCAGGCCTACTGTTGGGGCGCCAACAACTACGGTCAGATCGGCGACGGCAGCACCGATTCCAGCGAGACACCGAAGAAGGTCTCCACGCTGAGCGACGTCACCGCCATCTCCACCGGATTCGGATCGACCTGCGCGATCTCGGCCGGCGAGGTGTACTGCTGGGGCGACAACGATCAAGGCCAGCTCGGTACCGGCGGCACCACGGACTCCACGACACCCACCAAGGTCACCGGGGTGACCGGAACCGCCACCGACGTGGCCACCGCACGCGGCACCACCTGCGCGATCGCCGATGGCACCGTGTACTGCTGGGGCAACAACGACAGCGGGCAGATCGGCAACGGCTCGACGAGCCGCCAGGCCTCTCCGGTGCAGCTCTCCCTCACCGACGCCACCGACATCGCGATCGGCTCCTACAAGCACAGCGAGACCGAGTCGACCTATCCGCAGACCGCATGTGCGGCGGCGGCGGGCAAGGCGTACTGCTGGGGCGACAACGCGTACGGCCAGATCGGCGACGGAACCACCGCCGCACGACAGACCCCGACCGAGGTGGTCGGACTGACCGACGTCACCGATGTCGCCACCGACTGGGGTACCTCCTGCGCGGTCGCCAGTGCCGAACTGAGGTGCTGGGGTGACAACTCCGACAAGCAGCTCGGCGACGGTTCGACGTCGGATTCGTCGGCCCCCAAGCAGGTCACCCTTGCCGGCGCCGTGGACGCCGTGTCCACCAACTCGGGTACGACGTGCGCGCGGGTCGACACCACCGACGTCTATTGCTGGGGATACAACGTCGCCGGTCAGGTCGGCAACGGAGCGAGTGGGGAGAACAACGTCGTCGCCACTCCGTTCCGGGTCAACATCTCCACCTCATAGAGCGTGCACCGGGCGCGGGCCGATCCCAACGGGCCGACCCGCTCGGTAGAATCGGTCGAATGAGTCCGGACAGTCGCGCGAGTGCACTCGCCGATGACCTGGCGTCGCGTTCGGATGCGGAGTTGGCCGATCTGATCACACTGCGGCCGGATCTCGCCTCACCCCCACCGCAGGGCACACAGGTGCTCGCCCAGCGCGCACTGTCGCCGGCGTCGGCGGCCTTGGCGGGTGAGAGTCTGGATCTGCTCGGCCTGGCGGTCCTGGAGGTGCTGATCGATCTGGGCCCCCCG
Source organism: Gordonia sp. VNK1 (assembly GCF_040049135.1). Lineage (NCBI taxonomy): Bacteria > Bacillati > Actinomycetota > Actinomycetes > Mycobacteriales > Gordoniaceae > Gordonia > Gordonia sp. VNK1. The sequence continues at coordinate 257,345 of NZ_JBDZDJ010000007.1, read as the reverse complement.
GAGTCGGACACGGTGTCGCTGCCCGCCGTCCGATCTGCTCTGGCCGACCGCGCCGATGCCGACGAGGTCGAGGTGCGCGTGGATCTGCTGCGACGGCTCGCGCTGATCTGGGGACCCGACGATGCGCTGCACATCGGGGCGCACGCCGCGTCCGCACTGCCGTGGCGCGGATTGCACCTCATCGGCCCGCCGGCCGAGCGCACGGCCGCCGAACTCACCCGACGGCTCGCCGCGCTCGACGAACGGGAGCGGGAATTGCTCGGCGCACTGTCGCGTGGTCCCGCACTCGGACGCAGCCGTGATGCCGCTCCCGACGCCGACCCCGCCGCGCCGGTCGCCCGCCTCATCGCCGACGGCATGCTCGCCCGCATCGATCACCAGACCGTCGAGCTCCCACCTCAACTCGGCCAGTTGCTGCGCGACGAACCGCCGTTGCAGACCGACAACCTGCGTCGCCCCCGGCCCGAGGACGACTCCGGCTCGCGCCGCTTCTCCGCCCGCGACGTCGACGCAGCGGCCGGCGGTGAGGCGCTCGAGGCCATCCGTCACGCGACGGCGTTGCTGCGCGTCCTCGGCGCCACACCCGCGGCGGTGCTGCGGTCGGGCGCGCTCGGCGTGCGGGAGTTGCGCCGCCTCACCAAGGCCACCGGACTCGATCAGCAGCGGGTCGCCTTGCTGATCGAGGTCCTCGCGCATGCACGACTCATCGATGCGGGATTCCCCGATCCGCCCCCCTCCGGCGACACCGGTGAGCACATGTTCGCACCGACCACCACCGTCGACACCTGGCTGCACCAACCGCGAGAACGCCAGTGGTACACGCTCGTCGATGCCTGGCTGACCATGCCGCGACGCGCCTGGCAGGTCGGCGAGCCCGACCGCGACGGCACCGCGATCCCGGCACTGTCGGGTGACAACTACGACTCACACGCACCCGCCCAACGGCGCACCATCCTCTCCGCCATGGCCCTGGGACCGGCGGCGGCACCGGTGTCGGTGGCCGGCCTGGTCTCCCTGTTGGCCTGGCAGCATCCACATCAGATGCGGCGCTTGGGTTCTCATGTCGTCGAACACACACTTCGGGAAGCCCGCGAGATGGGACTCGTCGCCCACCACGCCCTGAGTTCGGTCGGACGCGCAATCCTCGACACCGATGGCGCCGATGACGCACCGATCGTCGCCGCGATGCGCACGGCGTTGCCCGAACCGGTCGATCACTTCCTCACCCAGGCCGACCTCACGATCACCGTCCCCGGCCCGATGACCCCGGAACTCGCCGAGCGGGTCGAGATGGTGGCCGATCTCGAATCCGGCGGCGCCGCATCGGTATACCGGGTCAGCGAGGTCAGTGTGCGGCGCGCCCTCGACGCCGGGCGCTCCAGCAGCGAACTCATCGCGATGTTCACCGCGCACTCCCGGACGCCCGTCCCACAATCACTGACCTACCTGATCGAGGACGTGGCCCGGCGGCACGGACAGTTGCGGGTCGGTATCGCCTCGTCGTTCATCCGCTGCGAGGACGCGGCGACACTGGCCGCGGTGTTGCGCAGCGACGCCGCCGCACACCTGTCGATGCGGGCGCTCGCACCGACGGTTGCGGTGTCCCCCAGCGAGATCCGCGACGTGCTCGACTCCTTGCGGGCCGCCGGATTCGCGCCGAGCGGCGAGGACTCCTCGGGCGAGTTGGTGGACATGCGTGAGCGCGGCAGCCGGGTCCCCGTCGTACGCGCACGTCGGCACGCCATCCCGCCGCGGCGGGCCGCACTCAATGACGACCAGGTGCTGGCGGTGATCGGCCGCCTGCGATCCGGCGATCGGGCCGCAACCGCACGCCCGGCGTCGGCGTCGGCGTCGGTACGGGCCGGCGGAAACGGCGAAACCGCCACGGCCCTCATCCAATTGGCGCTACGCGCCCATCGCAGGCTGCGGGTCGGCTACGTCGACGCACACGGGTCGGCCAGTCAACACGTCGTCACCCCGCAGGCGTTGGGTTCGGGCCAGCTGATCGGCGTCGAGGACGGCACCGATGACGAACAACGGTTCTCCTTGCACCGCATCACCAGTGTCGAACTGCTCGACACGTAGCCCACGTCGGGGTGCCCGGTTCCGGCGTCCCGGTCCGAAAATGGTTCGCCCTCGCCGGGATTCGCGCGTACCGTTGCCACGCCCCGGAAACCGCCGGAGCAACAGACACGAGCAATGGAAGAAGCCATGGAACCGCAGTTCCCCGTATCCCTTTCGGGCACCACCGCATCGACCCTCATGTGGGCCGACGAGGAATCGATCGAGCATCAGGCGCGCAATCAGCTGCGCCGGGTCTCGACGCTGCCCTGGGTGTACGGGGTCCGTGTGATGCCCGACGTGCACGTCGGCAAGGGCGCGACCGTCGGATCGGTGATCGCCATGCGTGATGCGGTGTGCCCGGCCGCGGTCGGCGTCGACATCGGTTGCGGCATGGCCGCCGTGCGCACCGACCTGACCGCATCGGACCTGCCCGACGATCTGTCCGGGCTGCGTTCGGCGATCGAGGCCAAGGTGCCGGTCGGATTCCGGGGTCATGCGGAGCCGGTCAACGTCGTCCGCCATCGCCTCGGCGGCGGCTGGGACAGCTTCTGGGAGCGTTTCGCCGGCCTGCATCGTGGGGTTCGGCAGCTCGACACCCGCGCGCAGCGTCAGATGGGGTCGCTCGGTGGCGGCAACCACTTCATTGAGATCTGTCTCGACGACGAGCAGCAGGTGTGGATCATGCTGCACTCCGGGTCCCGCAACATCGGCAAGGAACTCGCCGAACGGCATATGTCGGTGGCGGCCACCTTGCCGCACAACGCGGAGCTGCCCGACCGTGATCTCGCCGTGTTCCTGACCGGGACCGCGGAGATGGACGCCTACCGTCGTGACCTCGACTGGGCGCAGGAGTACGCGGCACGCAATCGCCGGGTGATGCTGGCGCTGGTGTGCGAGGCGGTCCGGCAGAGCTTCGCCGACCGCGTCGTCCGATTCGACGAGCCGATCAGCTGCCACCACAACTACGTGGCCACCGAGCACATCGACGGTCTGGAGTTGTTGGTGACCCGCAAGGGTGCGATCCGTGCCGGCGCCGGCGACCTCGGTCTCATCCCGGGATCGATGGGTACCGGCTCCTACGTGGTGCGGGGGTTGGGTTCGGAGCAGTCGTTCTACTCCGCGTCGCATGGTGCGGGGCGTCGGATGAGCCGGTCCCAGGCACGCCGGCAGTTCACCGCCGACGACCTCATCGCCCAGACCCGGGGCGTCGAATCCCGCAAGGATTCGGGCGTCGTCGACGAGATCCCGGCCGCCTACAAGGACATCGACGACGTGATCGCCGCCCAGACCGACCTCGTCGAGGTGGTGGCGCACCTGCGTCAGGTGGTCTGCGTCAAGGGGTGAGGGCGCACCCTCACCACGTTGACAGCGCTCTGGTCCACGTTGACAGCGCTCGGCTGAGCGCTGTCAGTGCGATACAGAGCGCTGCCAACGGCCGTGCGGGGTCCTGGGTCGACGGGACTTGCACCGATCTGGACAATGGATCGGGTGACTGATGGACCCCTGATCGTGCAATCCGACAAGACACTGCTGCTCGAGGTCGACCACCCCGACGCCGCGGCGGCTCGTGGTGCGATCGCCCCGTTTGCCGAACTCGAACGTGCACCCGAGCACGTCCACACCTATCGGGTGACCCCCCTCGCGCTGTGGAATGCGCGGGCGGCCGGGCACGACGCCGAGCAGGTCGTCGACGCCCTGGTCACCTACTCCCGGTACGCGGTCCCGCAGCCGCTGCTGATGGACATCGTCGACACGATGGGCCGGTTCGGTCGACTGCAGCTGGTCAAGAGCCCGGTCCACGGCCTGACGTTGGTCAGCCTCGACCGCGCGGTCCTCGAGGAGATCCTGCGCAACAAGAAGGTCGCGCCGATGCTCGGCGCCCGCATCGACGACGACACCGTCGTGGTGCACCCGTCGGAGCGGGGACGCCTCAAGCAGGTGCTGCTGAAGGTCGGCTGGCCGGCCGAGGACCTCGCCGGCTACGTCGACGGCGAGGCCCATCCGATCGCGCTTGATCAGGGTGACTGGCATCTACGCGACTATCAGGAGATGGCCGCCGACTCGTTCTGGGCGGGCGGCTCGGGTGTCGTCGTGCTGCCGTGCGGTGCCGGTAAGACGATGGTCGGCGCGGCGGCGATGGCCAAGGCTGGCGCGACCACCCTGATCCTGGTCACCAACACCGTGGCCGGCCGGCAATGGAAGCGGGAACTCATCGCCCGCACCACGCTGACCGAGGACGAGATCGGTGAGTACTCGGGTGAGCGCAAGGAGATCCGCCCGGTGACGATCGCGACCTACCAGGTGATGACCCGGAAATCCAAGGGCGAGTACAAGAATCTCGATCTCTTCGATTCCCGGGACTGGGGCCTGATCATCTACGACGAGGTGCATCTGCTGCCCGCGCCGGTGTTCCGGATGACCGCCGATCTGCAGTCCCGTCGCCGTCTGGGCCTGACCGCGACGCTGGTCCGCGAGGACGGCCGCGAGGGAGATGTCTTCTCGCTCATCGGCCCCAAGCGGTACGACGCGCCGTGGAAGGACATCGAGGCGCAGGGCTGGATCGCGCCGGCCGAGTGCATCGAGGTGCGGGTGACCCTCACCGACGAGGAACGCCTGCAGTATGCGGTCGCCGAGTCGGAGGAGAAGTACAAGCTCTGTTCGACCGCCCACACCAAGGTCAATGTGGTGCGGTCGATCCTGGCCCGCCACAGCGAATCCCAGACGCTGGTGATCGGCGCCTATATCGATCAGCTCGAGGAACTCGGCCGTGAACTCGACGCCCCGGTGATCCAGGGATCGACCAAGAACAAGGAACGCGAGATCCTGTTCGACCGCTTCCGGTCCGGTGAGATCCAGACGCTCGTGGTCAGCAAGGTCGCGAATTTCTCGATCGATCTCCCCGAGGCGTCGGTGGCGGTTCAGGTGTCGGGCACGTTCGGTTCCCGGCAGGAGGAGGCGCAGCGCCTCGGTCGGCTGCTTCGTCCCAAGGCCGATGGCGGACAGGCGCACTTCTACTCGGTGGTCTCCCGCGACACCCTCGACGCCGACTACGCCGCGCACCGTCAGCGATTCCTGGCCGAACAGGGGTACGCCTACCGCATCACCGATGCCGACGACCTGCTCGGACCCACCATAGGCGAGGAGTCGGCGGGCTGACCCCGCGTCCCCCGAGAACAGTCCGTCGAGGGCGGGACCTCCGATCAGGAACCGGATTCCTGGGTCAGGCAGTAACCCAGGGATTCGGGCTGGGCGAAGATCCACCGCAACTCCCCCGTCGCGCAGGTCACCGCCCTCGTCGACCGGTTGGTGATCCGGAATGCGACCGTTCCCGCCGCCGCGGCCGCACCGCAACTCAACTCGTGGTAGTCGGCGAGTGAACCACCCGAACTGGGGATCTGGTAGCACTGCCCTGGCGTGAAATTGGGTGCCAGACAGAGCTTTTGGGCGGTCCCACCGAAGGACAGACTGGCGTTGTGGTCGTTGGGGCACTCCGCGGAGGCGGCGACGAATTCGGCGGCGTAGAACGTCATCGCCGACGTGGCGCAATCGACGCGACTGGTGTCGACGTTGCCGGCGGAGTCGGGCTGCCGACCGATCTGCACACAATCACCGACCGCGATCTGGCCGGGACCGGAGATCTGCGTCGGTTGCTCGGTCACCGGGGGGCGGGTGAACGGCGTGGAGGTGGGCGTCCCCGCGACCGCCGTGGTGGTGACCGAGTTGCCGGCGGCGGTCGAGGTGCCCGAATCCGACCCGGACAGCAGATTCGCCACCCAGACACCGGCGACGATCACCAGGACCAGCGCCAGCAGGGCGCCGAGGACCGCCAACGCGGTCTTCGACGACGATCCGCGTCGAGGCGTCGGCGGCAGCGGGTAACCGCCGGTGCCGCCCGGCTGACTCGGATACGACCCCACCGGCAGGGGCGCGCTGGGCGGGCCGTACGGCGGAATCGACCCGGGCGCCACGGCGCCGGGATACGACGCTCCGGTGTACGGGCCCGCGGGCACCGGCGGAACCTGCGAGGACGGGATCGGCTGCGCATACGAGGGCGGTACCGACGTCGAGGGCGGTGCCGATGCCCGCGCCGGGATGATCTCCGTGGGACCCGGCGGCGGCCCCGACTGCGGTGGTCCCGACTGGGCGCCGCGCAAGGCCCGATCGAGGTCGGCGGCGAGATCGCTGCACGACGGATACCGCTCGTCGGCGGTCTTGCCGAGTCCACGCCGCAGCACCTCGTCGACGGCGTTCGAGGTTCCCGGCCGCAGCCCGGAGAGCGCCGGCGGATCGGAATTCAGGTGCGCGGCGATCACACTGGTCTGGGTACTGCCCTCGAACGGCGGGACCCCGCAGAGCAACTGGAACAGTGTGGCAGCGAGGCTGTACTGGTCGGCCCGCCCGTCGACCTCGGTACCGAGGAGTTGCTCGGGAGCGACGTAGGCGACCGTCCCGAGGAACATGTTCGCCGAGGTCAGGTTGGTGACGTCGGCGGTCGACTTGGCGATCCCGAAGTCGGCGAGCAGCACCCGCGGCGGCTGCCGGCCGATGCGGGTGGCACCTGCGCCGTCGGCGCCCTGCACCAGGATGTTGGCCGGTTTCACATCCCGGTGCAGCAGCCCGCGGGCGTGCGCCGCGTCCAACGCCGACGCCACCGACATGGCGATCGCCGACACCAGGGCGGGGTCGAGTCCTCGGGGGTGACGACGCAGCAGTTCACTGCCGTCGACGCCGTCGATGAACTCCATCGCCAGCCACAGGTGGCCGTCGTCCTCACCGGAGTTGTAGATCGTGACGATCGCCGGATGCACCATGCTGGAGGCCAACTCGGCCTCCCGGATGAAGCGCTGCCGGAACATCGGGTCGCGGCTGAGATCGGCCGGCAGGATCTTGACTGCCTCCTTGCGGGGCAGTTTGGGGTGGCGGGCCAGATAGACCTCGCCCATGCCACCGCGGCCCACGAGCCGCTCGATCGTGTACCCGGCGAAGGCATCACCCGGTGTGTAGACCACCTCAGCCCTCCTCGACACCGGCGGCACGTCAGGCCCGTAACCTTACCTGCTCCCTGCGCCTTCCCCGGATCAGACGACAGTCCGCAGGCAGTAGCCCACCGATTGCGGCCGGGCGAATGACCACATCGTGTCGTCGGCATCGCAGGTGATGGACCCGTCGCCACGGTCGACGGCCCGCGCCACCACCGTTTGCTCGGCGGCCTGCGCGTCGCAGGTCACCTCGCGGTAGTCGACGAGGTCGCCGCCGATCGGGATCTGATAGCAGCGTCCCTCGGCGAAGTTCGGTGTCAGGCAGAGACTCTCACGATTCTCACCGAAGGTGAGGGTGGAGGTGTTGGCGGCGTCGCAGCCGGATTCGGCGGCCACCGTCGATGCGGCGTAGAACGTCAGACCGTCGGTGCGTTCGCAGTCGACCTTGGAGGCGTTCACCTTCCCCGGCTCGTCGTCGGCGCCGATCGACAGGCATTCGCCGACTTCGATGTCGTTCGGGGATTCGATGGCGTCGGTGCCGAGGCTGACACTGCACGCGGCGACGAGCATGAACCCGAGGCAGCCGAGGATGACGGCACCGTTGTAGGCGAGCCGGAGCAGTGGCCGGGCGGGCCGGCCCTCGAGGTCGGGGTCGTGGTTGGTGTGGGGGTCGTGGTCGGGATGGTGGCGATCGGTGGTGAACATGACGGGTCCTTTTCGGCAGCTGTGGTGTGCTGCCGACACGGTCGTCGTCGTGGCTTGTCGCGCGCTTGACGAACGCTTGGACGGCGTCGGTCGTTCAGCTCACCCGCAGGCAGTAGCCGAGCGGTTGAGGCTCGGTGAACTCCAGGGCGGTCAGACTCGCATCGCAGGTCACCGTGCCGTTGGAACGGGTGACGACCTCGACCACAGCGGTGCCGTCGGCCGTCGTCGCGCCACAATCGACGGCCTTGAAGTCGGTCAACGACCCGGCACCACCCGAGGGCACCTCATAACACTTGCCCTGCGCCATGTTGGGCGTCAGACACAGTTGCTGGTCGCCCTCCTCGAACGTCAGTCTTGATTCCTGACCCGGGCATTGCGATGTGGTCGCGGTCGTCGACGCGACGTAGAAGGCGAAGGCGTCGGTGGTGTCGCAGTCGGTCTTGGTGGCCTCTACCTTCCCGTCGGAACTGTCCGCGACGGACACGCACTCGCCGACGTTGACGTCGTCGGCCGAGTCGACGGTGTCGCTGCCGACGCTGACCGAGGCACTGCAGGCGGTGAGCAGGCCGAAGGCCAGGCAGGCGCATGCGACGCCGAGGCGCCGAGCCCACCGCGATGTGTTCTGACTCACTTGCGTTCCCATGGCGGGGAGGTTACTCCGGACAACCGACGCAATCGTCGCGATTCACCCGACCGGGGTGTGACAGCCTGAATCCATGCCCCCTTCTCCGGCCACCGTCACGCGCCTGCGCCCGTTCTCCGCCACGATCTTCGCCGAGATGTCGGCACTGGCACTGCGTCACGACGCGGTGAACCTGGGTCAGGGTTTCCCGGACACCGACGGACCCGAGGCGATGCTCGAGGCGGCCCGGGTCGCCATCTCGACCGGCCAGAACCAGTACCCGCCGGGGATCGGGGTGCCGAGCCTGCGCCACGCCGTGGCCGGCCACCAGCGCGATCATTACGGCCTCGACTACGACCCCGACACCGAGGTCCTGATCACCGTCGGCGCCACCGAGGCCATCGCGGGCGCGGTCGTCGGTCTCACCGAACCCGGCCGCGAGGTGATCATGATCGAGCCGTACTACGACTCGTATGCCGCGACCGTCGCGATGGCCGGCGGTGTGCGCCGCACCGTGCCGTTGATCCCCGACGGCGACGGGTTCCGCCTCGACCGCGACGGGCTGGCCGCCGCGTTCGGACCCGACACCGCCCTGATCCTGGTGAACTCGCCGCACAATCCCACCGGGACCGTGCTCTCCGACGGCGACCTCGCCGAGATCGCGCGCCTATGCGTCGAGCACGACGTGATCGCGGTGACCGACGAGGTGTACGAACATCTGCTGTTCGACGGACGCACCCACACGCCACTGGCCACACTGCCCGGGATGCGCGAGCGCACCCTCCGAATATCGAGTGCGGCAAAGACATTCAACTGCACCGGCTGGAAGGTCGGCTGGATCAGCGGTCCGAGCGAACTGGTCGCCGCCGCGCGTGCGGCCAAACAGTTCATGACCTACGTGGGTTCGGGACCATTCCAGCCGGCCGTCGCGGTGGCACTCGAGCAGGAGATGGCATGGGTCGCCCGCAGCGCCGCCGAACTCCAGAACAAACGGGACCTGTTGTCCCGGGCGCTCTCCGATGCCGGGTTCGGCGTGCACCGCAGCGAGGCAACCTATTTCGTGTGCGCCGATCCGCGCCCGCTCGGATACGCCGACGGCGAGGACTTCTGCCGGTCGCTGCCCGAACGGATCGGGGTGGCCGCCGTGCCGGTCAGCGTGTTCGCCGACCACAAGGACCCGTGGAATCACATGGTGCGCTTCGCCTTCGCCAAACGCGACGACGTGATCGCCGAGGCCGCCGACCGGTTACGGCGTCTCTGAACACATCTCAGACACGCACGACCATCTTGCCGATGTTCTCCCCGCGCATCATGCCGAGGAAGGCGTCGACGGCGTGGTCCACCCCGTCCACCACGGTCTCGTCGAAGACGATGTCGCCGCCCGCATACCACTGCGACATCTTCTCGTTGAACTCCGCGGCGAAGCCGAGGTAATGCCCGAGGGTGAAACCTCGCAGGGTGAGTCCGCGGGTGATGATGTTGCTCATGTTGCGGGGGCCGGGCTGCGCCTCGGTGGCGTTGTAGGCCGAGATCGCGCCGCACAGGGCCGCGCGCCCACCGTCGTTGAAGACGTCGAGCGCGGCCTCGAGGTGCTCGCCGCCCACATTGTCGAAGTACACGTCGATACCGTCGGTGGCCAGCTCCCGCAACTGCTTTCGCACCGGACCGGCCTTGTAGTCCAGCGCCGAATCGTATCCGTAGCGGGAGGTCAGCAGATCCACCTTGGCCGGCCCGCCCGCGGAACCGATCACGGCCTTCGCGCCGAGGAGTCGGGCGATCTGTCCGGCGGCGGTACCTACCGCGCCCGCGGCGCCCGAGATGAACACCACGTCACCGTCTTTCAGCTTCGCGATCTCGGCGAGCCCGACGTATGCGGTGAGTCCGGTCAACCCGAAGATGCCAAGATACGCCGAGGAGGCCACACCATCGGGCGGCTCCGGCAACCGGGTGAAAGCCGTTGCGGGGCCTTGTGCCACGTCGCGCCACCCCAGTTGGTGGCTGACCAATGTGCCGACCGGGAGGTCGTCGGCGCGCGACTGCATCACCCGGCCGACCGCACCGCCGGTCATCGTCTCCCCCAGCGCGAAGGGCGGGATGTAGCTTCGGGTGTCGATCATCCGGCCGCGCATGTACGGATCGACGCTGACGAACTCGTTGGCGACGCGCACCTCACCCGCGGCGAGGTCGTCGAGTTCGATTGTCGCCACACGGAAGTCGTCGGCGGTGGGCCAGCCGACGGGTCGCGACACGAGTTGAACCTGCGTGCTGGTGACGGTCATGAAATCCTCCTTGATTCAGCGGAAATGATGTCAGTTCACCGGTGAGAGAAGCGCGATACTCAGGGCGACCACCGCGATCAGCGGAAGCGCCGACTGGGTGATGGCTGCCCGCGCCTTGTCCGGCGAGGAGATCAGCAGCACGAGACCCGCGGCGAGCATCGATCCGGCCCCGGCGTAGATCAACGCGGCGCCGACGGCCTCGTCGACGAACCAGGTCACCGCACCGATCCCGGCGATCAACGCCAGGAAGAGGTTGTAGAAGCCCTGATTGAAGGCCATCTCGCGGGTCGCGACCGCCTCGTCGGCGGTGGTGCCGAATGTGGCGCGGGTCGACGGGTGAGTCCAGCGCCACGACTCCAGCACCCAGATGTAGACGTGCAGGGCGGCCGCCAGAGCGGCGAACACGATGGCGACGATACCCACGGCAACTCCTTTGTGAACCGAACGTTCCAGTACTATACTAGAATGATCGTTGCACAAATTGTCAACAGGGAATCGAGGAGGCCATGGGCCGCGCAGTGACCCACGATCGCGGCAGGCTTGTCAGCGACGCGCGTGACCTATTCTGGCGCAAAGGTTTCGACGCCGTATCCGTGGCCGACGTGGAGGCGGCCACCGGGGTCGGACGATCCAGCATCTACCACGCGTTCGGCAACATGCGCGGCCTGTTCGACGCCGCGGTGACCGACTATCTCGACACCATCGTGCGCCCCCGGCTGCGACCGATGACCGTCGAGAAGGTCGACGGTGACGCCGTGATCGACTACCTGCGCGGCCTGGGCGATGCGATCGCCGTCATCGACCGCGACGGCGCGGCACCGGCCGGTTGCCTCCTGCTCACCACCGCGGCCGGCAACATCGGCGGCGATGACGCCGTCGCGCAGGTCGTCGCCGCCTATCACCGGGAATTGTCGACGGCGATCGCACGTGGCGTGCAGGCTCATCTGCCCGACGCCGACGCCACCACGTGGGATCGCCTGACCCGGGTGACGGTGGCGGCGAGCATCGCCGCGCTCTCACTGGCCCGCGTCGACGCCGATGCGGCTTGCGCCACCATCGACGCGGCGATCGCGACACTGAGCGCGGCACCGACCGAGGTGCGTCGCCGATGAATCCGCGGCAGGATCAGAAGTGTTGCGCCCCACCATCGACGGAGATCGATTCGGCGGTGATGAACTTCGATTCATCGGAGGCCAGGAACGCCACCGCGTTCGAGATCTCCTCCGCCTCGGCCACGAACTGATTGACAAAGGTCATGCCCATGCCCGCCAGCCGCGGGTTGGCCGCATTGGTCTGCTCGATGCGCGCGACCATCTGACCCGAACCCATCGGGGTGGCGACCGCCCCCGGGTGCACCGTGTTGACCCGGATGTCGTGGGCGCCTTCACTCGCCAGCCGAACCGCATGCGCACGTCCCTGACCGCGCGCCACACCGGTGATGAAGGCGACCTTGCCGCTCAAACGTCCCACGATGCACATCCTTTCCCCGCGGCGTCGTCGCCACGGACCAACACTATCGGCCGCGATCGAGCGGCAGTCCTTGTTCCAGTAGATCGATGGCGTCGAGCAGGGTGCCCAGCACGTCGCCGTCGCGCGGATCGACGACGGACTCGGCGATGTGGAACATCACCCCACTGGTGGCGGCGATGAACACCCGCAGGCACGGATCGTCCACCGGCACATCCAGATACGCGGCGAAGTACTCGGCGCCCTGGGAGATCGACGCATCCGCCTCGATCCGATAAGCCGTCCGCAGCGCCGGTTCGGACCGGATGAGCTGCAACCGTTGTGGATTCGATGCCCACGGATCCTCGAGGGCGATCCGACCCTGCGTGGTGACCAGCGCACGAAGCAGATCGAAGTGCCCGAGCCCCTTCGGAATGGCCGCCGCGGCGGCGTGCCGTTCGTCGTCGAGCCCGTCGGAGATCACCACCTGCTCCTTGGAGGCGAAGTACCGGAAGAAGGTGGTGTGGGACACCTGCGCCTCGCGCGCGATCTGCTCGACGGTCGTCTGCGCGTACCCCTGCGTGGCGAACAGCCGCATGGCCGCATCCCGGATCGCCTGCCGGGTGCGCTGTTTGTTCTTCTCGCGCAGCCCGGCAGGACGAACCGTGGGCGTCACCGTATCCGGCAGGTCGGTCATGACGCCGGCGTCAGGGCCTTGTCGTCCTCGGCGGAGGGCACGCCCCGATCGCGGACGGCCCCGCCCTCGATGTCGAAGTCGAACACCAGCTTGTCCAACCACTTCGGCAGACTCCAGGCACGATCGCCGAGCATCGCGATCACCGCGGGCACCACGGTCATCCGGATGATGAAGGCGTCGAAGAACACCGCGATGGCCAGCGCGAATCCGAGCATCTTGGAGGTGGTGTCCGGGGCGAGCATGAAGGAGGCGAAGACGCTGATCATGATGATCGCGGCGGACGTCACCACGCGCGCACCGTGCCGGTAGCCGGCGATGATCGCGTCCTTGGCACTCATGCCGTGGACGTACTCCTCGCGCATCCGGGTCACCAGGAACACCTGGTAATCCATCGCGAGACCGAAGACCACGCCGATCAGGAAGATCGGCAGGAACGACAGTGTCGGGCGGGTGTCGGAGATGATCCCGAGGTAACCCTCCTGGAAGATCGCGACGGTGACACCGAAGGTCGCCAGCACCGAGAAGATGAACCCGACGGTGCCCACCAGCGGCACCCAGATCGACCGGAAGACACCGATCATGATCAGGAATGCCAGCCCCACCACCACGATGAGATACGGGATGAGCGCCTTGTCGAGCTTGGCCGAGAGGTCCGACATGATCGCGGTCTGCCCGCCGACGTGCATCTCGACGCCGGCCTTGTCGACCTGCGGCCCATAGTCACGGATCGTCTCCATCAGGTCGTGCGTCGCCTGATCCGACGGCGCACTGGTGGGCGTGACCATGATCAACGCCGTGTTGGCACCGACGTTCGGGTTGGCACCGGCGCCGTTGCCCGTCCAGGCCAGCGACGCCGCGTTGGCCACGCCGGGCAGCGTCTTGATGTGTGCGACGGCCTCGTCGGCGGCGGTGGCGACCTGCCCGTCGTCGTCGTGCAGGATCACCAGCAACGGCCCGTTGATGCCCTCGCCGAAGCCCTTCTGCAGCAACGCCGATGCGCGCGCCTCGTCGGCGTTGGACAGGTCCATGCCGAGCTCGAGCTTGCCCACCGGGATCGCCGCGAGGACCAGGACGGCGAGTCCGGCGATGATGAACGGCAGCGGCCGCTTGACCACCTGTTTGCCGAAGCGCACACCGTTGGTCTCGGCGGTCATCGATTCCTCGGCATGCTTGATCCACGGGATCTTCGGGGTGAAGGCGAACCGTCCGGTGGCTCCGAGCAGGGCCGGGATCAGGGTGAGCGCCGCGATGACCGCGATGATCACCGCGACCGCCGCACCGGCACCCATCTGGGTGATCAGGGGGATGCCGACGACGGTCAGTGCCACCACCGCGATCACCACGGTCAGACCGGCGAAGACCACCGCGGTGCCGGCCGTGCCCACCGCACGTCCGGCGGCATCGGCCGGGTCACCACCGCGGTGCCGTTCGGTCCGGTACCGCGACACGATGAACAGCGCGTAGTCGATGGAGACCGCGATACCCAGCATCGTGACGATGCCGGTGGCGGTCTGGTTGACGGTCATGAACTCCGCCGACAGCGTCACCAGCATCATCGTCAACGCGACGCCGACGATGCCGGTGACCAGTGGGATGAAGGCCGCCACCAGGGCCCCGAAGGCCACGATCATCACCACGAAGGCCACGGCGAAGCCGATGAGTTCGGCGGTGCCGCCCTGTTCCATCACCTGCATGAGCGACCCGGTGGCCTCGACCTGCAGTCCGCCGCCCCGGTTCTGTTCGAGTACGTCGATCAGCTGTTGTTTCTGGTCGACCGTCAGGTCCTGGATGTTGGTGGTCACCTGTACCGAGATGAGGCCGACGTGACCGTTGTCGCCGATCACCGACGCGGCCATCTCCGGTTTCGCCTGGGCCACCGCGAGCGGGCTGACCACGGCCTGCGGGTCGGCGATGTCGGAGAGCCCACGCAGGTCGGTGGCAAGCTTCTGCAGCTGTTCGGCATGCGCGTCGAGACCGTCGGCGGCGTACACCACGACCGTCGCCGATCCCTGCGACTGCTGCTCCATGACCTTCGGGAAGTACTCCTGCAGCTGGCTGGTCGCCGTCCCGGAGTCGGTTCCCGGCAGATCGAAATCCTGCGCGAACTTCGGCTTGAGCAGGCCGACCGACCCGATGACCACGACGAGCAGGATCAGCCAGGTGGCGATCACCCACCACTTGTGCCGGAAGGAGAACCGGCCGAGCCGGAAGAGTATGGATGCCATCAGGGAGTCCTCGAAAGACGGGCGAACGGGCGGTGTGTGCGGACGAATCTGGGCCGCCGGGGAGTTCTCCGCGGCATCCCGCCACCCACAAAAGTGTGAGTGACTAACACTTGACAATGTTTACTCCACTTTCGTCGCGACAGCCAGATCGGATCGCGATTGTGGGCGAACCCACTCACGCCGGCGTCGGCCCGCCGGCATCACACCGCGGCCTATCTAGAACATTCTTTCGATCGACGCTAGGCTGGGCGGATGACCGTCGGCATGCAGGGTTCGATCTTCGACCTCACCGAGACCACGCCGGAGATCGGGGCCGTGGCCACCGGAGTGACCCGCCGCGAACTCACCGACGGCGCGTGGGTGGACGTGCGCCCCGGCTGGATCACCGGTTCGGAACTCCTGTTCGACGCACTGCGGGAGAAGGCCGCCTGGCGCGCCGAGCGACGTCGGATGTATGACCGGGTGGTCGACGTCCCACGCCTGCTGGCCACCTACCAGGCCGACGAACCGCTCCCCGATCCTCTTCTCGCCCAATGTCGTTCGATGTTGACCGGCCACTACCGCGACGAACTCCCGGAGGGCTTCGCCACCGCCGGACTGTGCCTGTACCGCGACGGTTCGGATTCGGTTGCCTGGCACGGTGATCGGATCGGACGCGGCGCCACCCACGACACGATGGTGGCGATCCTCTCGCTGGGCTCACCGCGCGCACTGACCCTGCGTCCGCGCGGCGGCGGCGCATCGTTGCGTTTCGTGATGGGTTCCGGTGACCTGCTCGTCATGGGCGGCAGTTGCCAACGGACGTGGGAACACGCGGTCCCCAAGAGCCCGGGCGCCGGAGCACGCATCAGTGTGCAGTTCCGGCCGCCCGGGGTCTGGTGACGGCGTGGTCACGTTCTTCGGCGCGGCGCCCTCAGATCCCGAAGGTGACCCCGGTGAGCTTCTCCGACGCGGCCCAGAGCCCGTCCCGGATGGCCCGATCGTTCGCGCGCCCGGAGTATGACGACACCCCCGGCGCCCCACGCATCCCGAAGAGCGCCGTCGGACCGTAGAAGGTGCCGTTCACCACGTCGGGCGAGGTGGCGGCGTACAGGGTCGGCAGGGCTCCCGACGCCGCCGACTGCGCGAACAGATTGCCCACCTTCATCACCTGATCCATCAGCGATTCGGTGTGCCCCTGCAGTTCGGTCGCGGCGTATCCGGGGTGGGCGATCAGCGACAGTCGGCCGTCGTCGGCGGCGTCGAAACGGTCGGCGAGGTCCATCCCGAACATCAGATTGGCCATCTTCGAATCGCCGTACGCCTGCCACCGCTTGTACCGGCGCGACCGCCAGTCCAGATCGCCGAGGTCGATGCGCCCGAGTTGATGCAGGCCCGACGACAACGTCACCACCCGCTCGGAGATCTTCGGCAACAGCAGCCCGGTCAGCGCGAAGTGCCCGAGATGGTTGGTGCCCATCTGCATCTCGAAACCGTCGGCGGTGCGCCGTAACGGCAGCGCCATCACACCGGCGTTGTTGATCAGCACGTCGGCGGCGGGCGCCGAGTCGGCGAAGGCCCGCACCGACGCGAGGTCGGCGAGGTCCAGGGACGCGACGCGCACGCGGTCCCCGAGTCCGGCGGCGATCGCATCGGCCTTGTCGGTGTTGCGGCACGCCATGACGACGCTCGCGCCGGCGGCCACGAGGGCCTTGGTGGTCTCGGCGCCGAGTCCACTGTTGGCGCCGGTGACGATGTAGGTCTTGCCGGACTGATCCGGGATGTCTGCGGTTGACCATCCGCTCATGTGCGAGTCCCTTCGTGGACGAACGTGACGTTCGTCGCCCAGCGTAGGCGTCGGACGGGCCGGGGCGGGTCAGCGCAGGCGCAATAGTCCGGCCGATCCCAGCCATTTGGTCGGACGCAAGAAACCCGACAGCATCTCACCCATCGACGGCGCGTTCCGGGCGACCAGGTCGGCGGGCGCGAAGATCTCGGTGGGTTCGTTGCGGCCGCGCATCACGCGCCGGTCCAGCAGCGTCCACTTCTGCGTTTCGTCGCCCGCGGCGGTGACCGCGGGCCCGCTGGCCAGCACCGGTACCCGACTGGTCTTGGCCATCTCGGACAGTCGGGCGCATTCGTTGACCGGGTCGCCGATGACGGTGTACTCGTAACGGCGTTCGGCGCCGATGTTGCCGGCGAACACCATCCCGAACGACACCCCGATCCCCCACCGAACATCGAGTGCTTCGGTCAGCCCCGCTGCGAGGTCGCAGGCGGCGGCCAGCGCCGCGCCCGCCGGATTGTCGATGGCGACGGGAGCGCCGAACACGGCCAGGGCCGCGTCACCCTCGAACTTGTTGACGAAGCCGGCGTGATGGTCGACGACCTGCGCGACGATCTCGAAGAACTCGTTGAGCAGCGCCGCGGTGTCCTGCGGACAGCGTTCCTGGGCGATCGTGGTGGAGCCGATGATGTCGACGAGCAGCACCCCGACCTCGGTGTTGGTGCCGTGCAGACCCATCCCGTTCTCGATGGCCAGTTCGGCCACCGTGTCACCCACGTGCCGGGCGAACAGCTCCCGCATGCGCTCACGTTCATCGAGCCCGGCCACCATCTCGTTGAATCCGTGCTGCAGCACCCCGAGCTCCGAGGAGTCGTAGACGTCGACGTGGACATCGAAATCGCCCTGATCGACCTTCTCGACCGCGTCGCGCAACTCGGTGAGCGGATCGATCAACGACTGCCCGACGAGCGCGATGATCCGGGCTCCGGCGGCCAGGCCCACGATCGCCAGCACCACCGACGCCCAGTCGACATCCCCGACCACGGCGGGCAGCAGATGTATCCGCCGGCCGATGTTGAGAATGATCAGGCCGATCATCGGGACCGCCGAGCTGATCGCCCACACCGCGAACATCCGCTCCCGGACACCGTGCACCACACGCGAGGTGGGGTCAGAGGCCAGCGCGACCATCATCAGCGGGCGGGCCGCCCGTTCGGCGAACAGGTACGTCAGACATGCACTCGACATGCCGGCGAGGAAGAAGGCGACGGTGACCCCGACGAGCGTCGACACGGTGAGCGTACGCGCCGCCAGGAGCACGTAACACAGCAGCGAGGCTGCCCACGCGACGCTCGTCCCGATCACCTGCATCATCGGGATACGTTGCACGGCAAGGCGTCTGGCGTGGTCGGCGACCTCTCCGCCGACAAACCAGACGATCTGCGGGCGGAGCAGTACGACACCCAGAACCACATTCACCACGATCGACACCGCGATCGCGGCCACGATCGCCGGGAAGTTGGGCGCACCGATCGTGGCGTCCACGGTCAGCAGTCCACCGTTGTAGGCGAGTTGGACGAG
This sequence comes from Gordonia sp. VNK1, assembly GCF_040049135.1. NCBI lineage: Bacteria > Bacillati > Actinomycetota > Actinomycetes > Mycobacteriales > Gordoniaceae > Gordonia > Gordonia sp. VNK1. The sequence goes on along the minus strand of NZ_JBDZDJ010000007.1, from coordinate 238,982 downwards.
AAGGAAGGTCTCCAGACCGATCAGTGCGTTGCTGCCGACGATCGCGGCCACCGAGACGGCCACCGCCCGGCGGGCCAGGCGCCGGCGTCCGTCGATCCCCAATTGCTCCCACTCGGCCGCGGTCGGCTCGCCGGCCACACCCCAGACCCGGGCGGCGTATCGGCGTCGCGCATTCGACCACCGCAAGCCGTCGAGAGGGGGCCGCATATGCGGTTGCCCGTCGGCGGAACTCGGTGATGGGGTCATGCGCCTTCCCTGCCGATCGATGTCACACGTGAGATTACCGAATGACACCGCTCACAAAAGGGCCCGATGGTCCCGCGGGGGCCGGGATCGCCGTCATTCGGTGGGCGTCGTGCGGCCCGGCCCACCGCGCCGGGCGCGTTATCGTCGCACCGTCACTCACCCCGACACGCCGACACCCGCGGAGGTTTCATGAGCCAGAGCACCCCGCCGAGCAGACGAGAGGCGGTATTCGAACGGTGGCTCGGCCAATTGGATCGCTACCCCGTCACCGACCGCGTCGTGACGATGAGCGAGGTCCATCTGCAGCGGTTCGACGGCGTCGTTCCGGAGTTCCTCATCAGGATCTGGCGTCGCTTCGGGTTCGCCGGGCTCTTCGACGGGGCGATCTGGTTCACCGACCCCCTCGAGTGGGCCGACGTCGCCGCCGAGATGTTGCGCGGTGTGACCGTGCCGGGTTGGCCCGCCGGTTCGCTGGTACTCCCGTTGGCGCGCAGCGCATTCGGAGAGTTCTGGTTCTACAGTCCGGGGAACTCGGGCTGGCTGGGTGTGCATCCGGGCACCGGCCACATGAACGCGGACGGCACCGCGAAGTACGACGGTGAACCCGACGCGGACATCATGTCGTGGTTCAACCGGATCAACGACTACCCCAGCCTGATCGAACCGGAGTTCACGCTGCTCGACGAGGTGTGCGGGACCCTCGCCTACGACGAGTGCTACGCCTACACGCCGGCGCTCACCGCGGGCGGAAAGGCCCGCGACACCCATGCCTCGCTGGTCTTGATGCGCGACCACCTGCACCTGCTGGACAACCTTCGACGGCGGCCGAGCGCGACACTGAGTGCCGACTACGGGATGTTTGACCCCGACGGTGAGCTGATCTACCGACTCGAGTCGTACGGACCAAACGAGCGACCCGCCAATCCCTACGCGTCGGGCCGCCCCGATGAGGAGATCATTGCCGATATCGTGACCGCTCTGCGCGTCGTCGCCGACGAGACACTGCCCGACTGGCGATGCGTCGTGCTGGGGCTGGCACGGGTCGGCCGAAAGTCATATCAGTCCGCGGTGATCGCCTACAGCGCCGACGAGGGCAGGCTGTCGCGGTCCGGTCATTGGTCACGTGAGATGCGGCGCAATGTCACCGCACTGCTGACTCCCATGCCCTGGGAGCAGAAGGGACTGAAGCTGATCGTGTATCGGGCCGGCCGGACCCGGATCGAACGGACCGAGGACGCCGCACAGGCCGTATCGTGGACAGCCCGCGGACTCGGATCTCCGCCCGTCGACGTCCTCGTCGAGGCGATGCGACCCAGGATGCTGTGACTCTCGTCGGCACCTGCGGTGCCCCCAGTAGGGCTCGAACCTACGACCTGCGGATTAAAAGTCCGTAGCTCTACCAACTGAGCTATAGGGGCAGTCCTTCGTCGAACGAAGGCGGATGCGAGTTTACCCGGTCGCATCCGACGCCGGTGCGGACGGTGTGCGCTGTGCGTGTCATCGTTGAGAAACCCGTCCTGACATGGCGATTTGTGTTTTCTCCGCGCGGTGTCCTAATCTAAGTCGGCTCCCAACGGAGCGCCTCCGAACGGAGAACCGGCCCCCTTCGTCTAGCGGCCTAGGACGCCGCCCTTTCAAGGCGGTAGCGCGGGTTCGAATCCCGTAGGGGGTACGCTGCGGGTTTCGACCGGCAGATAACTGAACATGGCCCTGTGGCGCAGTTGGTTAGCGCGCCGCCCTGTCACGGCGGAGGTCGCGGGTTCGAGTCCCGTCAGGGTCGCCAAAGGTTTCGGTATGTACCGGACCTTCCGGCCAGGTAGCTCAGTTGGTACGAGCGTCCGCCTGAAAAGCGGAAGGTCGCCGGTTCGATCCCGGCCCTGGCCACAGACATTGCCCCGACTTCGGTCGGGGCTTTTTCTGTTGGTGCTTCTTCCGCAACAAGTCAGTTGATGTGGCGTTTTCTTGACATCTGACATATACGAATCCGATGTGACGTTTTCTTGACATCAGCATCCATGGCCCATAATGTGGCGATATGTCAACATCCGAGGGTATCGACGATGTGCGGGTCCGATCCGCTTCCGCACTGGGCCGAGTCCTCCGGGCCGCACGTCAGTCACGCGGCATGACCCAATCCGATCTCGCCGAGATCTCGCGCACCAACCGTTACACCTTGGCCCAGATGGAGGACGGCGACGCCACCAAGGCCGTCGACCGGCTCTTCGATGTGCTCGCCGCACTGGAACTCGAACTCGCGGTCCGTCCTCGCCGACGACGCCCGGCCGGCGAATGACCGAGCTGGACATCTGGCTCGACGGCGCGATCGTTGCGACGGCCGCGATGACATCTCGAGGCCGCAAGGTCGCGGTGACCTACACGGATGCCGCGACCGAAGCCAACGAGCAAGGCGACCCGATCCTGTCGTGCTCGCTGCCCGCGCTACCGGGAGCAAACCCGCCCGCCGCCTCACGCGCCTTTCTCGAGGGCCTGCTGCCAGAAGGACGGGCGTTGCAGATCGCGGCCGCACATCTGCACGGCGTGGGCCTGGATTCGTCGGGCGCACCCGAAACCGCCGCCGACTCGATCCGACTGTTGGCAGAGTACGGAAGGGACTGCGCGGGAGCCGTGTCCGTCCTCCCGGCCGGCGAGCCGCCTTCGGCGAATGCCCGACCATCCGCACCGTTGACCGACGAAGAACTCGGTTCGCTCATCGTCGATCTTCCGGTCCGGCCCCTGGGCGCGGACCCGGGCAAGGGGATTCGCATGTCCCTCGGCGGAGCGCAAGACAAGCTACTGCTCACCCGGGTGGGCGACGACTGGTGCACACCACTGGACGGCTATCCGTCCACCCACATCCTCAAACCCGCGACCGTCTGGAGTCACAGCGCCGAGAACGAGGCGTTGGTGATGACACTTGCGAGGACATGCACATTGTCCGACACCGACGTCTGGGTCGAATCAATCGGCGGCAGAAGCACATTCGTGACCACACGATACGACCGGATGGTCGGCGAGGACGGGACGATCACCCGCATCCACCAGGAGGACATGTGCCAGGCACTCGGGATACGACCGAAGGACAAGTACCACGTGGGTCGCCCCGCGGAGCGCATGGCGCGGATCCTGCGTGAGTTCGCCGATTCACCAGGGCACGAGGTGCTCAGACTCTTTCGCCAAGTGGCATTCCGGGCCTTGGTGGGCGATGAGGATGGCCACGGAAAGAACTACTCCCTGCTGCTGCGCGGCGGCTCCGCCACCGTCGCCCCCATCTATGACTCGCTGTGCACCCTCTACTACCCCGAACTGTCCGCACGGATGGCACTGCCCATCGGCACCCAGACTTCGTTGGCAAAGGTCGACCGCGCCGCACTGATCGCCGAGGCGAGGGCAATGCTCTTGCGGGAGGCCGATGCTCAAGCGGCCATCGATGACCTGATCGCCGGAGTCCGCGCTGGGCTGGAATCGCTGCCCGACGAGGTGACCTCCGGTTGGCCGTCGCATCGTCTGATCACCACCATCACCGACCGGGCCCGACGCCTGGAATCGGGTCAACCTCTGGGCGGCAACGGTTCCCGTTCACGGAGGCCCACTCTCGACGAGGCCACTGCGCGTCGGCACACACCGTGACCGACCGGCGACCGCAGGCCCGTGACCGGCCCAGGTCACCGATCGGGCGACGCGGCGCCGAACGCCGAGATACCCTCGCGGGCAGCATCACCGGCAATCACCCGGAGCTGATTGTCGGTCTCGGCGCGCAGCGCGCCGGCCAGATCGTGCTCCCAGGTCTGGTTGAGCAACGCCTTGGTGCCGGCGAGGGCCTGACCCGAATACCCGGCCAGGCGACCGGCGATCCCGGACCCCACGGTGATCAGATCGCCGGCAGCGACCACCCGGTTGATCATTCCCATCGCCAATGCCTCCGCCGCCGGGATCTTCTCGCCGAGCAGGCACAGTTCCCGCGTCCGTCGCTCCCCCACCAGTCTCGGCAGTAGCCAACTCGCACCGCTGTCCAGCGACAGGCCACGATGGATGAACAGTTGCGCGAACTGCGCGCGATCGGAGGCGTAGACGAGGTCGCAGGCGAGCGCGAGGTTCACTCCCGAGCCGGCGGCGATGCCGTCGACGAGCGCGATGGTGGGCATCGCCAACTGCCGCATCGCCAGTACACACCGATTGGACACGTCGATCCGGTCCGGCAGGGACTCCGGATCATCGAGCAGCCCAGCGACATCCGATCCGCCACAGAAGGCGCCACCGGCGCCGGTGATCACCAGCACCCTGTCCGTGCCGCCGACGTCGAGGGAACCGATGTGCGCGGCGAACATCGCCCACATCTCGTCGGTCATCGCGTTGCGTTTCTGCGGTCGATCGAGCGTGATGGTCACAACTCCGTCAACCCGTTCCAGCCGTACGGTCATCGTGGAATCACCGTGGAATCACCGTGCGGTCCAGCCACCGTCGACGGCCAGGGTCTGCCCGGTCAGGAAGGTGCTCGTCGGTGATGCGAGCAGCAGAAGCGCGCCGTCGAGTTCGTCGAGGCGGCCGGGCCGGCCCATCGGGGTGTTGCGCCGAATCCAGGCCATGGCCCGCTCGTCGGCGAACATGTCGTCGGTCTGCTCGCTCGGAAACCAGCCCGGCGCAATCGCATTCACCCGGATACCGTCCTTGGCCCACTCCGCGCCGAGTTGACGGGTCAGGTTGACCACGCCGCCCTTGGCCGCGCAGTAGGCGGCCTGGTTGATGGGCCAGGCACCGACCAGCCCGAGGATGGAGGCGATGTTGATGATCGCCCCACCGCCCGGCATGGCGTTTCCGGCCGCCTGTGCCACCGCGAAGGTGGCGGTGAGGTCGACGTCGATGGTCCGCCGGAACTCGTCCATCGGGACGTCCTTGGCCGGGTGATCATCACCGAATCCCGCGGCGTTGACCACGATGTCGGGGCCGCCCAGTGCGACGGCGGCGTCGATCAGCGCGGCCACGTCGGGAGCGGCACCGACGTCGCACCCCACCGCGACGGCCGCGTCACCGGCCGCGACGAGGGCGTCGAGACGGTCCTTGCGGCGTGCCGCGGCGACAACGGTGGCGCCGTTGCGGGTCAGCACCGAGCAGAAGTGCGCACCGATGCCACTCGACGCCCCGGTGACCACCGCGACCAGTCCGCTCAGATCGGCGCTGAGGGTCATGAGCGCGCTTCCGAGAGCAACAGGTCCAGGCATCCGGCCCGCACCGCCGCGTCGCGCAGGCGGGCGGGAATACCGCCGAGCGCACCGGTCGCGCGGGCTCGCCGGAAGTAGAGATGCGCGTCGTGTTCCCAGGTGAATCCGATCCCGCCGGACACCTGGATCAGGGCGTCGGAGGCCGCGGCCTGCGCGTCGGCGCTCTCGGCTCGCGCCAACAGGGTGAACTGGGTTGCCGCGGTGTCGTTTCCGCGGTCGATCTCCTCCGCGGCCGCGGCCACCAACGCCCGGGCCGCCGCGATCGACACCGCGGTGCGGGCACAGCGGTGCGAGATCGCCTGATACGTGCCGATGCGTACGCCGAATTGTTCACGGACGGAGGCATATTCGACCATCTGTTTCAGACATCCCTGGGCGAGGCCGACCTGCTCGGCGGCGAGCAGGAGCATCTGCGCGTTCCGGAAACGTTGCAGGCCCACCATATTCCCGGGTGCGACGAGCACGATCGCGGGGACGTCGACGACCGTGACGTCCGCCAATGGCGTCGCCAGATCGATGGTCGGTACCGCACTGCGTTCGACGGACCCGCCGGCGCTCACCGCGACGGCGGCGATCGCCGGACCGTCCGCGGTCTGCACGGGGGTCACGATCACCTCGGCCACGTCACCATGGGTGCACGCGCCGATCCGTCCGGTCACCCCGCCGACCCGGAACTCGGGAACCGCCGACCCATCACCCGGGTCACTCGCCCCGACGATCGCGGTGCCCGCCAGCGCATCCTCGAGGCCTGCACGTACCGGCGGCGCCACGTCGTCGGGTTCGATGCCGCCGAGCATCCGGGCCAACAGCGTCGCCGCGCGTACCGGCCCGGGATACAGTGCGGCACCGCACTCCTCGACGGCGGCGACCGCGTACGGGACGCCGAGACCGAGCCCACCCCAGGAGACCGGGGCGGTCATCGACGTCAGGCCGACCTGCTGCGCCAGTCGTCGCCAGCCGGCACGGTCGACACCACCGGTCACGGCGTGGGGGTGATCCCGGTTGCGGCGCACCTCGTCGAGACCACTCCCATCGGCGAAGTAATCACGCAGCGCCGCGCGGACCTCGTCGGCGGAGATCTCCTCCGACGAATCACTCTCCGCCGTCACTGCACCCACGACCGCTCCCCCAGCCAGGTGGTGATGGTGTCGACGGCCTCCTTCAGATACGGCAGCTGCGCCCGACCCGAATAGTAGTGGGTGGCACCGGAAATGGTGTGCAGGGTCTTGTCCGGATGTCCGACGGCGTCGAAGAGCCGTTGGGTGTGGCTCGGCGTGCAGGCGTTGTCCGCCGAGTTGCCGATCACCAGGGTGGGTATCTCCAGATCGGCGGCACATCGCGGCCCGTCGCCGTTGGCATCGTCATAGCTCCACTGCGACAGCCAACTTCGCAGTGTGGTGAACCGCGCGAGGCCGACCGGCCCCATGTTGACGATGCGCGGATCCCCGAGGTAGCAGCCGAGCGCACGATCATTGGGATCGAGGGTGAGGTCGAGCCACCGCGGGTCGGCCATCGTGCCGTGCACCACGAACCCTTTCTCCATCAACGGTTCTTCCCGCCCACGCAGGTCGTCGAGTTGCTCCTTGACCCACGCGGTGATGCGGCGATTGCGGTCGATCTGGGCGCCGCGATACCGCTGGACGAACTCCTCGGAGTAGGGTGCCTGATTCGGATTGTTCGGGTTGTACAGGTCGAGTTCCGGATCCCGTTTCTCCGGATCGGTCTCGTCGAGGATGGACGCGTCCATCCATTCGGTCAGGGTCCCATGGCGACTGACGTGCGCGGCCAGCAACATCATCCCGTCGGCCGCGGGCAGATCGAGCTCGGTGAGGTCGGGGCCCTCCCCGGCGGGGGTGGCGGTGACCGTCGCGTGTTGGGCCTGCTGTTGGTAGTAGAGCGAGAGCGCACCGCCGCCGCTCCACCCGGCCAGGATGACCGTCGTATAGCCGAGGCGTTCGCGCGCATCCTTGACGCAGGCGCCGAGGTCCTGGACCACCTTCTCCATGATGAGGGCGCTGTCCACGCCGCGGTACCGACTGTTGCAGTAGATGACGTGATGTCCGGCGCGGGGCAGGGCGTTGGTCATCGGCAGGTAGGCGCCGCCGCCGATCGGGTGCATGAAGATGATGACGGTGTCGGAGGGCTTTCCGGTGGGCCGCAACAGGTAGCTCTCCAACACCACCGACTCGGTGACCCCGCCGTAGGTGTCCCGATAGGCCGAGGTGTCGTCGAAGACCACCAGGTACGGGATGCGTTCGTAGTCGAATCGTTCGTCGCTCATACCTGAACCTCCTGCGCGACCTCGACCGGAGCCGAGGCGAACATCGCCGGTGTCGGGGTGAGCCGACGATGGGTGTCGATGGCGATGACCTGCCATTCGACGCGTTGATCCTTCTCGAAGCGACGACGCGCACGTTCCCGCGCACGTTCCGGGATGCCGTGGTGAATCCCCTGTGGCGCATGGGAGATCAGCCCCGCCGGCATGTCGACGCCGAAGACGCTGCCGCCGTGGTAGAAGGCGATCTCGTCGAAATCGGTGTTGCGGTGATACCAGGGCAGACGTTCGGTGCCCGGGCGGCCCTCGACCGGCCGCGGCAGGAAGTTCATCACGTACACACCGGTGGCCTGCATGAACAGATGCACCGTCGGCGGCAGATGCACTGTCTCCGAGGTGATCACGTCGTAGTCCTCGATGTTGAAGGTGAAGGCGAAGTTGTCGCCCTTCCAGCCTTCCACGTCGAGCGGGTTGAACGGGTAGAAGATCGAGGTCTTGCCCTCCCGCTGCCGGAAGCGGACCTCGTACTCCTCGCGGCCGTCGTCGGGGAACACCTCGGCCACCGGGACGGTGACCAGTGACGAGTCGAACGGGAAGAACCGTCCCAGCACCCCGGCCTCCGGTACCCGGAACTCCTCGACCGCCTCGATGATGAGGAACACGCAGCGGTCGTCGGGAACCTGCCGATACGTCGTGCCCTTCGGGATGTAGACGTAATCGCCGGGGCGGTAGGCCAATCGGCCGAACTCGGTTTCGAACTCCCCGGTGCCGGCGTGGACGAAGATGAGTTCGTCACCGTCGACGTTGCGCGTGTAGAAGGGAGCCACCTCGCCGCGGCGACTCAGGGAGATCCGCACGTCGTCGTTGTAGAACATGACCAGTGGCTCACCGGCGGCGTCGATCTGGTCGGTCGGGGTGAGTTCGAATGTCTGCCGATCCAGTCCGGCGTGATCGCCGACGGCCCGGAACGCGGTGGGATCGTTGCGGCGATAGAGGTGGGCGGTGCGACCGGTGAAGCCGTAACGCCCGAGTTCGTCGTCCTTGAGGTCCTCGACGTCTCGGTGCACCTGCCGCGGGGTGCGTCCGCTGCGGTGATGGATGAACGATTCCATGTCTCACATCTCCTGTAGGGGGTGAATCGGATTGCCGGTCAACGGATATGAGTGGCACCGGCTTGGCGTGGTCACTTGCGTGGCAGGCCCAGCCCGCGCTGGGCGATGATGTTGTACTGGATCTCGTCGGTGCCACCGGCGATGTGCAGTGCCGGAACACCGAGGATGAATTCCGACCACGCGAAGGAGTCCTTCGCACCGAGGTCGATGAACGCCGCGTCGCCGAGGACCGCGGCCGCCAGGGTGGCGATCTCGTCGGCCGCGGCGGCCATCAGCATCTTGCTCACCGACCCGGACACCGGTGCCATGGTGTGCGACCAGGATCCGGGGGTGAGATCGGCGGCGGCTCGCATCGCGGTCACCGCGGCGACGGTTCGCGCGATCTGCGGTCGGTGGATCGGGTCGGCCTCGGCGCCGAGCCGACGGACCAGTGCCACAACGCGTTCCATCACATACGGGGTGAGCGGTCCGGCGGCGCCGCTCATGGTGGCGCGTTCGTTGCCGAGACTGGTTGCGGCGACCCGCCAGCCCTGCCCGACATCACCGATCCGATGGGTGTCGGGTACCCGAACCCCGTCGAGGAAGACCTCGTTGAAGGCGGCGCCACCGGTCATCTGGCGGATCGGGCGCACCGTGACACCCGGGGCGTGCATGTCGACACAGAACATGGTGAGGCCGGCGTGTTTGGGGGCCTGCGGATCGGTGCGGACGAGTGCCTCACCGACATCGGCGAGGTGACCCATCGACGTCCACACCTTCTGCCCGGAGAGAATCCAGTCGTCGCCGTCGCGGACCGCCCGGGTGTTCACGCCGGCCAGATCCGATCCCGCGTCCGGTTCGGAGAACAGTTGGCACCCGATGAGCTCGCCGCGGAACAATCCGGTCACCACCCGCTCCCGCAACTCCGGCGGGGCGTGGTGCACCAGCGCCGGAGCGACGATGTTGAGTCCGACGAACAACGCCTCCCGGGATGGGAATCCCAACTCGTCGAGCACCGTGTCGAGCACCTGGTCGTGTGCGGCGGTCAAGCCGAGCCCCCCGAGGTCCACCGGCCCACTGGGCCAGGCGATTCCGGCGGTGAACAACGCACCCTGCAGGGCCCGGACCCGTGCGACGATCTCCTCGTGACCCTCGCGCAGTTCTTCGACGGCCGCGATGCGGTCACCGGAACCGTCGTCGTGGCCGTCGCCGCTCTGCGTGAACTCGCCGACCAGCGAGGCCAACCGCTCGCGCAGGAAAACCGCGAACTCCGAGATACCCTGTGGCGCTATGCCTGTCGTCGTCACCGACGTCACCGTCAGGCCAGTCCCGCGAGTTCGAGCGCGAGCCGTTTGGCCTTGTCCATGTCGTAATGCTTGCGGGCGACGAGCCGCTGGGCGTAAAGCCCACCGCCGGACTGGATCATGGTGACCAACTGCCAACCACCGTAGGCGTCGGCGGTGAAGTCGCGGATCGCATGGAAGAGCCGCGTCCGGTACTCCCCCGAGATACCGTCCTTGGTGGCCATGTACTTCTCGATGAACGGGCCCACCTCGTCGTTACGCAGGTCGGCGACCGACGGTGCGGTGAGGATCGAGCCACCCCCGATGTCGTGCAGGTGGCGCACCATCAGGCTGTATTGCTCGGCGGCGTAATGCTTTGCGGCGTTGGTGTAGAGCTCGCTCGGGAAGTACCAGCCCTCCGGGCTGGGTTCGGCGTTGGCGATCGCCGCCTCCAGCCCGGAGCGCGTCATCGTCGCGTAAATGACCATCTCGGCGATCTTCTCGCGGATGTGATTGATCCGTTCGGTGCCGTTGGCCTCGGCGATGAGCTGGGCCAGACCCACCAGCTGGTCCGCGAATTCGGCCATGTGGGCGGTTCCGCCGAGCCGTTCCCACAACCCGAGGGCGTGGGCGAAGGTGGCCGAATGGCCGGTCTCGCCGGCCAGGAAGACGCGTTCGTTGGGCACGAACACGTCGTCGAAGATGATGAATCCCTCCGGCATGTTGTGCTTTGAGCTGACCGGGAAGTCCTCTTCCCGTTCGCGCGGTGCGTAATTGGTGTTGACGATGCGGACGCCGGGTGCGTTCACGGGCACCGCGCAGGCGACGGCGTAGTCCTCCTCACCGGGCTTCATGTTCTTCGTCGGCATGACCACCAGCTCGTGGCAGACCGCCGCTGAGGAGATGTGCAGCTTGGCGCCCCGGATCACGATGCCGTCGGGACGGCGCGCCACGATGCGTGTGTATACATCCGGGTCGGTCTGCGCACCCGGTGCCAGCCGCCGATCACCCTTGGCGTCGGTGATGGCCTGCACACACCGCAGATCGTTGCGTTTGCAGTACTCGAAGTAGTCCTCGATCCGCGTGGCCAGCTCCGGGTGATCGGCGCGCATCCGGGCCGCCGCGGTGAGCAACGCGAGCAGTCCCTGGCTGGTGGTCACCGTGACCATGTCCCAGCCGAGCAGCTGCTCCAGGATGACCTTGAGATCGTCTTTGCTCTCCGGCACCGCGAAGTACGGTCCACTGGCGTCATCACCGGGGACGTGGTGCTGTTGGTATCCGTCGCCGATCAGTGCGATGGCCGTGGCGAACTGCGGGTGTTCGGCAAGTTGTTTGACCTCTTCACCCTCGGCGAAGATCCGCCTGCCGTCATCGAGCGACGCGATGTAGTCGTCCCTGGTCATCATCGCCATGCGCATTCTCCTTCGGTGGTCACCCGCATTGTTTTCTGATGCTAGATTCAGTTTCAGGAAATCACAAGGAGTCGGCGTCGGACGCGACGAACTCGCCGACACATTCGGCGAACATGCATACTCACAACCACAGGTCGGGGCGCCGACCACGACGAGACGAGGAAGCGGGGTCACGTGCCACCCACCACGAAGGGCCGTCGAACCGAGGCCGCCTTCCTCGACGCGGCGCGTCAGGTGTTCTCCGAGAAGGGATATCTGAACGCGAAGATCTCCGACATCGCCGCCGCGGCCGGCCGATCCACCGGATCGTTCTACAACTACTACGAGAACAAGGAACAACTCCTCGAGGCATTGCTCGAGGAGTTCGGCAGCGAGGTGGTGGCGGGTTCACTGTCGAGCAAACACGCCGATCCGGAGGCCGGGATTCGTGCCGCGGTGACCGCCTACTGGACCACCTACAAGAAGTACCTCCCCGAGATCATCGGCCTGTTCCAGATGTCGATGCTCGACGAGACCTTCCGGCAGCGCTGGCGCAGCAACCGGGCCTCGGGCATCGAACAGATCCTCAGCGGCCTGCAGGGCGCCGAGCGGGCCGGCTACCGCATCGGCCTGCCGCTCGACGCACTCGCCTCCGCCCTGGTCACCACCCTTGAGTCCTATTGCTACACATGGCTTGCCACCGATGGAGACATCGGCGTGGCACGCCCCGACGACGACACCGCCATCGAGATCCTGACCGCGATCTGGTACCGCACGGTGTACGGGCCCGGCACCGGGTAACCCCGGCGGACGCTCAGCGCCACCGCTGCTGCAATTGCGGATCGGCCTGCCACCACAGGCCGGGTGACGCGCTCGGCACGTCCTCGCCGTCATCGGCGGCATCGAGGACGGCGTCCACCGCGTCGGCGCTCTCACGCTCGTCGAGTCGGAATCGGTGAAACAGGACCAGCAGGAACGGCAGGCCGACGAGATCACCGAATATCCAGAAGACTCCCGCGCCGATCGTCTGGTCGGTGCGCAGCGACGGCCCCCACGTCCGGTGCACGGATGCGTAATAAGCTGCAGCAATCAACGGCCCCTGCCACATCACCACGCCGAGTACGCCGTCACCCAACGTCTCGACGATGGTGATCAGCAGCGACAGACTCGGCGAGTACCGTCGCGGCACCGGGTCGAGTTGCAGGCGCGCATAGAAGTAGCCGAAACCGCAGAGCACCAGCAGGATTCGGGTGAGCACATCCATGGCGTCGGAGCGCAGCACGAGCGGATACCAGCCGGTCAGGTAGATCAGCCAGGGCGTGAGCACCACGCCCGCCGATGTCACCACCGGCGATGCGAGGACGCGAACGACCCTCGAGGCGAGCGCATCGTCGACGAGTGATGCGCGATCGGGTCCGAGGGCCCGACACAGGACCGATACCGGCCGGCCGAGGGCCAGACAGAATGGCACGGCGAGCAACACCACGACGAACTGCAACGACCGCACCCAGAACAGGGTGTCGGCGTACACGCCGATGAAGCTGCACGCTCCGATGACCCACAGCACGACACCCGCCGCGAACGCACCGGCCGGCCGCCACCCGATCCCGGCGCGGCGCGCACCCCACGAGTAGGTGAGCGCTATCGCCACGACGAGGAGCAGCGTCGGCAGGTCGGCCCGCCACGAGGCGAACGCCGTGGTGAGTGTCAGTGGGGCAAGCGTCGATGACACGCGACCAGTATGCGCACACCGGGGACCAGGTAATCGACTCGTAAAGTGCAGGACTGCAACCGGATTCGGTTGGCTCAGACATTGCGGGGAAGATGGGGGATCGATTGCCACAGATGACGCCGCAGGCGATCACCGGTGAAATAGGGTGGACCCCACGGATCGTCGACGCGGAGGTCGGAACATGGGCAAGAAGAAGCACAAGCACGACAAGCGCCACGAACCGGCGGCGATTCCGCCGGCTCCGCCATCATCCGACCGTGAACCCATGTCCAACAAGGAGTTTCGCAAGCTCATCAAACCCCTGCACGCCGAGCTCGTGGCCCTGCAGGAATGGGTGAAGTCCACCGGGGCCAAGATCTGCATCGTCTTCGAGGGCCGGGACACCGCCGGTAAGGGCGGGGTGATCAAGGCGCTCACCGAGCGGGTCAGCCCACGCGTCTTCCGCGTCGTGGCGCTGCCCGCCCCCACCGAACGCGAGAAGTCGCAGATGTACATCCAGCGGTACGTGCCGCATCTGCCGGCGGCCGGCGAGGTGGTGATCTTCGACCGCAGTTGGTACAACCGTGCCGGCGTCGAACGCGTGATGGGATTCTGCACCGAGGAGCAGAGCACGCAGTTCCTGGCCGACACTCCCGGCTTCGAGAAGGCCGTGGTCGCCTCCGGGATCATCCTGCTCAAGTACTGGCTCGAGGTTAGTGAGGAACAGCAGACACTGCGGCTGCAGGGGCGGATCGATGACCCGCGCAAGTACTGGAAGCTCTCCCCGATGGACCTGAAGTCCTACACACATTGGGATGACTACAGCCGGGCGCGTGACGAGATGTTCCGCACCACCGACACCGGGTGGGCGCCGTGGTACGTCGCCAACACCGACGACAAGAAACGCGGACGCCTCAACGTCATCCACCATCTGCTCGAGCAGATTCCCTACACGCCGCTCGAAACCCTCGACATCACACTGCCGGAACGGACGGTCGGCGAGTATCGCGCCGCCGACCTTCCACTGCGCCGGATCGCGACGCCGTACTGACGGACCGGCATGGTCACCGAGGGGCGTGGTCAACTGAACGGGTGACCCATCCCGATCGAGACACCCTGACCGCACGCCTGGACGCCTTCGACCGCCGCGGTACCGAGCTCCCCGGTACCGCCGCCGCGGTGGCGGTGGTCATCACCGAGCGCGAGGGCACCCTCGGCATCTGGCTGATGAAACGTCCGGCGACGATGCGTCGGCACGCGGCGCAGTTCGCCCTTCCGGGTGGCCGGTGCGACGCCGGCGAGGACGCCCCGACGGCCGCGTTGCGCGAACTGCACGAGGAGATCGGCATCGCACTCGACGACGACGCCGTCGTCGGCCTCCTCGACGACTACCCCACCCGCTCGGGATTCGTGATCACCCCGGTCGTCTGCTGGGCGGGGGCAACCGAGGACCCCACGCCCAACCCGGCCGAGGTGGCACAACTGTTCTTCGTGCCTCTCGACGACGTCCTGGTCACTCCGCGGTTCCTGTCGATCCCCGAGTCCCCGCGCCCGGTCATCCAGTTGCCGATCGTCGGCGCCCTGGTCCACGCGCCGACGGCCGCGGTCATCCATCAGTTCGCCGAGGTGTGCCTGCGCGGTCGCCACACGCGCGTCGACGGATACGAGCAACCGGTTTTCGCCTGGTCATAGGCCCACGGAAAAAAGATTCGCGAATCCGGGAATGAAATCGGACCGCGGTCCGCTTATACTCGGCGATGGGTCACGACGGCCCAGAGACCACCAAGCATCACCAACCGAGCGTAGGAGCCACCATGAGCACCCCCACCGTCACCGCACCGATCGCCGCCGGCACCTGGACCATCGACCCGACCCACTCGACCGTCGGCTTCTCCGTGAAGCACCTGATGGTCAGCAAGGTCCGCGGCAAGTTCGACACCTTCAGCGGCACCATCACCGTCGCCGAAGACGGCACCCCGTCGGTGCAGGCCGAGATCGACGTCACCTCCATCACCACCGGAAACGCCCAGCGTGACGGCCACATCAAGTCGGCCGACTTCTTCGACGCCGAGAAGTTCCCGACCGCCACCTTCGTCTCCACCGACGTCCGACCCTCCGGCGACGACTACAAGCTCGTCGGCGACTTCACCCTCAAGGGCGTGACCAAGCAGGTCGAGCTCGATCTCGAGTTCAACGGCCAGAACCCGGGCATGGGACACGGCGCCGTCGCCGGCTTCGAGGCCAACACCGTCATCAACCGCAAGGACTTCGGCATCGACATCGAGATGCCGCTCGAGGGCGGCGGCGTGGTCGTGGGCGACAAGATCACCATCACCCTCGAAATCGAGGCCGTTCAGCCTTCCTGAAATCGCAGGCCACTTGATATTCTGAAACTCCCTTCTCACAGGGAGCGGTGACGAACCGATCGGCGTCATCGCACACGAGACCGATACCGCGACCCCCGACTGCGGTATCGGTCTCGTCGTATGTGGGGGATCGTGGCGATGCCTGGCCATAGCTCTTGGCGCCGGACCGATGAGCGTGTGTCGCCGAATGACGACGACGGATGTGTGCCGCCGGCCGATGGTGCTGTTGCGGTGTCGGTCAGATGATGAGGGACAGCCCAACGCGGTAGGCGAAGGTTTCGACGGCGGGGCGCAGGGCCAGGTGGTTGAGGGGTTCGTTGAGGTCTGGCCGGTCGGGCAGTGCGTCGGCACCGCGTTCCCAGAGTGCGATGGAGCGGTTGGCCGGTTTGTTCGAGGTGGTGTAGATCAGACCGTCGACCGCACCGGCGCCGGTGTAGTGGTCGTAGATCGCGGAGGCCCACCGGCGGGCCGTGTCGCGGCGGCCACCGGAGATGGCGGCATTGGCACCGGCGATGGTCACCCAGTCACTGTCGGCGAGATCCAGCAGCCGCAGCGGCCGCGTCGGCGTGAAGAGGACGAGGTGTGGGAGATCTGTGGATGCGTCGACGGTGCCGGTGTCGCGGAAGCATTCCACGAGCGCGGTTTCCAGGACGGACATCGTGTACCGGCTGTCGGTGAGGGCGGGTGCGAGGTACATGATGGCGCGGCCGGTGTGTACGCGTGCCGGCGGTTGGTGATGGTCGAAACGCGACCCTGTCGGGCCGAACCACCGGAAGTCGTCCCACACTGCCGGGAACGGGCCGCCGGCGAAGTAGATGCGGCCGACCGGCACGCCGGGCCTGATGAGCTGCACGTGCTCGTCGGCGAGAACGGGGAACCGGGTCGGGTCCGGCGGCGGGAGGTATTCGGTCACGAAGCGTGCACAGCGAACGCGGTCGTGATGAGGTCGACGACGCGGTCGATGTCTCCGCCGCCGGCCAGCCACTGGCTGGGCGACAGGGATTCACCGGCGGCGGTGAGATCAGGATGTGGGGTCTGCATGAACCAGGCGACGGCGGTCGGGTGCGCGGTGGAGGGAAAGGCCGGCGCGACCCGATCCCATCCGGGGAGTTCACCGTCATCGGTGAACTGGAAGGCCGGAAGCCGATGTGCGGCACCGACCTTCACCGCAAGGAGGGTGCGATTCGACAGTCGTTGACGTACTCGTCCCGCAGTGACCCCCAGTCTGACGGCGGCCTCGTCGGTGCTCAGCGCGGTCGCGAGTAGGTCACCGGTGCGGTGCAGGGCGGTCGTCGACGCCCGTTCCTCCAGGGGTGGCATCTCGTCGACGAACGATCCCGCGGCCCGCAACGCCGCTTCCTGATCGGCGGTCATCATCCGCGACACCGACGTTGACGGAGCGGCTGCGAGGTTGTCTGCGAGGACCCGGAGAACGTCGACCATCGGTACGCCGAGGGACTGTTCGATCTCGTGCAGACTCGTCACGATCGCGCCGAGCTCGCCGGGTTGCGAAGGCCCGGTCATCGCCGGGCGCACGATCGAGTCGAGATCCCGCATCCCCCGACTGACCAGGGCGTCGCGGTGGGCGCGTGCCGGAGTACCCATCACACCCCTTTCCTATCGCGAATGCGTCAATGATCGCGCGCGATAGAACGGGGAAGGCCCTGGTGAAGAGACGAGTAATTGCACATCGGCGCCGGCCGCGCGGGAAGTCCGACCGCCGACTCAGGGCAGGATGAGCCGCGGCGGTGTGCTCACATTGGCCGCGCTCACAACCGCGTCGACCGCATTGAGGAACTGCGGGACGAATTTGTCGGCGCCGAGAACACAGCAGGCGTGCCCGCCGTCGACGTCGAAACGTTGCGCGCCGGGGATGCCATCGACGAGGAGCTGCTGACGTTCGGGCGATACGGTCTTGTCGCGGGTCGAGACGACCACGGCGGTGGGAACGTCGATCGTCTGCAGCCACTCACGAGAATCGAAGCGGCCCAAGCCTTCCCCGAAGTCGCCGGTGTGCGACAGCGGCGTGGACAAGAACTGGCGCATCCCCCACACCATGGTGTTGGAGGTCGGCTTGTCCAGGGTCTGCCCCGTCGGCCGCGGGATCACCTTGTAGACGGGCTTGAGCATGCGGCCGGTGCGATTGGCCTGTTCACGCAGCCGTGGATCGTTCGTACTGAAGAACGGACCGGTCGAGCACAGCACCAGGCCGGCGACGCGATCGGCATGCCGGCGCCACGCCAGCTGCGAGATGCCACCACCCATCGAGAACCCGGCTGCGACAAAGCGTTCGACGCCCAGGACATCGGCCAGTGCCGCCACGTCGTCGGCGCAGTCGAGCAGGTTGAACTCGGTGGACCGGATACCCCGGCCGTGCCAGCGGTGGTCGAGCGTGATCACCCGGTACCGCTGATTCAATTCGGGGATGGTCGGGTACCAGCACAACAGGCCGGTCGTCATCACCGAGTGCTGCAGGATGATCACCGGGGCGTCGGCCGGACCGGAATCGGTGACGAAGGTGGCACCCCGACCCGGGAGTTCGACCATGCGGCCGGCCGGCAGATCACGGACCCGCGGGTAGGGCGACTGCCCCAACGGCAAGGCTCGTGCCACCCGATCCACCACTGACGTACTCACCGGTACGACGGTACGCGAGGATCCTTCCCGGGACCTGTGGACAGGCGCGTCCTAACCCACCGGCACGCAGAACAGATGTTCCTGACGGGACCGCCCGTCCTCGGTGAGGGCGAGCGCGTCGGCCACCCGCTGATGGTCGTACTCGGTCCAGCGGTCGATGCGCTGACGCTGGTACTCCGACCACGAGCCGACGACGAACTGCTCGACGAATGCGTCGGCATCGGCTCCGTCGCGGAACAGATGCCAGTTGCGCGCGCCGGTCCGCCGCCGCGCCTTGGCCACGGCCGCCATCCGGTTCATGAACTCGTCGTGATGGTCGGCCGCGACTCGATAGAACGCGCTCACCTGCACCGGGCCGTCGTCGGGAGCGGGTTCGAAGATCAGCGTCGGTTCCGGCCATGCCGCCGAAACGGTGCGGTCGAGCGTCCCGGTCTCGGCGTGGATCGGCAGCGCCACCACGCTCACCGCGGTCACCACGAGGCCCACCGCGGCGATGATCAGAGCCCACCGCACGCTCAGTGCGCCGCCGACCGCGCCCCAGACGAGCGAGCCGACACCCTGCGATCCCATGAACACCAGCAGGTAGGCGGCCATACCGCGGGCGCGCACCCAGGTTGGCAGGGTCAACTGCATCTCGGCGTTGAGAGTGGACAGCGTCGCAATCCAGGCGATGCCGGTGGGGATGAACACGATGACCGCCACGATCGCCGGGGCGACGGCGGCGGCCAGGGTGCCACCGGCGAACACCACCGCCGAGGACGCGAGGATCACGTTGGGCGGCAGGTGATCGCGCATCCAGGGCAGCGCGAAAACACCGATGATGGCGCCGGCACCCAGAACGCCCAACACGATCCCGTAGCCGGTCGATCCCCACCCGAACGAGTCGGAGACCACCACCGGCAGCAACGCCCACAACGCCGACGCCGGAAACGCGAAAAGCCCGGAACGCACCAGGATGCGCCGAACGATCGGTGCGGCGATCACGTACCGCACGCCGACCACCAGCGATGTCCCGAGGTGCTCGGGTTCCAGTTGCGCAGTGGCCGCCGGACGCCGCCACGTCAGCAGCGCCGCCACCACCGCCACGTAGGAGAGCGCATTGATCGCGAACACGACCCCGGCACCGCCGACGGAGAACAACACACCGGCCAACGCCGGTCCGACGGCGCGGGCCACGTTGATCGACATGCTTCCCAGGGATGCCGCGTCGGCGATCTGCTCGCGGGGCACGAGATCGGGATTGACCGCCTGAAAGGCCGGCGCCGCCAGCGCCGACCCCGCTCCCAGCAAGAACGTCAGGATGAGCAGGGTCACCGGATCGAGCAGATCGGCCCAGGCCAACACCGCCATGACCGCGGCGACCACCGTTGCATACGCACTCATCACGACCAGCAGCCACTTGCGATCCAGGATGTCGGCCAGCACCCCGGCGAGCAGGGATAACAGCACCGTGGGGATCAGGCTCGCCGTTTGGACCAGTGAGATCACCGTCGGGCCGGCGTGCGCGTCGACGAGGAACCACTGTGCGCCGACGGTCTGCATCCAGAGGCCGATGTTGGACACCATCTGGGCGATGAAGAGGTTGCGGAACACCCTGTTGCGCAGTGGCGCCATTCCCCATGACATACAAACCCCATTTCGTTCGCCGGGCGAATTGTTCTCCACAGTGCCCTATTCGCGTTCATCGGGACACCGACCGTCGACCCGCCTTCCCCGACGCGACCCCACAGTGCGATCCTGATCACATGATGGAAATCGACCGCCCGAAGATCGAGGGTTCGGTGGCCGTCGACGCCGGACGACGCCGTATCGGGTTTGCCGAGTTCGGCTCGGCCACCGGCCGCGCCGTGATCTGGCTGCACGGTACGCCGGGTGCACGCAGGCAGATCCCGACCGAGGCGCGCGCCTACGCCGCCGAGAACCACATCCGCCTGATCGGCCTCGACCGGCCCGGTGTCGGCAGTTCCACCGCCCACCGCTACCAGCGGGTCGCCGACTTCCCCGCCGACCTCGACCCGGTCCTCGAGGCACTGGGCATCGAGAAGTTCGTGGTGATCGGCATGTCCGGCGGCGGCCCATACGCCCTGGCCTCCGCCTACGCCTTCCCCGACCGGGTGGTGGCCGCCGGGATCGTCGGCGGCGTCGCACCGACCGTCGGCCCCGAGGCCATCGGCGGCGGGGCGATGCGACTGGGGACACTCGCCGCACCGATCGTCGGTGTGGCAGGTGCGCCGGTGGGCAAGATCATCAGCTCGTTCCTGGGAGTGGCCCGGCCGATCGCCGATCCCGCGATCCGTCTCTACGGGCAACTATCTCCGCGAGCCGACCGCGAACTCCTCGCCCGCCCGGAGTTCCGGGCGATGTTCCTCGACGACCTGCTCCACGGCGGGAGCCGCCGGATGGACGCGCCGTTCGCCGATATCCTGGCGTTCTCCCGCGACTGGGGTTTCCGCGTCGCAGACATCTCCACCCCGGTACGGTGGTGGCACGGCGACCACGACCACATCATCCCGTATGCTCATGGGACACATATGGTTTCGCTGTTGAGTGATGCCAAGCTGTACGAGCTTCCCGGTGAGAGTCACCTCAGTGCGCTGGGTGCCTCCACCCAGATCCTCGCCGAACTGATGGCCCTATGGGATTCCGCTGACGCCGCCGAGGAACCCGCCGGACTTCTCATCGAACCCTGACCGAGGGGTCGGCCCGCCATGACCGCAGACTCCATGTTCCCCAACGACTTTCCGGGCGTCCGGATACGCGAACTGAGTTCCACCGACGACCTCGATGCGCTCACCCGGGTGTTCGACGATGTGTGGCACCCGGATCCGACGAATCGTCCGGTGAGCGTCGACATGCTCAAGGCGTTGTCGCATGCCGGCAACTACGTCGTCGGAGCATATGTCGACGGCGAACTGGCCGGCGGGACCGTCGCCTTCTTCGGCGCCCCGGTCGGTGAAGTTCTGCACAGTCACATGACCGGGGTGTCGCGCCGCGGCATCGGACGTCGGGTCGGATTCGCGCTCAAACTGCATCAGCGCGACTGGGCGCGCGCGCAGGAACTGGCGCGCATCACCTGGACCTTCGATCCGCTGGTGGCACGCAACGCCTACTTCAACATCGCCAAACTCGGTGCCGTACCGGTGGCCTATCATCGTGACTTCTATGGCGCGATCGGCGACGAACTCGGCGGCGCCGACGAATCCGACCGGATGGTGATGAGCTGGGCGATCGATGGACCGGACACGGTGGGCCGCAACGGCATCGCCACGGTGGACAGCCTGCGTGCCGCCGGTGCGGTCGTCGCGATCGACACCACCGACCCCGCACATCCCGTACAGTCCCTCGAGGAGCCACGACCGGACGACACCGTGCTGGTGGAGATCCCGCGGGACATCGAGGCGATGCGTCGAGCACATCCCAGAGAGGCGTCGCGCTGGCGGCAGGTGACGCGAGACGCGTTGTCGCCGTTGCTATCCGATGGGCCGTTTCGTCCGGTGAGCTTCCTGAGATCGGGGTGTTATGTCTTCGGTCCGGCAACCGAGCGCGAACTCGACCCGATGAACGGAGCGTCGTGAAGATCACCGGAGTCGAGTTGCGGCGGGTGGAACTCCCGCTGGTGTCACCATTTCGGACATCCTTCGCCGTCGAGCACAGCCGCAACGCCCTTCTCGTGCGGGTGGTCACCCCGGGCGCGGAGGGGTGGGGTGAATGCGTCAGCATCGACGAGCCGGTGTATTCGTCGGAATACACCGACGGAGCGATCGACGTCCTGCGGCGCTTCCTGATTCCGGCAGTGACCAACGGCGACGACGTCACCGCGGTTGCGGTGGCGCCACGCCTGGCCCACATCAAGGGACACCGCATGGCCAAGGCGGCGTTGGAGGCAGCGGTACTCGACGCCGAATTACGTTCGGCGGGGATGTCATTGGCGTCCCGACTGGGCGGCACCGCGACGTCGGTGCCGGTCGGGGTGAGCGTCGGCATCAAGGACGACATCGGCGCCCTGCTCGATGAGGTCTCCGGATACCTCGAATCCGGTTACGGCCGAATCAAACTGAAGATCCAGCCCGGATGGGATGTGGAGCCGGTCGCGGCCGTGCGGGACCGCTGGGGTCCACGCCTCCCATTGCAGGTCGACGCCAACACCGCCTACACCCCGGCCGATCTGCGTCATCTGACCCGCCTCGACGAGTACGACCTCCTGCTCATCGAGCAGCCGTTCGACGAGGAGGACATCGCCAGTCACGCACGGCTGCGCCAGATCTCGACGACACCGGTGTGCCTGGACGAATCCATCCTGTCGGCCGCGGGCGCGGCCGACGCGATCACCCGCGGGGCCGTCGACATCGTCAACATCAAACCGGGCCGCGTGGGCGGATACCTCGAGGCTGCCCGCATCCACGATGTCTGCGCCGCGCACGTAATCCCGGTGTGGTGCGGCGGCATGCTCGAGACCGGGATCGGTCGCGCCGCCAACCTCGCACTGGCCTCACTGCCCGGCTTCACCCTGCCCGGCGACATCTCGTCGTCGGCACGCTACTTCCACACCGACATCACCGAACCCTTTGTGGCACAGGACGGTCGGATGACCGTACCCACCGGACCGGGTATCGGCGTCACACCACTGACCGATGCCCTGGCGGCCCTGACCACCTGGAGTGAGTGGATCACCGGGCCGTGAGCGTTTCGGCCACTGCGACCAGCGATCTCACCGCCGCTCGACCGCGCCGCCACCCCCGCCGGTCGAGTGCGCCGCGCGAGCGAAGCGAGCTCGTCGCGTATCGAGACCTCGCAAGCCGAAAGCCCGACGCACCCCACAGCTTCCGCTTGCACAGATGCCGTTACGGCGCGTCGTCGGCGTCGAGTTCGGCGAGGATGGCGTCGGTGTGCTCACCGAGGGCGGGGACCGCACCCATCGACAGTTCGACGTCCTCAAAGGTGATGGGCGGCAACAGTGCTCGGATCGGGCCGATCTCCGTGTCGACGGTGCGCCACCGATCGCGGGCGGAGAGCTGCGGATGTTCCACCAGGCCGGCGACGTCGCGGATCTGTGCGGCCGGGATGCCGGCCTTCGCCAGCCGCTCATCGAGGTCTCCGCTGGAGAAGTCGCAGGTGCAGTCGGCGACGAGTCCGTCGACCTCGGCGCGGCGGGCGACCCTCTCGATGTTGGTGGCGTAGCGCGGGTCATCGGCGAGTTCGGGGCGACCGAACACGTCGGTCACCAGAGTGCGCCAACCGCGGTCGTTCTGAACGCCGATGAGGATCTCACCGTCACGCGTCGGGTACGCGTCGTAGGGAACGATCGCGGCGTGCCCCACCCCGCAGCGTGGGATCTGCCGATCCTCGTACATCTGGATGTACATGGCGTGGCCCATCCACTCGACGGTGGCGTCGAACATCGACACCGAGATGCTCGCGCCGCGTCCGGTCACCCCGCGACGCACCAGCGCCGACAGGATCGAGGTGAGCGCATACATCCCGGCGGCGATGTCGGAGGTCGGTACGCCGGTCTTGGTGGCGTGCTCGGCGGTACCGGTCACCGAGATCAGCCCGGCCTCGGCCTGCACCAGCATGTCGTAGGCCTTGCGGTCACGCATCGGGCCGGCGGTGCCGTAGCCGCTCATGTCGACCACGATGAGTTCGGGATGACCGGCCCGCAGTGTGCCCGCATCCAACCCGAGACGGGTCGCGGCGCCCGGCGCCAGATTCTGCAGGAAGACATCGGCGCGGTCGATGAGGCGGCGCACCTGCAGCTTACCCAGCTCGGACTTGAGGTCGACCGCGAAGGACTCCTTACCGCGGTTCAGCCACACGAAATGCGACGCCAGCCCCTCGACGGCGGCGTCGTAGTTGCGGGCGAAATCCCCCTCACCGACACGCTCCACCTTGATGACGCGCGCTCCGAGGTCTGCCAGGTGCCGGGTGGCCAGCGGCGCGGCAACCGCTTGCTCGACGGCCACGACGGTGAGGCCGGCGAGCGGCAACCCGTCTTCGGTGCCAGAGTCACCGGCGCCGGAATCACCGGCGGGGTCAGCAGCGGTCGCATCATCGAAGCCCACTGCGCCACCCTGACCGTCGCACTGTCGGCGTGTCAACGTCCGAGCACATCTGTGACACATAGGGTTTACCTCACGATGCATGAGCCCAGAAATGGTTGCCCGATGCACCTATCCCGTGATCGTATGGATCGATGAGCACTGCATCGGATACCGAGCCGACGGGCTTGTCGGTGGTGGTCACCGGCCACCGACAGCGCGAGGCCTGGGCCGAGAAGGTTCTCCCACCGGTCGAAGAGGTCCGCCCCGGCCTGTTCTCCATCCCGGTGCCGATGCCGGGCAATCCGCTGCGCTACATCCTGGTGTACGCGCTGGTCACCGCCGATGGCGGACTGGCTCTCATCGACACCGGCTGGAACACCGACGAGTCGTGGGACACCCTGGTCGCGGGGATTCATGCCACCGGGCACGACCTCTCCGACATCACCGATGTCTTCATCACCCACCTGCACCCCGACCACTTCGGCCTGGTCCCCCGCCTGCTCGAGCACACCGATCCGCGGCTGGGTATGCACCGCAACGACGCCCGGTTCCTGCGTCATCACGACGAGGAGGAGGTGGCCCGTCAGGTCGCCGACGCCCAACTCGATCTCCTGGAGCTGGGCGCCCCCACCGAGATCGTCGACGCCGGAATCCGTGAGATCGTGCGTCTGCCGAAGGGCCGCACGATGGACGTCGAACTGGACGGCGGCGGGCCCCTGGACATCCCCGGCTGGAACCTGCGTGCGATCTGGACCCCCGGTCACACGGCCGGCCACCTGTGTTTCGCCGACGACGACGCCGGGGTGATCTTCACCGGCGATCATCTGCTCCCCCGGATCAGTCCGAACGTGTCGACCAACCCGTTCCAGGGCCGGAGTCCACTGGCCGACTACCTGACCTCACTGGCCAATACCGAGCACCTCGGTGATCTCGAGGCGATGCCGTCACACGAGTACCGATTCCGCGGCCTGTCCGACCGCGTCACCGATCTGCTGTCCCATCACGAGGAGCGGCTGACCGAGATCGCCGAGACCATCACCGACGCACCGGGATCCACCGCCTGGGAGATCACCCGGTCGGTCACCTGGTCGCGGCCGTTCGAGCAGCTGTCACTGCCCCTGAGCCGGATGGCGTTGCGCGAGACCAATGCCCACCTGGTGGTATTGGCCGAACGCGGACTCATCAGGGGCGTCGGCACCGAACCCATCGGGTGGTTCCCGACCGCCCCGACCTCGACTGAACCCCATCCCCCTGCTCGAGAGGACATTCCCCGATGAGTCCGGTCACCACCGAATTCGCCGACGGCGTCGCCGTTTTCACCATCAATCGGCCCGAGGCACGCAACGCGGTCAACCGTGAGGTCGCCGAACTCCTCGCCGCTGCCATGGACGAGTTCGATTCCCGCGACGACATCACCGTCGGCATCCTCACCGGAGCGGGTGGAACCTTCTGCGCCGGAATGGACCTGAAGGCCTTCACCCGCGGTGAGGTTCCGAGCGTTCCCGGTCGCGGCTTCGGCGGCATCACCGAGAAGCCGCCGAGCAAGCCGTTGATCGCCGCGGTCGAGGGCTGGGCCCTGGCCGGCGGTTGCGAGCTGGCCCTGTCCGCGGATCTGATCGTCGCCGCCGACAACGCGAAATTCGGTCTGCCGGAGGTGAAGCGCGGACTCGCCGCCGCTGCCGGTGGACTGCTGCGGCTGCCGAAGATCCTCCCCTATCAGCTGGCCATGGAGATCGCCCTCACCGGAGACCCGATCACCGCGCAGCGTGCGCACGATGCCGGCCTGGTCAACGTCCTCACCGCCCCCGGCGGGGCGCTCGACGGTGCGCGGGAACTCGGCGCACGCATCGCCGCCAACGGCCCACTCGCGGTCCGCGCCACCAAGGAGGTGGTCGGCATGGCGATCCGCTACACCGATCCCGACCTCGTCACCGCACAGCGCAGTGTCCTCGACCCGATCTTCGCCTCCGCCGACGCACAAGAAGGCGCGTTGGCCTTCGCCGAGAAACGTGCGCCGAAGTGGACCGGGAGTTGAGTACTCTGCTCCCATGAGCACCCCGGCGCCGCACCATCCGAGCGTGTCCCGCAGACAGCTCCTCACCGGCGCCGGGCTCGGTGCCGCTGCACTGGCAGTTGGAGCGCTGGGCACCGCCAAAGCACCTGCCGCGCCCGCAGATTCATCCTTCGCCTCCCCGACACCGGTAGCCGGATGGACCGAAGGCTTCCACTTCGGTGCCGCCAGTTCGGGTTTCCAATGCGAGGGATTCAACCCGGACTCCAACTGGCGACGCTACACCGACCGGGCGGCGAAGGCCGGCACCGTCGATCCGGTGCGCAACGCCGCCGACTTCCGGCACCGCTACGCCGAGGACCTGGAACTGGCGAAGGGGATGGGACTCAACACGTTCCGGATCGGCATCGAATGGGCCCGCGTCGAACCCCGGCGCGGCCACCATGACCCCGCCGCACTCGCCTACTACGACTCGGTGATCGCGACAATCCGGTCGCTGGGCATGAGCCCCATGATCACCCTGGTGCACTACGTGTACCCGGGCTGGGTGGCCGATCAGGGCGGTTTCCTCGCCGCGGCGACCCTACGCGACTTCGAGCGGTACGCCCGCATGATCACCGCCCGCTACGCAGACGCGTGCACGATGTGGATCAGTTTCAACGAGCCGTTGGTGTTCTACGGCCACGAGACGGAGATCGGCGCGATCACCACCGCCGACCTGCCGCGCTTCCTCGACGCCATCGCCGATGGGCATCGCATCGCCCACCGGGTGGCGCATGAGGCCAATCCGGATGCGCGGGTGGCCGTCAACGAGGCATTCCTGCCGGCGGTGACGCCGGTGACCGACGCGATGTTCTTCGATCGGGTCGTCGATGTCCTCGACTTCGTCGGCATCGACTACTACTACGGCGCCGCGCTCAGCAATCTCACCACCATCTACGGCGCCACCAGCGAATTCGCCCGCATCACACCACAACCCGACGACATCTATCAGGCCTGCCACCATTACGCGCACGCGTTCCCCGGGAAACCGCTGTACATCGTCGAGAACGGGATGCCCACCGACAACGGCCAACCGCGACCCGACGGCTACACCCGCGGAAACTTCATCCGCGACACGATGTTCTGGTTACAGCGGGCCCGCGGCGAAGGCCTGCCCGTCGTCGGATACAACCACTGGGCGATCACCGACAACTACGAATGGGGTACCTACGATTCACGTTTCGGTCTGTACCAGGTCGACGTACTGACCGATCCGAGCCTGACCCGGAAGCCGACGACCGGCGTCGACGCATATCGGGAGATGACCGCGCAGTCCGGTCCACGCGCCGGATACCGCCCCGTGATGGCCCCGGCCACCGGGTCCTTCGCCCGCATACCGCAGTCCTGGACGTCGCCCTCGGTGGTGGCCGGGCCGCGGGCGCGGCTGGCCTAGGATTATCGGGTGGACCTGCATCTCGCCACCTACTTCGTCGCGGTCATCGACCACGGGGGCATCACCAAGGCGGCGCAGGCTCTCTACATCTCCCAGCCGTCGCTGTCGCAGGCCATCCGCACTCTGGAACGTCGCCTCGGGGTCACCCTGTTCGACCGCACCGGACGCCGCCTCGAACTCACCGACGCCGGACGCCGGGTGGAGGTGGCCGCGCGACGCATCCTGGCCGACGTCGACCGCGCCAAGGCCAAGGTCGCCGCGGTCCGCGAATTGCGTTCGGGACGTGTGGACATCGTCGCCGACGCCTCCTTCGCGATCGATCCGCTGGTGTCGCTGGTACGGGCCTTCCGCACCCGGTTCGATCACGTCCTGGTGCGGATCACCGCCGCCGACGGCCCGGCCGGCATCCTCACCGCACTGCGCAGCGGCGACGCCGAGATCGGGGTGATGGATTCCGACGCCGACCACGCGAGTTTCACCGCGCTGCCGCTGGGGACGCAAGAGCTGGTGTTGGTCGCCGCGCCGGGTATCGTCGACGACGACCTACCCGACGCCGACGGCACACTGTCACACGCGCGCGTTCGTGACCTGCCGTTGATCGTCGATCTGTCCGATCAGGCCAGTGCTGCGGTTCTCGCCGGGATCGTCGCCGACGGCGCCCGCAATGTGGTCGTGGATTCGGCGCATCCCAACGTGACGTGGGATCTGGTGTCACGCGGGGTCGGTGCGACCATCGCGCCGCGGGCGGTGGCCGCCGACGAGGCACCGGCATTGCCCGTCTACGAGTTGCGGCCGCCGCTGCGACGCCACTACGGCCTGGTCCTGCGGTCCGGTCAACCCTCGCCCGCCGCGGCGGCGTTCATCGCCACCGCGCGCGGTGTGCTCGGTTCGCCGTCGGCACCCGGCTCGGAACCCGGTCCACTCGACGACGTGGCGGTGTGGTGAGCCATGGAGTTACGTCAGATCGAGTACTTCCTCGCGGTCGTCGAACACGGCGGCATCGGCGGCGCGTCGACCGCGTTGGGCGTCACCCAACCGACTGTGTCCCAGGCACTTCGGGCTCTGGAACGGGCACTCGGGGTGCAACTGTTCCACCGCATCGGACGCGGTATGGTGCCGAGTTCCGCCGGCCGCGCCCTGGTGGGCAGCTCACGGCAGATCATCCGCGACGTCGGCGCCGTCGACGATGCACTGTCGGCTGCCGGCGGCGAGGTGACCGGCCGGGTGGAGATCCTGGCCTCGCCCTTCGTCGAGGGACAAGCCGTCACCGACCTGATCCAGCGCTTTCGGCTCGACCATCCCAGTGCCACCGTTCATCTCGGCGACCTTCGCGACGAGGAGCTGGCCGCGACCATGCTCGAGGAGGGTCGCTGCGAGTTCGTGATCACCCACTTGTCCACGGTGTCCGACGATCTCGACGCCATCGTGCTCGGTGAGCACGAGTACTGGCTGGTCTGCCCACCGGGCACCGAGCTTCCCGACGGTCCGGTGGCGGTGGCCGACATGCCGCTCATCCCGATGATCTTCGTCCCGCGGGGCGGTTCGGTGGCCGACGAGATCGAAAGCGCCATACGCGAATCCGGGGTTCGGCTACCCCTCGCGGTGATCTCCGCGCATCGGCAGGAACGCTTGCCGATGGTGCTCGCCGGGATCGGCGGCAGCCTCCTCGAACGGCAGATCGCCGAATCGGTCGCCGACCGCGCCGTCGTGCGCCCGATGAGTCCGCGTTTCGCGCGGACCTTTGCGCTCGTCTTCGATCCGGGCGCTCTGTCGTTGGCGGGTCAGGCGTTTGCCGATACCGCGCGGGCGATGGTCGGCGGCTGACGAGCCGTATCCGCCGGGCCGAGCTTCTCGAGGTCGAGGCCACTGCTGGTGGGTCGAAGCGGTTGCTTGCGTGACGCTCTCGTCTTGCGGAAGTGGCCTCGATACGCCCCTCGTTCCTCGGGGCTACTCGACCAGCGGGTGAGGCGCACCCAACCAGCAGGTGGGGCTGAATCGACCAGCGGGTGGGCCACTTCGGTGACTGGGCGCCGGTGCGTGCGTGGGGTCAGTGGTCGACGTCGTCGCCGGCATCGGCGGTCGCCATCGTCGCCTTCGCGCGACGACGTTTGGCCAGGAAGGTCACCGACCCACCGACCGCACCGCCCACAACGCCACCGACGATGGTCCAGACGACCAGACCCGATGAACCGTCGTCGGGCACCACAGCGCCCCATACGGCGAGGCCCATCGACACCGAACACGCCCCGACCAGCACACTGAGCAGGACCATACGCGTGCGCGCCGCGCGCGCATACGCGAGTGCCTGGGCGTCGACACCGCGCGCCTTCGCGAAGCGTTGCCACTCCCACGCGGGCACCACCAGCACCAGCCACAGCGCGATGGTCACCCAGATCGGGATGAACCAGGCCGCCACTGCCCCCAGCACCCAGAGCGCGATAGATCCCAGGATGTAGATATACGCGTAGCCGTCCAGCAGGACCGATCGCTCCCGCTCGTCGCCCCATGACCCGTCATCCGGACCCAGCAGCAGTTCCGGCACAGTCATTTTCGTCGAACCCATCTCACTTACCCCGTTCGTGAATCGTCATTCGTCGTCGGACAACGGAAACAGTTCCTCCACGGTCGCACCGAGAGCTCGTGCGATCCGCAACGCCAAGTACACCGACGGCGCGTAATCGCCACGCTCCAGCGACACGATCGTCTGCCTGCTCACCCCGACCGCCGATGCCAGATCGGCCTGTCGCATGGCGTTCCGGGTCCGCGCCACCCGTACCGGTGACTCCCCATCCGCCATGCCACGAGTAAAGCCCGCTTGACATGACATGTCAAGCGGGCTTTACACAGAACGCGTGGCTACAGGTGCCAGCTCACCCGCTCGAACACCGCGGCCAGGCCCTGACCACCGCCGATACACATCGTCTCGAGACCGTAGCGGGCTTCGCGCCGGTGCAGTTCCCGAGCGAGGGAGGCGAGCATGCGGCCGCCGGTCGCACCGACCGGATGTCCCAGTGAGATACCGGAGCCGTGGACATTCGTGCGCGCGAAATCGGCACTGCCGGTGGAGAACCGGCCGAAACCCCATTCCCGGGTGACCGCGAGGGCCTGCGCCGCGAATGCCTCGTTCAGTTCGATGACGTCGATGTCCGACAACGCCAAACCCGCTTTGGCCAGGGCCTTCTCGGTGGCCGGGACCGGTCCGATACCCATCGTGCGGGGCGGCACTCCCGCCAGCCCCCAGGACACCAGCCGCACCAGCGGTCGCAGCCCACGCTTCTCGGCGACATCGGGGGTGGTGACGATGCACATCGACGCGGCATCGTTCTGGCCGCTGGCATTGCCCGCGGTCACCGTGGCGTCGGGGTCGGTCTTGCCCATGATCGGCCGCAGACCCGACAGGGCCTCGAGTGAGATGTCGGCGCGCGGATGTTCGTCGGTGTCGATGACGTTCTCGCTCTTCCGGTTCCGTACGGTGACCGGGACGATCTCCTCGGCCAGGATGCCGTCCTTCTGTGCGCGGACGGCCCGCTGATGGGATTCGACGGCGAGTTCGTCCTGCTCGGCGCGGGAGATGTCGTACTGCTCACGCAGGTTCTCGGCGGTCTCGATCATCCCGCCGGGCACCGGGTAGTTCTTGCCACCGGCGGTCGAACGCGCGCGAACGAGACTGTCGTGCATGGTGATTCCGGTGCGTGCGCCACCCCAGCGCATGTCGACGGAGTAGAACGAGGCGTTGCTCATCGATTCGGTGCCGCCGGCGATCACCAGATCGTTGTCACCGGCGGCCACCTGATAGCCGGCCTGGATGACGGCCTGCAGCCCGGAGCCGCAGCGACGGTCGATGTGCATGCCGGGTACCGACGTCGGCAGTCCGGCGTCCAGCGCCACCACCCGGCCGATGGCCGGCGCCTCGCTGTTGCCGTTGCAGTGTCCGAGGATCACATCCTCGACTACGTCAGGCGCGATACCGGTGCGCTCGAGCAGGCCGGACAGTGCGCTCACCCCCAGCTCGACGGCGGTCAACGCCTGAAACATGCCGCCGTAGCGGCCGATCGGGGTGCGAACCGGTTCACAGATGACCACGTCGCGCATGGGGTCTGCCCTTCTCCTTCGTGAACGATCAAAAGAATGTCGTGATTCAGCATGCCGCGAGCTGGGCCCGCAACGCCACCTTCTGGATTTTGCCCGCCGCCGACGTCGGCAGGGCGTCGACGACGATGACGTCGCGGATCTTCTTGTACGGCAGCACCTGTTCGGCGACGAAGCCGATGACGGCATCGGGGTCGACGTGATGACCGCCCTCGGCCACCACGAATGCCACCGGCTCCTGCCCCTTGGCGCCGACCTCCCGCGCCACCACCGCGGCACTGGAGATGTCGGGGTGGGTCACCAGGATCTCCTCGAGCTCACGCGGATACACGTTGTACCCCTTGTAGATCAGCATGTCCTTGGCGCGGTCGCAGATGTAGAGGTGACCGTCGTCGTCGAGGTAGGCGATGTCGCCGGTGTCGAGCCACCCGTCGACGTACTGCGCGGCGGTGACATCGGGATGATTCAGGTAGCCGGCGGTCACCTGCGGGCCGCGCACCCAGAGCCCGCCACGCTCGCCCGGTGCGAGCACCGTCGCCTGATCGTCGAGCGAGCGGATCTGCACCTGGGTGTCGAAGGTCGGCAATCCCACACTGCCGAAACGGTAGTCACCGATCCCCGATGCACCGGCGGTCAGTGGTGCCGACGACACCAGGCAGGTGGCCTCGGTCAGACCGTAACCCTCCACCACCGAGCCGTGCGGGAACGCGGCGGCCAGCCGCTCGAGGGTGACGTGATCGATCGGTGCGGCCCCCGACGAGACCACCCGCACCGACGACAGGTCCCGGGTCGCGACGTCCGGATGCGCGGCCAGCGCATGCCACATCGTCGGGCTCCCGGTGATGTAGGTGGCGCGGTGGGTCTCGATGAGCTCGAGCATCCGCGCCGGATCGAACCGCTGCGCGCCGGTCACCGCCAGCACATGGGTGGCGCCACACAACAGCAGGAAGGACATGTTGATCAGGGCGTGGGCATGGAACAGCGGTGAGACCACCACGGTCGCAGCAGCTCCCGGCACCACGCCGCGATTCGAGTCTTCTCGAGCCACCAGCGTGAAGCCACCGTCGGCGTCCTCGGTCACGGCGTGTCCCGCCCGCCAGGCGATCATCTGCGTGGCGTTGGCGATCACGTTGCGGTGCAACACCTGCACGCCCTTGGACACCCCGGTGGTGCCGCCGGTGAAGGCGAGGTGCGCGACGTCGTCCCCGGTGATCGTGAGCTCGGGAACCCCGGTGGCGTCGGCGGTCAGTTCGGCGAGGGTGATCACCCCGGCCGGGGCCGCCTCGCCGTCGACGAGGATCACCGCCCGCAACGCGGAATCGGCTGCGGCCAACAGGGTGTCGAGTTGCTGTGCTCCGGTGAACACCGCCACGGCGGCGGTCTCGACGAGTTGGCCCCGCAGACCCGCAACCGGTTGCGCCGGATTGATCAGCGTGACCGCGGCACCAGCGCGCAACGCACCGTAATAGGCGACGACGAACTCGACGCTGTTGGTGAGATGCAGTGCCACCACATCTCGTTCGGCCACCCCGACCGCCCGCAGCCCGGCGGCCACCGCGGCGGTACGCACGTCGAGGTCGTCGTAGGTCAGGACGGTGTCACCGTCGACGACCGCCGCACATCCCGGGTAGAGGTGCGCCATGCCGGCCGGGAGATCGGCGAGAGTGAGTGCCGGGTAATGGAGTTCGCTCATCGCGGCGCCATCCGGATGGCGCCGTCGAGCCGGATGGTCTCGCCGTTGAGGTAGCTGTTCTCCAGGATCGACACGGCCAGCTGACCGAATTCCGACGGCTTGCCCAGCCGCGACGGATTGGGGATGCTCGCGGCCAGCGACGCCCGGACATCGTCCCGCAGACGCGCCAGCAGCGGCGTGTCCATGGTGCCGGGGGCGATGGTGTTGACCCGGATGAGTTTGCTCGCCAGGTCACGCGCGGCCACCAGGGTCATGCCGACGATGCCGGCTTTGGAAGCGCTGTAATTGATCTGACCGATCTGGCCCTCGAAGGCGGCGACCGACGCGGTCATGATGATGGCGCCGCGTTCACCGTCGATGTCGTCGAGGCGGGCCATCCGTTCGGCCCCCAGCGAGAGGGCGTGGAAGGAGCCGATCAGGTTGAGGCGGAGGACGAACTCGAAGTCGTCGGCCGACCCGGCCTTACCTTCGCGGTCGAGGATGCGCATGCGTCGGCCCGCACCGGCGCAGTGCACCAGCGCCCGAAGCCCACCCCGATTGTCGGCGACGTCGAGGGCGGCCGCGAACTGTTCGGCGTCGGTGATGTCGGCGGCGGCGAAAGCTGCTGCCGGGCCGAGTGATTCGGCGACCGCGGCTCCGTCGGAGGTGGGCAGGTCGATGAGGGTGACCTGCCCGCCGGCATCGATGATGCGTTGTGCGGTGGCGAGCCCGAGACCGGATGCGCCGCCGGTGACGGCGGTCGAGAGACCTTTGAGTTCCATGAATTCTCCTGGGGATTGAGGCGAGTGCTCAGCCGAGCAGTTCGTAGATGGTGGCGTTGGCCATGCCACCCGCCTCGCACATCGTCTGCAGGCCGTGGCCGATACCGTTGTTGCGCATGTGGTGGACCAGCCGGGTGGCGAGGATGGCCCCCGAACCGCCGAGGGGATGGCCGACGGCGATGGCCCCACCGAGCGGGTTGAGGGCCTTCTCGTCGGCACCGGTCTCGATCTGCCACGCCAGCGGCACCGGCGCGAATGCCTCGTTCACCTCGAAGGCGCCGATGTCGCCGATCGAGAGTCCGGATCGCGCAAGGGCTTTGGCGGTGGCCGGGATCGGTCCGGTCAGCATGACCACCGGGTCGTCGCCGGTGACGACGGTGGTGTGGATGCGGACCAGCGGCGTCAGGCCGCGGGCGGCGGCCTGAGCACTCGACATGATCAGCAGCGCGCCGGAACCGTCGGAGATCTGGGAGGCGTTGCCCGCGTGGATCACTCCGTTCTCGTCGAAGACCGTGCGCAGCTTGGCCATCGATTCCAGCGAGCCGCCGCGCCGGATTCCCTCGTCGCCCTCGAGCACCCCGGGTAGCGGGGCGAGTTGCCCGTCGAAGGCTCCGGCGTCGGAGGCGGCCGCGGCGAGTTCGTGTGAGCGCAGCGAGTATTCGTCGAGTCGGGTGCGGGAGAGGCCCCAGCGGCGTGCCATCGTCTCGGCGCCGAGGCCCTGACTGAAGCGGTCCACACCGTAGCGGTCGAGGACGGTCGACGGTTGGTGTTCCCCGTTGGGGGCGGCGCTGCCCATCGGGACGCGACTCATCGATTCCACCCCGCCGGCGACGACCACGTCGAGTTGACCGGAGATGACCGCGGCGGCCGCCATCGCGATGGCCTGCTGACTCGAGCCGCAGGCGCGGGTGATGGTGGTGCCGGGAACACTCTCCGGCCAGCCGGCGGCCAGGATCGCGGTACGCGCGATGTTGCCGGCCTGCTCGGCATGCTGACTGACGCATCCCCACATGACGTCGTCGATGTCGGCCGGATCGATGCCGGTGCGTCCCACGAGCGCCTCGAGGACGTGGGCGGAGAGGTCGGCCGGGTGGATTCCCGACAACGCTCCCCCGCGTCGTCCGATCGGTGTGCGGACCGCGTCGACGATCACTGCGTCGGTCATGGTCGTGTCCTTCCCTTGCTGCCGGTCCTTCGAATCCACCATGACCGGTGTTGCTTCACAAGTAGATTCACGTTCATGCGGTCATAGCCGTGGCCTATGGTCGCCTCACGCATCGGCGTACACCGTGGTCCGGATCGCCCTCTTGTCGCGGTCGGGATCGACGAAGATCAGCGCCAGCACCGCGGTCACCGCGGCGACGAGACCGAGGATCTGGAAGGCGGTGGCATAGCCCGCGGCCTTGCTCGAGGCGGCGTCGACAATCAGCCCGGTGGCGTACGGCGCGATGAGTCCGCCGATGGCCATCACCGCGAGAAACGCGCCCAGGGTGCCGGCCATCTGGCGCGGCGGGCAGATCTCCGAGATCGCCGAGTTCAGCAGCGGGAAGACGATCGCGGCGAATCCGTACCCGACGGAGACCACCATCACGGCGACGATCGGGGTGCCGATCGACGGCAGCAGCGCCAGCATCGCACCGCAGAACAGGACCCCGGCCGCGGGCACGATCACCCGGACCTTGCGTGACGACGACCCGGCCGCGAGCATCCGATCGCCCACCGACGTCGACACCAGCATCAGGATCAGACCGACGATCGAGGGCAGCGCGAACATCGATCCGGCCTGCACGCGGCTGTAGCCGAGGCCGACCTCGAAGTACGACGGCAGCCAGGTCAGCACGACGGTGACCAGCGCGTACACACTCATCACCAGCAGCGCCCCGAAGACGAAGGTGCGTGAGGTGACGATCCGGCGCCACGGCACCGTCGGTTCCTCGGCCACCTCGGTGGCACCAGTGTCGTCCGACGCCTTCTTCACACCACCCTTGGTGTACGGACCCTCACGCCACGTACCCAGCCAGACCACGCACCAGACCACCCCGGCCACCGACAGGCAGATCAGTGCGGCGCGCCAGCCGAGGCTGACGGTGACGACGGCCAGGACGGGGGCGATGGCGATCTTGGCGATCGATGCCGCGCCCGCGAGCAACGCCGACGGCACACCACGCCGGGCGGGCGGATGCCACGAGTAGGCGGCCGTGTGCAGCAGCGCCGAACTCGGTCCCTCGGCCAGGCCGAGCAGCAACCTGCTGACGATGAGCACACCGAACGACGCGACCGCCACCAGCGGCAGCATCGCCACCCCCCAACACAGCGCGATCAGGATCAACGCCCATTTCAGGGTGAGCCAGCGGTTGAGCAGTCCGGCGAAGAAGCCGCCGATGGTGAAGGTCAGGAAGAACAGGCTGCCCACCAAACCGATTTGCGCCGAACTCAATCCGATCTCGTCGGCGAGTGGCTGGGCGATGATGCCGAGGACAGCCTTGTCGGCGTAGTTGACGACGTAGAGCGCCACCAGGAGGCCGGTGAGTCCCCACGCGGTGCGACGCGATTCGCCGAAACCACCGGCCGAGCCACCCGCGGGGGTGGCGGCCGGGATGTCAGTGGTGGACGGGGCCGTGGCGAGCGTGGTCGTCGGTTCGGGAGTGCCGTCGGGGGCGGCGAGGGTCATGGGGTCCTCCGGGGGTTCTGGCGGCGGGGATGAGATCCGGGAGCGAGTGTGGCGGCGCCACCCGATGCTCGAATGAGTGCGCTGGATCACAGCCGCAGTCCCATCAGAACCGACGGTCCGTTTTGCCGACAATGCCCAAGTTGGCGATGGAGCCGGAAGGCCGAACCTATATGCGCAGGTCGGGCGCCGAATCCCGGTGGTTTCCGGGTCATCCATTGTCTGGCCCTATCGGAGCGTTAGCCGGAGACCACGTTCCTGATACCTGCCTCGCGGGGCATGCTGTGACCATGGCCCGCCTCGCCCAGACCCTGGGACTCACCGATATCCAGACCGAGATCGTCGCCAACGTGCGCCGGTTCGTCGACACCCAGATCATCCCGAACGCGCAGGAGCTCGAGCACACCGACACCTACCCGCAGGAGATCGTCGACGGCATGCGGGAGATGGGGCTGTTCGGCCTGATGATCCCAGAGGAGTACGGCGGTCTCGGCGAGTCGCTGCTGACCTACGCCCTGTGTGTCGAGGAACTGGCACGCGGCTGGATGAGCGTGTCCGGGGTGATCAACACCCACTTCATCGTCGCCTACATGGTGCGTCAGCACGGGACCGAGGAGCAGAAGCAGCGTTTGCTCCCGCGGATGGCGACCGGCGAGGTGCGTGGCGCCTTCTCGATGAGTGAGCCCGATCTGGGTTCGGACGTCGCAGCCATCAAGACCTCCGCCAAACGCGACACCGAGGGTGGATACACCATCAACGGCGCGAAGATGTGGCTGACCAACGGCGCGTCGTCGACGCTCGTCGCCGCACTGGTCCGCACCGACGAGGGCGCCGAGAAGCCCCACCACAACCTGACGACCTTCCTGATCGAGAAGCCCGCCGGATTCGGCGAAGTGGTTGCGGGACTGACCATTCCCCGCAAGATCGAGAAGATGGGCTACAAGGGCATCGACACCACCGAGCTGATCTTCGACGGGTACCAGACGTCCGCGGACAACATTCTCGGCGGCGTTCCCGGCCGTGGCTTCGCCCAGATGATGGACGGCGTGGAGGTGGGCCGGGTGAACGTGTCGGCCCGCGCATGCGGTGTGGCACAACGCGCTTTCGAGTTGGCGATCGACTACGCCCAGCAGCGACGCACCTTCGGCAAGCCGATCGCCGAGCATCAGGCGGTCGCGTTCAGTCTGGCCGAGATGGCCACCAAGGTGGAGGCCGCCCATCTGATGATGGTGAATGCCGCGCGGCTCAAGGATTCCGGCGAACGCAACGACGTGGCCGCCGGGATGAGCAAGTACCTGTGCAGCGAATACTGCGCCGAGGTCACCCAGGCAAGCTTCCGCATCCACGGCGGATACGGGTACTCCAAGGAGTTCGAGATCGAGCGACTGATGCGCGAGGCGCCCTTCCTGCTGATCGGTGAGGGTACCAGCGAGATCCAGAAGCAGATCATCTCCAAGGGACTCCTCCGCGAGTACCGGACCAACTGAGAGGCGAAAGAACATGCAGCGCACCGTTTTCAACGAGGATCACGACGCCTTCCGCAAGACCATCCGGGACTTCATCGCCAAGGAGGTGGTGCCGGTCCATCACGAGTGGGAGAAGCAGGGGCATCCGCCCCGCGAGTTCTACAACAAGCTCGGCGAACTCGGCGTGCTCGGCATCGAGGCACCCGAGGAGTACGGCGGCGGCGGCGAACACGACTTCACCTACTCCCTGGTGATCAGTGAGGAATGCGCCGCGGCCGGGGTGACCTTCGGCAGCTATTCGGTGCACGCCAACCTGATCCTGCCGTACCTGATGGAGTACGCCACCGACGAGCAGAAGCAGCGGTGGCTGCCCGGATTCTGCTCCGGCGACCTGATGTTCGCGATCGCCATGACCGAACCGGGTACCGGATCCGATCTCGCCAACATCTCGACGACGGCCAAGCTCACCGAGGACGGCACGCACTACATCCTCGACGGCGCCAAGACCTTCATCACCGGCGGCGCCCTCGCCGACCGCATCCTCGTGGTCTGCCGCACCTCGCCCTTCGATCCCGACAACCGTCGTGCCGGACTGACGATCCTGGTGGTCGACACCACCTCCGAGGGTTTTGCCGTCGGCCGCAAGCTGGAGAAGATCGGCCTCAAGGCCTCCGACACCGCCGAGTTGTCGTTCAGCTCCGTGAAGGTCCCGGTGGCGGATCGACTCGGCGACGAGGGCGCCGGATTCCGTTACCTCACACACAATCTCGCGCAGGAGCGGCTGACGATCGCGATCGGTTCGTCGGCGACGGCCGCGGCGGCACTGCAGCATGCGCTGGCCTACACCCGCGAACGCGACGTCTTCGGACGGCCGGTCGCATCGTTCCAGAACACCAAGTTCGTCCTCGCCGAATGCTCGGCCGAGGTGGAGGCGATCCAGCACTTCGTCGACCGCGCACTGACCCTGCACAACGCCGGCGAGCTATCCGTCGCCGACGCCGCACGCGCCAAACTGTTCGCCACCGACACCGCGGGCAAGGTCATCGACAAGTGTCTGCAGTTGCACGGCGGCTACGGCTACATCACCGAATTCCCCATCGCCCGTCTGTACGCCGACACCCGCGTCTCCCGGATCTACGGCGGCACAAGCGAAGTGATGAAGACGATCATCGCCAAGGATCTGGGGCTCTGAGGCATGTCTCCCGAGCCGCGGCCGAGGCCCGCTACGGCGCCGGGGTCTCCAAGCGCCCGATGACCGCGAGCAACCGGTAGCACCGTTGCGTCATCTGCGCCGCGGTCTGATCCGGATGACGCAACCACCACTGCACCATCGCGGTGACCACGGCGATCCAGATCTCCGAGAGCACGGCGAGATCGTCGACGTCGAGTTCGCCGGTGACCGAGTCCGGCACCGAGGCGGCCAACGCCGCGACACCACGGGCACCCTGGCCGGTGATCCGGTGACGTTGGTCCCGCGCGGCGTCGTGGGCGGCGGAGCCGCGCTCCACGGTGCGATCGTGCAGCACCGTCCAATCGTGCGGCCGCGCCTGCAGCCCGGCGAAGATGGCGGCGAGCGTGTCGGCGGCCATGGACAGTGACGGCGCGTCGGTGGCGAGTACGGGCTCGATGCGCGTCGCGAGGTTCTCCCCCGCCCGCGTGACGCACGCGATGTAGAGATCCTCCTTGGAACCGAAGTACCGCATGACCAGTGGCTTGGACACGTCGGCCGCGTCGGCGATCGATGACACGGTGGCGCCCGCATAACCGCTCGCACCGAACTCGCGGACCGCCGCGTCCAGGATGAGTGCCTCCCGCTCGGCGCGCGGCATTCCGCGAGTACCGGTGGCGCTCATACCGACTCGACCGCCGCGGCCTTGTCGGCCACCATCGTCGACGGGGTCTGCGCCTCGCTCTGCCGCAACCGTTTGGGCTGCCATCCGGGAGGTGCGAACACGTAGCCGAGACGTTCGGACCAGGACTGCGCCGATCGCAGGTCGCGGGCGATGTTCGCGTACTCGAAGTACTCGAGTTTGAACGGGTTGTAGGTGGTCACCGGCTTGGTCAGCCCGTACTTCGGGGTGTGGAGTTCGGGCTGGAAGGTGCCGAACATGCGATCCCAGATGATGAAGATCCCGCCGTAGTTCTTGTCCAGGTACTCGGCGTCGCTGGCGTGGTGGACCCGATGATGCGACGGCGTGTTCATCACGAACTCGATCGGCCGCGGCAGCCTGCCGATGGTCTCGGTGTGGCTGAAGAACTGGTAGATCAGGTTGAAGGCGAATGCCACGTAGATCGTCCACGGCGTGAAACCCAACAGCGGCAGCGGCAACCAGAAGATGGCCTCCGACCACGGATTCCACTTCTGCCGCAACGCGGTTCCGAGGTTGAAGTACTCACTGGAGTGATGCGCCTGATGGGCGGCCCAACCGATGCGCACACGGTGGGAGAACCGGTGATTGCAGTACCAGGTGAGATCGACGGCCACGAACAGCAGAATCCAGCTCCACCACGTCACCGGGATCTGCCACGGTGCGATGTAGGTCCAGATGAAGACGAACAGCACCAGGGTCAGCGATTTGAACACCAGCATCGCGATCAGTGCGCCGGAACCCATGAAGAGGCTTGTCCGGGTGTCCGCGGCCGAGTAGCCGGTCTTCGGCGTCCGCGCGGGCGCCGCACCGAGGACTCCGCCGTCGGTGCGCTCGGCGGCTTCCTTGGCCTCGCGACGCTCCTCGAGGACGAGCATCACCGCCTCCGCGATCAGCAAGGCGAAGAAGAACGGGATGGCGTACACCAGGGGATTCTCGATGTGCTCCCATATCGTGGCCAAGATCGACATCAGTACCTCCGTCTGCGTCCGGGTGGTTCGAACGTGAAGTGACCAGTTGGTCACTTCGGAAGTTACCAGATGGTCACTTACCTGACAACAGGCAATGTCACATCAGTGGCAGGAACGCGGCGCGGAACCGCGTCTCCGCAGGTCACCGAGAGCCGAGCTCGTCCAGCCAGGCCCGCGCCGACGCATCCGACGGTGACCGCCAATCGCCACGCGGCGACAGCGATCCACCCGAACCGATCTTCGGCCCGTTGGGCATGGCGGTGCGCTTGAACTGATTGCCCATGAATCGCTTGCAGAACACCGACAGCCACTTCTCGATCGTCTCGTCGTCGTAGACGTTGTGCGCGTCGACCGATTCCCGATCCCACTGCGCGCCACGGTCGAGTGAACCCCACGCCTGCCGCGCGAGGAAGGCGATCTTGCTGGGGCGGTAGCCGAAACGGGTCAGGTGATACAGGAAGAAGTCGTGGAGTTCATACGGTCCCACCGCGTCCTCGGTGGACTGGATGGCACCGTCCTCGCCGGGCGGCACCAGCTCGGGTGAGATCACGTCGGCGAGGATCTCGGTGAGCGCACCGGTGGTCTCGGTGGAGTAGTCGCCATTGCCGATCATCCATCGGATCAGATGCTGGACAAGGGTTTTGGGCACCGAGGAGTTCACGTTGTAGTGCGACATCTGATCGCCGACGCCGTACGTGCACCAGCCCAGCGCCAGTTCGGACAGATCGCCCGTCCCGAGCACGATCCCGCCGTTGTGGTTCGCCAGCCGGAACAGATGCGACGTGCGTTCGCCGGCCTGCACGTTCTCGAAGGTGACGTCGAAAACCTTCTCGCCCTTGACAAACGGATGACCGAGATCGGCCAGCATCTGCTCACACGACGGCCGGATGTCGATCTCGGAACCACTCACCCCCAGCGAATCCATCAACACGTGTGCCCGGCGCAAGGTGGCGTCGCCGGTGGCGAATCCCGGCATCGTGTACGCGAGAATGTTGGTGCGCGGCAGGCCGAGTCGATCGAAGGTGTCGACGGCCACCAGCAAGGCCAGCGTGGAGTCGAGGCCACCGGAGACGCCGATGACGATCTTCTCCAGTCCCGTCGCCCGCAGTCGCGCGGCGAGCCCCTGCACCTGGATGTTGCCCACCTCGCGGCAACGTTCGTCGAGATCCGCGGTACCGCTGGGCACGAACGGAAAGCGCGGGATCGGGCGTCGCAGCATGTCCGCGGCGGAACCGGAAGCGATGTCGCCGAACGCAAATGACACGCGCCGCACGCCTTTGAGAGCTTCCCGATGGTCCCCGACCTGGTCCCGCACACTGGTCATCCGCATGCGTTCCTGCCGCAGGCGGTCCAGATCGATGTCGGCACTGATGATCTGGGCGCCCATCTCGAACTGCCGGCTGCGCGTCAGCAGTGACCCGTTCTCGGTGATCAACGCGTCACCATCCCAGGCGAGATCGGTGGTCGACTCGCCGAACCCGGCCGCCACATACAGGTGCGCGGCGATGCACCGCGCGGAATGGCTGGTGCTCAACAGCTTTCGATACGATTCCTTGCCCACGGTGACCGGCGAGCCGGACAGATTGGCCAGCACGGTGGCACCGGCCAACGACGCCCACACGCTCGGCGGGATCGGCACCCAGCCGTCCTCGCAGATCTCCACATGTACCGCGAAGCCGGGCACATCGTCGGCGACGAAGATCAGGTCGGCACCGAACGGCACATCAGCGCCGAAGAGCCGCACCGAGTCGGTCGGCGCATCACGCGCGGCACTGTAGTAGCGCTTGTCGTAGAACTCCCGATAGTTGGCCAGATACGACTTCGGCACGACGCCGAGGATCTGCCCGTCGCGGATCACGACACCGCAGTTGTACAGCCCGTCGCCGACCACCAGCGGCGCCCCGACCACCACCAGTGCCGGACACCCCGCACTGGCGTCGACGACGGATGCCAACGCCTGCAGGCACCCGTCGAGGACGGCATCTTGCTGGACGAGGTCGTCGATGCTGTAGCCGCACAGCCCCATCTCGGGGAAGACGATCAACGCGGAGCCGTCGGCAGCGGCGTCGGCCATCAGCTCGATGGTGGCCTCGGCGTTGGCGCGGGGGTCGGCGATACGGACCACCGGAACGGCTCCGGCGACGCGTGCGAAGCCATGGTCATAGACGGACACGCGATAAGCGTATCGGTCAGTCGTCGCACGCCTCGATCAATGCCTTGAGCTGATGTTCGAAGGCCTCGGCGATCTCGTCGACGTCGGGTACCTCATCGGGACAGGTGAGGATGCCGACGTTGAGGTGACCGTCGACGGAGAAGACCGTCACGTTGAGCGCCAACCCGTGGAAGATCGGCCCGAGCGGGTACACCGCAGTGACCTTGGCGCCGCAGAAGTACATCGAGAAATCCGGTCCGGCGACGTTGGAGACGGTCACGTTGTACACCGGCGGGTGATTCATCGACAGTTTGCGGTCGCCGTAGAACTTCATCAGCGTCGACATCGTGGTGCCGGGCGCGAACTGCGCCCAGGCCCGCAGGATGTTCGCGTCGATGTCGGCGTGATGTTCCTTGGCACGCCGGGACAGTTCGCCGGCACGTTCCAGCCGGGCGACGGGATCGGCGACGTCCGACGGCAGTTCGGTGAACATCCCGGTGACCTTGTTGGTGCCGTTGACCACGAGGTCACGTTCGTCGGCGCCGTGCACCGAGACCGGTACCAGCGCCACCAACGGTTGATCCGGCAGATCGTCGTGACGGTCGAGGTACTCGCGCAGCGCGCCGCCCACCATGGCGAGCACGACGTCGTTGACCTTCACCCCGAAACGGTTCTTGACCCGTTTGACGTCGTCGAGGGACAGCTGGGTCGTCGCGATGCTGCGATGCGGCGAGATCGGGCCG
Source organism: Gordonia sp. VNK1 (assembly GCF_040049135.1). Lineage (NCBI taxonomy): Bacteria > Bacillati > Actinomycetota > Actinomycetes > Mycobacteriales > Gordoniaceae > Gordonia > Gordonia sp. VNK1. The sequence continues at coordinate 194,871 of NZ_JBDZDJ010000007.1, read as the reverse complement.
TTGAACACCGTGCGCGGGGCCGCGAACGGTGCCGGCATGCTGGTGTGCGAGCGGGATCGGCGCAACCATTCGAACGGCACCGACACCGTCTGCGGTATCAGCTTCGCCATCGCGATCGGGCGGCCGACGAAGTAGTTGAGCGCACCGGAGACCACCATGCCGGTGCGATTGGGCCCGCCCGCGGTCTCCTGCAACTTCGCCGAATCGGCCTCGTCCTCGTCCGGGGTCAGGGTGCACAGTTGCCCGAGCACCTCGGCGGTGGTGACACCGTCGACGCTGGCGTGGTGCATGCGCAGGAAGGCGCACAGCGAACCGTCGGCACTGCCCTCGATGATCCACATCTCCCACAGCGGTTTTCCGCGATCGAGGGTCTGACCGGCCAGATGCCCGCACAGTTCGTGCAGTTCCCGCTTGCCGCCCGGTGCCGGCAACGCGACCCGATGCACGTGCCGGTCGATGTCGAAACGCTCGTCCTCCACCCACACCGGGTGATCGATGTTGAGGGTCGAGTTGTCGAGCTTGCGCCGCAGCATCGGCATTCCGGCGACCCGACGCGAGATCTGATTGCGCATCCGGATGAAGGAGTAGCCACCCGGAATCGTGGACGGGTCGAGTTCCATGATCCCGACGACGTGCATCAGCTGGGACCGGGTCTCCAGATAGAGGAACGACGCATCCAACCCACTCAACCGCTGCACTGCGGACCTCCGGTTCCAGCCCTCACGTCACCGAGCAGTCACTCGGCGATCACATCCATTCTGCTCTCCTGCGTCGTGGATCCCCACCACTTGTCGAGATTGGCGAATCGTCGTCGATACCCGGTCGAAAACTGGAACACGTTCTAGTGTGTGCCCCATGGGTGCCACCTTCACCGCCGCAGAACTCGACGACGCCTTCGCCTCGTTCCAGCGAACCGTCGCCGAGGTCGGCGTCAGCCGCGACTGGGATCGCTTCGCCGACATGTTCACCGTCGACGCCGACTACGTCGAGCACGCCCTGGGCGTCATGCACGGACGTGCGGAGATCCGCACCTGGATCTGGAAGACGATGACGGCCTTCCCCGGCAGTCACATGACGGGATTCCCCGCGCTCTGGCACGTCTGCGACCCGACGACGGCCCGGGTGATCTGCGAGGTCGACAATCCGATGCGCGATCCCGGCGATGGGACCCTGATCACTGCGACCAACATCACCATCCTCACCTATGCAGGTGAGGGCCTGTGGTCGGCCGAGGAAGACGTATACAACCCTCTCGAGTTCGGCGCGGCGGCCATGAAATGGTGCGAAAAGGCCGCCGACCTCGGTACTCTCGACGACAGCGCGGAGAAGTGGATGCGACGGATCGGGCCGGCGTTTGCCGCGCGACGATGACCTGCCGATCCCCTGTGAGTACGGGCCGCGGGGTGGACGGTCGGATTCGATCCACGCACGATGGTGAGTCGGAACCGGGCACGTAACGCCCGGCACCCCGACGACGACAACCCACACGGTTCGGTTACGCCCCCGTAGGTCGAGACTTGGGCCGACCCGGCCCGGTGCCGTAGCCTGGTCCCTTGACCTACGCGCGTGCGCACCGAACCCACAACGCATGCGACCACCGTTCGGAGGAATCTTTATGGCACGTGCACTGACTCAGCTGGAGCTCCTACAGGAACTCGCTCCGGTTGCCGAAGAGAACGTGAACCGTCACCTCAAGACCGCGCGTGACTGGAATCCGCACGACTACATCCCGTGGGATGAGGGACGTAATTACGCAGCACTCGGCGGCAGCGACTACGACCCGGAGCAGTCGCAGCTCAACGAGGTCGCCAAGGCCGCGATGATCACCAACCTCCTCACCGAGGACAACCTGCCCTCGTATCACCGCGTCATCGCCGACAACTTCTCCATGGACTCCGCGTGGGGCCACTGGGTCGGCCGCTGGACCGCCGAAGAGAACCGGCACGGCATCGTGATGCGCGACTACCTCGTGGTCACCCGCGGCGTCGACCCGGTCGCCCTCGAGGCCGATCGCATGGTCCACATGACCAACGGCTACGACCCGATGCTGGCGACCGCCGGGCGCGTGGACGAGTTGGAGGAGCACGCCGACGAACTGGGCATTCTGCACTCGGTCGCCTACGTGACCTTCCAGGAACTCGCGACCCGCGTGAGCCATCGCAACACCGGCAAGGCCTGCAACGACCCGATCGCCGATCGGATGCTGCAGCGCATCGCCGCCGACGAGAACCTGCACATGATCTTCTACCGCAACATCTGCGGGGCGGGTATGGACCTCGCCCCGGATCAGACGCTGCGCGCGGTCACCGACATCGTCACCAACTTCCAGATGCCCGGCGCCGGCATGCCCAACTTCCGTCGCCACGGCGTGCTGATGGCCAAGCACGGCATCTACGACCTGCGTCAGCACCTCGAAGAGGTCGTGCAGCCGGTGCTGCGCAAGTGGAATGTCTTCGAGCGCGAGGACTTCAGCGCCGAGGGCGAGAAGACCCGTGAGGAGCTCGCCGCCTTCCTCGAGCAGCTCGAGAAGGACACCATCCGCTTCGAGGAGATGCGCGACCGCGCACTCGCCCGTGAGGCCAAGAAGCGGGAACGGCAGGCGTCCTGAGCACCACCACGCACCCGATCACCGCGCCGGCGCCCTCCATCTCCACCGAGGGCGCCGGTGCGCTGTCGTCTGCCACCCGCGCGACGCCGCTGCGTATCGGGTCCATCGAACTCGCCAGCCCCGTCGTGCTGGCCCCGATGGCCGGCGTCACCAACGTGGCGTTCCGGACGTTGTGCCGCGAGCTCGAGCTGGCCCGCACCGGGACCGTGTCGGGACTCTATGTGTGCGAGATGGTCACCGCCCGCGCCCTGGTCGAACGGCACCCGGTCACGATGCACATGACCACGTTCGGCCCGGACGAGAACCCGCGGTCGATGCAGCTCTACACGGTCGACCCGCGCTACACCTACGAGGCCGCGAAGATGATCGTCGACCAGGGTCTCGCCGACCACATCGACATGAACTTCGGCTGTCCCGTCCCCAAGGTCACCCGCAAAGGCGGCGGATCGGCCATCCCGTTCAAGCGGGTGCTGTTCCAGAAAATCGTCGCCGCCGCCGTCCGCGCGGTCGAGGGCACCGATATCCCGGTCACCGTCAAGTTCCGCATCGGTATCGACGACGAGCATCACACCCACCTCGACGCCGGGCGTATCGCGGCCGCAGAGGGAGCGAAAGCCGTTGCGCTGCATGCGCGTACCGCATCCCAGCGGTACTCCGGTGAGGCCGACTGGGGCGAGATCGCCCGGCTGAAGGACCACGTGACCGAGGTTCCCGTCCTCGGCAACGGCGACATCTTCGAACCGGCCGACGCGGTGGCGATGATGAACCAGACCGGCTGCGACGGCGTCGTCATCGGACGTGGCTGCCTGGGCCGGCCGTGGCTGTTCGCCGAACTCGCCGCCGAACTCAACGGTCTGCCGGCACCGGCGCAACCGACACTCGGCGACGTCGCCGCGATCATCGTCCGCCACGGCCAACTCCTCGCCGATCATCACGGTGAGGACAAGGGGATGCGCGAGATCCGCAAGCACGTGGCCTGGTACCTACGTGGCTTTCCCGCGGGTTCGGATCTGCGGCAACGCCTTTCACTGGTGACCACGCTCGACGAGCTACGTGAACTCGTCGCGTCACTGCCGGCCGATGCCCCCTTCCCCGAGGACGGCCACGGCCCACGCGGCCGGCAGGGATCACCCGCGAAGGTCGCCCTCCCCGAGGGATGGCTCGACGACCCGTACGAGGACGTCGTCCCCGAGGGCGCCGAAGTCATGCACTCCGGCGGCTGAGCGGTCGCTCCCCCGCCGCGTTGACAGCGCTCTCCTCATCACTGACAGCGCCCTGTCCCGCGTTGACAGCGCTCTTCCCTGCGTTGACAGCGCTTGCCACGTCGTTCACAGCGCTTTCCTCATCACTGACAGCGCTCTGCACGTCGTTCACCGCGCTCATGTGCCCTACATCTGAACGAGTCGGCGTCGAACAAAGCGCTGTCGGTGACAGAAAGAGCGCTCTCAACTCCCGAGAGAGCGCTGTCGACGGCACGCAAAGCGCCGTCAGTGATAGCGAGAGCGCCGTCGGTGACTCGGAAAGCGCCGTCAGTGATGGCGAGAGCGCTGTCAACGCCGGAGAAGGGCACCCCACATCACACGAGCCGTGAGCTGAGGATGCCTCTCAGCCTCGACCAAGTACGATGTCGCAAGGCCCTGCCGCGGCAGGTTCCACCAGAGGTACGTGCCGCAGGCGTCAACCCCCGACGCCGTGGTTCACCAAGTAGCGGGGGATGAGGATCTGTCAGTTGAGTCGTTGGACGCGTAACAGGGGCGGCGCATCGGGCGACGACGAGCCCACCGCCGGGCGCGAAACCGCCGGCGGGCGACGCCGTCGCGAGAACCGCGGCGGCTCCGGCGACGACCTCGGTTCGATGTTCTCCGCACCACCGGCCGGCGAGACCCCCGAATCCGACCGCCTGCGCGAACCACGCTCCGCCGACCGCTTCGTCCGCGGCCGCAACCGCATCACCGTGCGCGAGCTGATGGAACAGATGAACGCCGCCGGCGAGCATCCCGACGGCAATCGCGCCCACCAGGGTGGTCCCGCCGACGAATCGCCGACGCAGGCCATCCCGACCGCCCGCTCACGCTTCCGTCCCGCCCGCAGCAATCATCAGCCGGCCCCGCCCCGCCCCGAGCAACACCGCCCCGAGCCGACCCGGCCCGAGCCACCCCGACCTGACGCCCCCACCACGGCGCTGCCGCCGATACCGCGCGTCGAGGGCAATGACGTCACGCAGAAGATCCCGCCGGTCAGTGCCGACGGCCCGGGCCCCGACCTGTCCGATCGTGCGACGACGCGCCGGGCCATCGAGGAGTCCCGCGCCCAGGGCGGACAACCGGTCGGTGGCCCCGTCGCGCCCGAGGAGACCGCCGCCGGCGAATCCTCCGCAGGAAACCAGGACGCCCCCGCCGACAACACGCCAACCGAGGCCGTCGCCGCGTCCGCAGCCCCCACCGACGACGACGCCTTCACGCCCGTCGCCCCGGCTCCGCACACCGCGTCACCCGAGACGGTCGCCGCTGCACCGATGGAGCGCACCCCGGACCTGACCAAGGTCGCCCGGTCCCGACCGCGTCGACTCGCCGGACGGACCCGCAAACAATCGCTGAGCCGCAACGCCACCATGACCGGGCGCATCCTGGTCTCGGTCGCCTGCATCATGGCGCTGGTCGGCACCGGATTCGTGTGGGGCTATCTGAAGTCGTGGAACGGTAACTGGCGCAACATCATCGCCGTCGACCCGAACGACGGCAACATCCGCGACAAGAACGCCCAGTACGGCGACGAGAACTACCTGATCGTCGGCACCGACACCCGCAGCGGCCAGAACGGCGACGTCGGCGCCGGCACCACCGCCGACGCCGAGGGCGCCCGCTCGGACACCGTGATCCTGGTGAACATCCCGGCCGACCGCAGCCGCGTCGTGGCCGTCTCGTTCCCGCGTGACCTGCAGGTCGATCAGCCCGAATGCCAGCAGTGGGACAACGACAACGGCACCTACGGCGATCCGTTGCCCGCACAGACCGAGGTCAAGCTGAACAGCGTCTACGCCCTCGGCGGGCCGCAATGCCTGGTGCGTGTGATCACCCAGATGAGCGGTCTGAACATCAACCACTTCATCGCGATGGACTTCTACGGCTTCGAGAAGGTCGTCAACGCCGTCGGCGGTGTCGAGGTGTGCTCCACGCAGCCGCTCTACGACTACGAACTCGGTCAGATCCTGCGCAAGCCCGGCAAGCAGAAACTGACCGGCCGACGCGCACTGAACTACGTGCGGGCACGAACCGTGTCCACCGAGGGCAACGGTGACTACGGCCGCATCAAACGCCAGCAGCTGTTCATGTCGTCGCTGCTGCGATCGACACTGTCGGGCAATGTGCTGACCAATCCGAGCAAACTCAACTCGATCGTCAACACGTTCATCGACTACAGCTACGTCGACAACGTCAACACCGAGTCGTTGCTGAAGCTCGCCGAGTCGATGCAGGGCATCGAGGCCGGACGGGTCTCATTCATCACGATCCCGACGACCGGCACCGCCACCGACGGCAGCAACAACGAGCTACCCAACACCGAGGCCATCGACGCGATCTTCAACGCGATCATCGATGACCGACCACTGCCCGGCGAGCAGGCCGAACGGACGTCCAGCTCGAGCTCGTCGACGTCGACGACGACCACCACGGCCGCACCCACGAATGTGTCGGCGACCGCCCAGAACCCGGGCAACGTCGAGGTCCGGGTGCTCAACGGCACCGGACGCGACGGGATCGCCAGCGAGGTCTCCGATCAGCTCTACGGGCAGGGATTCAACGTGCAGGGCGTGGCCGACGCGTCGGAGAACCGCACCGACACGGTGATCCGCTACGGCACCGGTTCCCAGGACTCCGCGGCGACCCTGGCCGAGATGTTCCCGGGTGCCTCGATCCAACTCGATCGCACCGTCCGCTCCGGTGTCGAGGTGATCCTGGGATCGGAGTTCGACGGTACGGTCGGCACCGCGCCGTCGGTGGGCACCACGCTGTCGGTGTCATCGTTGCCGCCGGCCGCCAATACCGGCGACCTGCCCAACGATCTGGCGATCACCAACGCCGGCGACACCACGTGCTCCTGAGGCGTTCACTGGGAGTTCACCGCCCAGAAGAGGGCCTCGGCACCCCGTACCCAGTAGCCTTGATACATGCGTACCGCCTACCAGGAACAACTGCGCGTTCTGAACGCCATTCTGGGTGAGATGTGCGACCTCGCCGGCTCGGCGATGGAACGTGCCACCCAGTCCCTTCTCCAGGCCGATCTCGCGATCGCCGAGGATGTCATCAGTGAAGACGAGCGGATGAGTGAGCTCACCGCGCAGGCCGAGGAGCAGGCCTTCGCATTGCTGGCGCTGCAGAATCCGGTCGCGGGTGATCTGCGCGGTATCGTCAGCGCCCTGCAGATCGTCTCCGACGCCGACCGCATGTGCGCCCTGGCGCTGCACGTCGCCAAGGTGGCCCGGCGTCGCCATCCCGCCAAGGCCCTCCCCGAGGAGGTCGCCGGGTACTTCGCCGAGATGGGTCGCCTGGCGGTGATCCTCGCGCACAACGCCCGTGAGGCGCTGGAAACCCTCGATCCGCAGGCCGCCGCGCGCCTCGAAGAGGACGACGATTCGATGGACGATCTGCACCGTCACCTCTTCACGGTGATGATGGATCGCGAATGGAATCACGGCGTCGCCGCCGCCGTCGACATCACCCTGCTGGGGCGTTACTACGAGCGTTTCGCCGACCACGCCGTCCTCATCGGCCGGCGGGTGGTCTTCCAGGCGACCGGCAAGACCCTCGAGGACCTTGAGGTCTGAATCTCCGCGCGGTTCCTTCCGGCCGGTGATCGGCGTCGACGTCTCGTGCGTCGGCGCCGATCGCCGTCTGTGCCCCCTACCGTCTGCGCCCCACCGTCTGCGCCCACCGTGACCCAGACATTGTGACCCCGACCACTCATATGCCGCGTGTGGTACATCGTCTCAGAATGTGCGACGCACATCGGCGAGCGGTTAGGGTAACAGCCCATGGGCCTGCGCTACCCCGCCGAACCGGACTTCAATGCCGTGTCCGACGACGATGACTCCCGACACCATCACCTCGGTGCCCGACAGCTCGTCATCTACGGGGGCGTGATCGCGTCGCTGCTCGCACTGCTGGTGATCCTCTACCTCAACATGTGAGGAATCCCCGACCGCCGTGGGCGATCGGGGATTTCTGTGTCGTAGGGCCGCCGAAGGTGGGCGGTCCGGCCTATCCGAAACGGCCCGAGATGTAGTCCTCGGTCTCCCGCTTGGTGGGGTTGGAGAACATCGTCTCGGTGTCGTTGATCTCCACGAGCTGACCGGGCTTGCCGACGCCGTCGAGGTTGAAGAACGCGGTCTGGTCACTCACGCGGGCGGCCTGTTGCATGTTGTGGGTGACGATGACGATGGTGTAGTCCTTCTTGAGCTCACCCATCAGGTCCTCGATGGCCAGCGTCGAGATCGGGTCGAGCGCCGAGCACGGCTCGTCCATCAGCAACACGTCCGGCGACACCGCGATGGCGCGGGCGATGCACAGACGCTGCTGCTGACCACCGGACAGGCCGCCACCGGGCTTGTCGAGACGATCCTTGACCTCATCCCACAGATTCGCACCCTTGAGGCTGCGTTCGCACACCTCGGCCAGTTCGGACTTGTTGCGGATGCCCTGCAGTTTCAGGCCGGCCACCACGTTGTCGCGAATCGACATCGTGGGGAACGGATTCGGACGCTGGAACACCATGCCGATGGTGGTGCGCACCGCGGTCGGATTGACCTCTTTGGCGTAGATGTCCTCGCCGTCGAGGAGCACGCTGCCGACCGCGTAGGCGCCGGGAATCTCCTCGTGCATGCGGTTGAGGGTGCGCAGCACGGTGGACTTGCCGCAACCGGACGGTCCGATGAATGCGGTGATGCTGCGCGGCGGCACCGACAGCGTCACGTCCTTCACGGCGTGGAACTTGCCGTAGTAGATGTTCAGATCTTTGATGTCGAGGCGCTTGGCCATGGCACTACCTTTGGGAAGTCTGGATGAACTGGTGGATGAGACCCGGTGGGTGCGCGCCGGGCGGCGCGCACCGCGGGTCTATTTGGTCTTGGGCGCCAGGTACTTCGCCAGCAACGCGGCGATGACGTTGAGAACGGCGATGATGATGATCAGCGTCAGTGCCGCGCCCCAGTAGTAGAACGACGACGCCGGCTGGCTCGCCGACCACACGTCCTTGATGAACAGCGGCAGCGAATTCATGCCGCCCTCAAAGGGATTGGTCTTCACCAGCGAGCTGGCCGGCCCGGCGAGGATGAGCACCGGGGCGGTCTCACCCATGATGCGGGCGATCGCGAGGAAGATACCCGAGAGCATCCCCGACAGCGCCGTCGGAATAACCACGCGCACAATGGTTTTCCACTTGGGGATACCCAGGGCGTAGGACGCCTCACGCAATTCGTCGGGGACGAGTTTGAGCATCTCCTCGGTGGAGCGCACCACGATCGGGATCATCAGCAGGATCAGTGCCAGGCTCACCATGAAGGCGCTCTGCCCCATCGACAGTCCGATGACGAACACCGTGAAGATGAACAGCGTCGCGACGATCGACGGCACTCCGGCGAGGATGTCGACCATGAAACTGACCGGCTTGACGAGCTTCGACGTCGGGTACTCGACCAGCATGATGGCCGTGAGGACGGCGATGGGCACCGAGATGATGGCCGCGATCAACGCCTGGATGATCGACCCCACGATCGCCGGTGCCACACCTGCGCCGTACTGGGTGGTGGTGTCGATGCCGTAGGCATCGCCGAACCACCAGTTGGGATCGGTGATCGCCTGTGCGCCCTGCGAGATGACGGTCCACAGCAACCACACCAGCGGGATCACCCCGAGCGCGAAGCAGGCGATGAAGGCGATCTTGGCCGCATTGTTCTTGGCCTTGCGGCTCAGCGAGACCTCGCGGAATGCGCTGGGGGCCTGTTTGACGGGACCGCCACCGGAGGCCGCTTCGTCGGCTGTGATGGTCATCCGTTCACCTTTCCGCCGGCGACCGCACGGGCGACCGCGTTGACCACGAACGTGAGAACGAAGAGCACCAGGCCGGCGGCGATGTAGGCGCTCTGAGTGTCGCGACTGCCGACGAATTCGCCGACGTCGCGGGCGATCTTCGAGGCGAAGGTGTCGCCACCCTCGAACAGCGACCACTTGAGGCGTCCGACGGCCGCGCTCAAGATGATCATCACCGCGATCGTCTCGCCGAGCGCACGCCCGAGGGCCAGCATCGCGGCGGCGATCATGCCGGATCGGCCGTACGGGAACGAGGTCATCCGGATGACCTCCCACTTGGTGGCGCCGAGCGCCATGGCCGCTTCCTTCTGGCCACTCGGCGTCTGCCGCAACACCTCTCGGGTGATGGAGGCAATGATCGGCAGCATCATGATCGCCAGCACGATGCCGGCGGTGAAGATGGTGCCGCCACCGGCGATCGACGTGCTACCGGTCCCGAACAGGAAGAACCAGCCGAGACTGCTGTTCAGCCATTCGGCGAACGGTGCGATGAACGGCGCCAGGATGTAGATACCCCAGAGACCGAAGATGATCGAGGGCACCGCGGCCAGCAGGTCGATGACCGCACCGAGCGGACGGGAGATCCGGCGGGGCGCGTACTCGACGAGGAAGACCGCGATGCCGATCGCGATCGGGGTGGCGATGACGAGCGCGAAGAACGACGTCAGCACGGTGGCGCGGAACAGTTCCCACACACCGAATCTGACGGTGCCCTCGTCGAAGTTGCTCTGGGCGACATTCCATTCCGAGGAGAACAGGAAGGTCGTGGTGTTCGCCGCGATCGACGGGATCGCGTCGACGACGAGCGTGATGCCGATCCCCGCGATCAGCACGATCACGAAGAAACCGGTCCCACGAGCGAGGTAGGAGAAGACGCGGTCGCCGACCGCGCCCCGGTGGCTTTTCAGGCCGGGGTGGAGCTGTTCCTGCAGTTCCTGCTTTTGCTCGGGCGGTAACTGGTTGGGCTCGTCCGGCGTGGAGCCGGACTCCGACGGTTTGCCCGCCGAAGTCCGGCCCAGTCCGGTGGTGTCATCCACAGACATAACTCTTATCTCGCATCGTGGTGGTTGGTACTTGCTACTGGATCGCGTTGATCGATGCCTGCAGCTTCTGCTGGAACTCGGTCGGCAGCGGGATGTAGCCGGCGTTGACCAGTTCCTGTCCCTGGTTCTGCGGCGCGGCGGCCACCGACAGGAAGGTCTTCACACCCTGACCGACGGAGGCGTCAGAGTACTTGGAGCACACGATCGAATATGTTGCCAGAACGATCGGGTAAGCACCGGCCTGAGTGGGCTTGTAGAAGGACGAGGTGTCGATCACCATGTTGTGGTTGTCCGGACCGTTGGCCAGGGTCGCCGACTCGATGGTCTTGCCACCGGCCTCCGCGGTCAGGGCCACACCGGTGGGATCCTGATCGGTGATGATCTTGGCCATCGACAGCTGATTCGACTGGGCGTAGGCCCACTCGACGTAGGCGATCGAACCGGGGGTCGGCTTCACGGCCGAACCCACGCCCGGGTTGCCCTGCTTGCCCTCACCGACACCGCCGTTGAAGGTCTTGCCGGTGCCCTTGGTCCAGCCGCCGGCCGCGGTCAGGTACTTCTGGAAGTTGTCGGTGGTGCCCGAGGAGTCGGCGCGGTAGATCACGTTGATCGGGGTCGACGGGAGGGTGACGCCGGGGTTGTCGGCGGCGATCGCCGGATCGTTCCAGGTCTTGGCCTCACCACTGAAGATCTTCGACAGGGTCGCACCCGACAGCGCCAGGTTGTCGACACCCTCGACGTTGTAGGCGACCGCGATTGGGCCGAACACCAGCGGCAGCTGCCAGGCCTCGGAGCTGCAGCGCTGGGCCGCGGCCGAGATCTCGTCACCCTTCAGCGGGGAGTCGGAGCCACCGAAGTCGGTGAGGCCCTGGTTGAAGTCGGAGACGCCCTGGCCGGAGCCGCCGCCACCGTAGGAGAGTTCGTACCCCGGGCACGTCTTGGCGAACGAGGTGGAGAAGATCTTCATGGCGTTGGCCTGGGCGGTGGAGCCGCTGGCCTTCAGCGACTGCTTGCCCTGGCACTGGATGTCGGCCACGGCCGAGGCCGGCGCGGCGCTCGTGTCGTCCTTGTCGGCATTGCTGCTACACGCACCGAGGACGAGGGCGGAGCTGGCCGCCATCGCGGCGACGACTGCACCCGTACGACTCAATTTCACTTTCAGGTTCCTCCAGCATCAGAACACGACAACCCCCCGCGGGGCGCCCGGTCGGGACAACCCTAGGGTCCGCCGATGGACGGCCCGCGCACCGAAGGTGAACGGAAGATGAATTGGACATCCCCGACACGCGGATCCGGGTAGATGGCCATCGGGACTGTTGTCGCCGTCACGGCGAGACGGGTAGCGGGCAGCCGTCGAGCTTCACTTAGGTAAGCCTTGGTAAAGTCCTTCTGATTCTCATGGGCAGACCACGTTCCGACACCGACCGCGCGGCCATCCGCGCGTCGCCGATCGACCGGCACCACAGCCGTCGCCGATCGGCCCTGGTGTTCGGTCCGGTGGCGACGCCCGCGGTGCCCGACGCGGCCGATCGTCTCGCGGCGCTGGCCGCCCGCGGCGCGTGGTCCCGGATCGGCCTGCGACCTTCTCCGGAGTCGAGCAGGTGGCCCTTGGACCCCGCGGCCGAGGGTCACGTCGTGCGTACCGCGGTCGATCCCGGCGACGATCCGTTGCGCCTGCTCGACGAGGTGCGCACCCGCGGTGACGAACCGTTGCGGGTCGCGATCGGCGGCGATCACGTGGCCATCGACTTCGATCACGGGCTGGGCGATGCCCGACTCATGCACACCGTCGTCGATGTCGCTCTGGGCGTTGCCGATCCCACCGACGATCGACTGTGGCATCGCTATCGCCACCGGCTCCCTCCCCTCGCCGTGGCCTCGGCGCGGATCGCCGCCGATCCGAGACGTCTCGTCGCGCTCGCCCGGCTGACCCGCCGACCCGATCGCACACCGCCCAGACCGCTCTCGTCATCGACGAGAACTGTTGTGCAGCCGGATGTTTCCGTGTCGCGACGCCCCCGCGCCCACGCCCTGCGCATCCCGTCGGACACCGTCGCCGCGGTGCGGTCCGCACGGGACGAGCACCGCCCGGGGGTCACCCTGTATGCGCTGACCACCGCCGCCCTCGTCGACGTCCTCGACACCGCCGGGGTGGCACTCGATCCCGTCGTCACCGCACCGTTCGACGCCCGCGCCTACCTGCCGGAGGACCGGTCGACCCTGGCGAACTTCTCCGCGGGGCTCGCCTTCGAGGTTGCCCCCGGCACCGATCCGACTCGGCTGCATCACGAGCTCACCGAGGCCGCCCGGATCGGTCGTCCGGTGGCCAATCTCGTTGCCACCGAGGCGAAGACGCGGCTCGCGGCGATGTTTCCGAGCCACCGTCCCGCAGCCCCGACATCCCCGTCGTCGGTGCACCTGCTGCACTCGAGCGTCGGTCACATCCCCGGCTCGGAGGATCGGTGGCGGTGGCTCGACGACGAGCGCGCGCAGGTGCTCGCGGTCGCCGATCCACCGACGCCGTATGGAATCACCGTGACCACCGCCATGGTGGGTGGTGGGATGTCGGTCGCGACAGCATATTTCGACGCGGTCGTGCCCGGCGACGCTGTCGACACGGCGATGAACCTTCTTCCCCTGCGCATGCTCGAGCTGGCGTCGATGACCTGAGCACCGCGTCATCTCAACACTTTTCGCCCAAAACTCACGCCGACCGCGTGCCACGCCAGGAGGTTTCCACGCCATGTCCGCACCATCTCAACGCTGCCAGGTGGCCATCATCGGCGCCGGACCCGCGGGGCTCGCACTCGGTCAGATGCTCGCCCTCCAGGGCATCGACGCCGTGGTTCTCGAGGCTCGTTCCGAGGAGTACGTTCGCGCCCGCGTCCGGGCCGGCGTCATCGAGAACACCACCGTCGACATCCTCACCGAACTCGGTGTGGCCGATCGGCTGCATCGGGAGGCGCTGGTGCACAACGGATTCTATCTGCGTTTCGACCGCACCACCCATCGTCTCGACTTCCACCGCTTCGACGGCCGACATGCCTACGTCTACGGGCAGGCCGAGATCGTGGCCGACCTCATCGACGCCCGCAAGGCTGCGGGACTACCGCTGGTCTTCGAGGCGCAGGACGTCGAGGTCGACGGAATCGATTCGGCGACAAGCGAGATCACCTATGTCGTCGACGGCGAACCGCAACGCCTCGTCGCCGACATCGTCGCCGGCTGCGACGGCTTCCACGGCGTCACCCGCAGCTACCTTCCGGCAACCGTTCGCACCCTCGAACGGGTGTATCCGTTCGCCTGGCTCGGCATCCTGGCCCGCACCACGCCGGTGACCGAGGAGGGCATGTACTGTGCGCATCCCGACGGACTGTCGGTGCACAGCATGCGCGGCACACACATCACGCGGCAGTACCTCCAGGTACCGGCCGACACCGACCTCGCCGACTGGCCCGACGACCGCATCTGGTCGGAGTTGAAGCGGCGCAGCGCTTCCGACGATCATCCGGAACTCGAGACCGGCGAGATCTTCGATCGCAGCCTGGCGCCGCTGCGTAGCGTCGTCACCGAACGCATGCAGACCGGGTCGCTGTTCCTGCTCGGCGACGCCGCCCACATCGTGCCGCCGACCGGGGCGAAGGGACTCAATCTCGCGGTGTCGGATGCGTGCGTTCTCTCCCACGCCCTCGGACTGTTCTACCGCACCGGCGATCGGTCCGGGCTGGAGGCCTACACCGACACCGCCCTGCCGCGAATCTGGCAGGCACAGAACTTCTCCTGGACCCTGACCTCGATTCTGCACCGCTTCACCGACGACCCCTTCGACTGGGAGTTGCGTCGGGCACGACTGCAGCGATGGGCCGAGTCCGACGCCGAACAGCACGGCCTCGGTGAGGTCTACCTGGGCCTGCCGTTCCCTACGCCGTGGCGGGCCGAGTAGCGAAGTCCGCCACGCCCAGCGGCATCTCGGCCAGATCGACGCCGAAGTCGCGGAGACACGCCTGCCGCGCCGCGACCGGATCGAGGATCGACTCACTGCGGAGCTCACCGTCGGTGACGATCAGCCGAAAGCGCCCGGGCACGTCGGCGTCGGTGAGTGTCCGACGGCCGTCGCCGTCGGGCAGTGTGCAGATCACCGAGCGGGTGAACCGCGACCGTGGAGAGGTACTGTGCCACCACGCCATCGCCTCGAAATCGACGAGGGGACGAGGGTGGGATTCGAGTACATAGGCAGCGGAGCCGACGTCGACGCGGCGGTCGTGCGCGGATGTGAGATCGACGGGGCGGCAGACACGCTCGCCGCCGAAGCCCACATCGACCAGCAGGGTGAGGCCGTCGACGGCGACGATGACGGCCATATGGCCCAGGGGCGGACCCGGTTGCCCACCGGCGTCCACGCGTGCGCCGATCACCTGCGCCTCGAGGCCCAGCGCCCGCAAGGCCATGGCCAGCAGCCCGTTCAGCTCGTAGCAGATCCCGCCGCGCCGGCCGTCGACGAGTCGTGCCACGATCGCCGATTCCTCGGACTCGACGGGAATACCGCGGTGGATGTCGAGATTCTCGAAGGGGATTCGTGCGTGTTGTGCGGCGGCCACCTGCGCGACCAGTTCGGCACCGCGCGAGGCGGGTGCGTCGATTCCGATCCGGTCGAGATACGCGGGCAACGAGAAGACCGCGCGCGTTGTTTCGGGGCGCAAATGATCCACTCCAACAGGGTAGGCTACCCTCACTAACCATGGCTCCTGAGGTCTTCTGGTACATCAATCCGACCGACGGCGACGTGCCGTGGGAACCGGCGCTGCGCGTCGAGCCGACCCTCGAGGTGATCCGCCATCAGGCCCAGACCCTGGACCGCCTGGGCTTCTCCGGCGCCCTCACCACCGCCCGCGAACCGATCGCGCTGGTGCCCGGCACCGACAACCTGCGATTCCTCATCCCGGTGTACCCGGGTGTCAAGCCACCGGCGCAACTCGCCGAGGAGGCCCAGGTCTTCGACCAGTACTCCGGCGGGCGACGGATCTTCAACCAGGTCAACGGCGCCGACCCGGTGCTCGCGCGGTACGGACGCCGCGAGTCGAAGGCGGAGCGGTATCGGCTGTCGGCGGAGTACTGGCGGCAGGTCAAACGGCTCTACGCCGACGAGACCGAGGCCTACGACGGCGAGTTCTTCTCCTACGGCCCGCGGTACAAACCGGCCATCCCGGGTCCACGTCAGCCCGGCGGCATCGAGGTGTGGGGCACGGGCGCCTCCCCGGAGGGCATCTGGCACGCCGCGGAGGTGCTCGACGTCTACCTGTCGTTCATGGCTCCCCCGTCGGAGTTGACGGGACTGTTCGACCGGGTCCGGGCCGCCGCATCCGAGCGTGGCCGCACGCTGCGGTTCGGCGTGCTCGCCAGCGTCATCGTCCGGGAGACCGACGACGAGGCGTGGGAACGGTTCGAATCCCAGTTGAGCAGGACCCGACCCGAAACCGTCCTGGCCACCGCCGACCGCAACCTGCGCAGCTTCGGCTTCCCCGGGCTCGGCGAGATCTCCAGCGACGACCCACAGGTGCAGGGCCGCATTGACGCCCTGCGCGCCGGACGCATCCCCGGCCGAGAGCTCCTGGAGTACGCACCGAATATGGCTGCCGGTCTGACCACCTGGACCGCCGCCGAACCACCATTCGACATCGCGGGCAAGGGCACCGGAACCTACTTCGTCGGCAGCGCCGGGAACGTCGCGGCCACCATGAATTCACTCGCCGAACAAGCAGGGATCGACATCTGGATTCTGTCCGGCTGGCCGCTGGCCGCCGAGGCCGAGATCGCCGCCGACCTCCTGCTCCCGCTGTTGAGAAACCCGGCGACCACCGCGGTGGCCTGAGCGTCCCCGCCTGCCGGCCGAGCCACCCATTCGCCGGTCGAAGCGCGAGGAGCCCCCAGGGCGACGAGCCTCGAGACCACCGCAACCCGACAACCCAACCAGCCCAACACCTCCCAGCCCCACCCCACCAGGCCTCGACACGACCTCCGTTTCGACGGAGCTCAACGCGGCGGCTAACGCTCCGGTCGGCTCGACCAACAAAGTAACCTCACCGGCGCTTCGGCTCGACCAACGAAAAGCCCACCTCGATCAACGAAAAACGCTGCGAACCTGCGCAACCCGCCGATCGAGCCCTACCGCACCGTCGCCACCACACCGCGGTGATCGGAGCCCACCAAGGTCACCGTGTGCATGGACGTGGGTTGCAGACCGCCGCGCGTCAGCACGTGATCGATGGTCAGTAGCGGCGGAATCGCCTTGTCCGCCGGGTAGGTCGGCACAAAACCGGCACCCACCACCTCGGCGGCGTCGAGCAGATCCGGCGACGTGTCGGGTCCGTATCCGGCGAGCATCCTACGGAACGGCCGATGATCCCAGGTGGAGTTCATGTCAGCACCGACGATCGTCGGAAGTGCCTCGGCCGCAAGGATGTCGGATAGTCGACTCATCTCGAGATCCCATCGCCACGCGGCCTCCGGCCAGGGCGGCAGCGGATGCAGCGCGTACACCGCAGTGCGGCCGTGGCCGGGAAGGTCGGTTTCCGCGCGCACATTCCCGAGGCGGAAACCGTCGAGTACGCGCCCGTCGACGAGTGGATACTTCGAGAAGATCCCGACACCCCGGCCGTCGGGCAACGCATGGGTGAACGAATACGGCAGCGCCACAGCGAGATCCGACACTTCGATGCGATTCAACGCACCCTCGGTGAGTTCGACGATGGTCAGGAGGTCGACGTCCTCGGCCCGTACCGTCGAGGCCAGCGACACGATGTCGGCCTGACCGAGGTAGATATTCGCCTGCATGACAACCAGATCGGAGTCCGCCGCGGACGACGCTCCCACATAGAGCGGCGCCTGCGTCACCACGCCGGCCACCACCACGAGAGCCGCAATGCCCGCGACGATCCACCGCCGCGCGAGCAGCAGTACGACGAATCCGACGACGCCGACGATCACCAACACGGGAGTGAAGGCGGCGACGCGGCTCGCCGTCGAACTGACGAATCCGGAGTAGTGCGCGAACACCCCTGCCGCGCAGGCGAATACCGCCGACACCCCCACGACGGTGGCCGCAGCCCGCAGCAACCGCCGGCCCCGCGGTCCCGGAGTCCGCCGACCCGGCGGCGCACCATCGACACCCACGACCGGTTCAGCCATAGGCGACGTCGATGGCGTGCCGCGCGAATCCCAACCGCTCATAGGTGTGCAGGGCCGCGGTGTTGTCGCCCTCGACGTAGAGCATCACGTCGTCGATGCCCCGGTCGGCGAAGTAGTGCAGTCCGGCCAGCGTCAGCAACCGGCCCAGCCCACGACCCTGCGCGGCCGGATCGACACCGACGATGTACACCTCGCCGAGTGTCGGGCTCTGCGTCTTGGTCCAGTGAAATCCCAGAAGGGTGTCGGGAGCGGCGGTGTCGAACGCCAGGAACAGGCCGGCCGGGTCGAACCAGTCGGCCTGCACCCGCTCGGTGATCTGTTCGGGCGCCCAGCCGCCCTGTTCCGGATGCCAGGCGAAGGCGGCGTTGTTGACCCGCAGGATCTCCGGGTCGTCGGCCGGCCCGGCGTAGGTGCGCAGCTCGATATCGGCAGGCACGACGAGCGGATCAAGTCTCGAGGCGCCCGAGACATCCGGCCCGCTCACTCCGTACCCGGCGCCGCCGGTACGCAACAGTTGCAGCAGCTCACGGCGTCGGGAAAGACCCATGGCCTCGGCCAGCGCCTGCGCGCCGGGAAGATCGCCGTGGGCCCACGCCCGGGGTGCTCCGTCGGCATCGAGTTCGCGTGCCGCGGCGAACGCCACCTCGAGTAGCGCCCGACCGTGTCCCCGACGCCGGAGCTCCGGATCGATGACCGCCTCGATCATCGCGGGCTCGTCGTCGCGTCCGGGCGTGATGTTCGCGTACCCGGCCGCCGACACGACGTGGCGCACGCCGGGGGTGCCGTCGATCGCGTGCACAGCCTGTTCGGACAGCGGCGCCACCCCGTCGACCTCCGCTGCGGCGGCCACCAGACGACGCGCATGCGCCGCGACCTGCGGGGACACCACCTCGCTGACGGTCGGCTCATCCGGAATCGTCGTATCGCCGAACGGTGATGTCACTGGTGGTCAGCCTCCCGTGGCACTGATTTCCTCGTCTGCGGGTTCAACGGGTTCGTCCTCGAGCAGGTCCGGACCGAGGTCGTCGTCGAGGTCGTCGACCGTGGTGTCCGGGCCGCCGGCGCGTCCACGGCTGGGCCGCACCGCCTTGTAGCCGACGTTGCGGACGGTACCGATGAGCGATTCGTGGTCGCTGCCGAGCTTGGCCCGAAGCCGCCGCACGTGGACGTCGACGGTGCGGGTGCCGCCGAAGAAGTCATAACCCCACACCTCCTGCAACAGTTGCGCCCGGGTGAAGACCCGGCCCGCGTTCTGCGCGAGGTACTTCAGGAGTTCGAATTCCTTGTAGGTCAGATCCAGTGGCCGCCCACGCAGCCGCGCGGTGTAGGTGCCCTCATCGATCACCAGCTCACCCAGCGTCACCTTGCCCGACGCCTCTTCGGCGGTCACCCCGCGGGTGCGCATGACCAGCAATCGCAGTCGCGCGTCGAGTTCGGCCGGTCCGGTTGCCGGCAACAGGAACTCGTCGAGCCCCCAGTCGGCATTCACCGCCACCAGCCCACCCTCGGTCAGCACGGCCGCCACCGGCACCGCCGAACCGGTGCTGCCCAGCAGCCGGCACAGGCCCCGGGCCGCGGCCAGATCCGTCCTGGCATCCACGATGGCAACGTCGGCGTTGCTCGCCTCCATCAACGACGACACCTCTGTCGGAGCAACCCGTACCGTGTGCGCGAGCAGCGCCAACGACGGCAGAACCGACTCCGGATTGGGATCGGCGGTCAACAGTAGGAGATCCACGCAATACTCCGATCTTCCTCAGTCGCGCCCGAAGCACCTCTCGTCCCCGCGGCGAGTGACCCCGGGGGCATTCTCCCCCGTTCGGCCACCTCGACACTGAGGCGAACGATCGGTCGCGCCGACGGCTCGGCATGTTTACTCCGCCTTACCAACATGTGCGCGACAGGTGACAGAATAGCCGCAATGTCGCGCTCTGCTGTTAACAAGGCCGACGCGGACGCCGTGAACTCGGACGATTCGCCCGCCGGGACGCCGGCTCGTCGGCTGCGGCGCACCGTGATCGTCGCCGTCATCGTGGCGCTGGTGATCGTCGTCGGCGCCTTCGTCACCGACACCGTGGCCGCGAGCCGCGCCGAGCATCGGCTGTCGACGTCGCTGGCCACCGCACCGGGCATCGAGTACCGCCCCGAGGTCACCCTCGGCGGGTTCCCGTTCCTACGCCACGCCACCGACGGCGAGTTCACCGGCATCGTCATCACCGCACGCGGAGTACCCGTGTCCGGGTGCACGTATCCGCAGGCACCGGACTGTTTCGCCGAACTCGGCGCCACCCTCGGCCCGGTCACCGTCGACGACGGCTTCGACATCGGCCCGACCGAGGTGATGCGGACGTCGTCGGTGACCGCGTATTCGCTGCTGAACTCGGTGAACCTGGGCCGGATGCTGGGCATCCTCGACCTGAGCGTCAACACCCCCGCGACCCCCGACCGCGTCGGCGGGGGCGGTCCGCAGTTCGGGAATCTGGAACGCAGCACGGGCGTCGTGCTCACCGGCACGGTCGCGCTGCCGCCGTCGTCGGCACCCGAGCCCGGCGGCGTACCCGACCCGACGCGGGCCCCGTCGGCGTCGGAGTACCCCGGTGCGCACACCAGGGTCAGCGTCACCGTCGACCTGTCGGTCGTCGACGGCAGACTCCATCTGCAGGCCACCGGCTTCTACACCGGCCCCGAGGAACACGTGGTGTCCGCGGAACTGTCCGGCGATGGGGCACAACAGATGCGTGACGCCGTGCTCGACAGATTCACCCGGACCCTGCCGCCGCTGCCGATACCGTGGGATCTGCCCGCCACCGGCGCGCACAGCGCCGGCAGCGACATCATGCTCACCGCCGAGTCCGGCCCCCGTGACCTGCGGCCCGACCGGTTCTGATCACCGCGACCGCAGACCACCGACGCGATTGCGGTGCGGCCGGGGCGCTGTTGTACCCTCGTGGGCATGCAACAGCGCCGTGAGTTCTTGCTCACCCGCCGCCGGGCGATCGACTTCTGTCGCGTCGCCGACTGTTGCTGTCGCTGTACACGGTGATCGTGGCGCATCGCGCCGGCACGCTCACCTATCGATGACGGTCGGCACGGCGCACATTCTGTGAGCTCTGGGCGACCAACGCGCATCGAGCGTTGTGACCGTCATCGTCCGCCGAAGTCTTCGGCAATCCGACGCCGACGCCTTCATCTTCATTTCCCCTATCCCACACCCATGTATCCGGGAGGAAAATCCATGGCACGTTCCGACGTCCTGGTCAGCGCCGATTGGGCTGAGCAGAACCTGCACACCGACAAGGTCGTCTTCGTCGAGGTCGACGAGGACACCAGCGCCTACGACGGCGGCCACATCGAGGGCGCGGTCAAGATCGACTGGAAGACCGATCTGCAGGATCCGGTCCGTCGTGACTTCGTCGACCGCGAGCAGTTCTCCAAGCTGCTCTCCGAGCGCGGTATCGCGGGCGACGACACCGTCGTGCTCTACGGCGGCAACAACAACTGGTTCGCCGCCTACGCCTACTGGTACTTCAAGCTCTACGGCCACCAGGACGTGAAGCTGCTCGACGGAGGCCGCAAGAAGTGGGAACTCGACGGCCGTCCGCTGTCGACCGACGCCGTGAGCCGTCCGGTCACCGAGTACAAGGCCGCCGACCCGGACAACACCATCCGCGCCTTCCGCGACGAGGTCGTCGAGGCCATCGACGTGAAGAACCTGGTCGACGTCCGTAGCCCCGACGAGTTCTCCGGCAAGATCCTGGCGCCGGCCCACCTCCCGCAGGAGCAGAGCCAGCGTCCCGGCCACATCCCCGGCGCCATCAACGTGCCGTGGAGCAAGGCCGCCAACGAGGACGGCACCTTCCGCTCCGACGAGGACCTCGCCGCGCTGTATGCCGAGGCCGGCCTCGACGGCGAGAAGGAGACCATCGCCTACTGCCGCATCGGCGAGCGTTCCAGCCACACCTGGTTCGTGCTGCAGGAGCTGCTGGGCCATAAGAATGTGAAGAACTACGACGGCAGCTGGACCGAATACGGTTCGCTGGTCGGCGTTCCGGTTGAACTGGGAGAAGGAAAGTAAGTATGTGTGCTGCACCCAAGCAGGGACAGAAGCTGCCCGCGGGCGTCGACGTCGAGAAGGAGACCGTCCTGACCGGACAGGTCACCGACGGCTCCGGTAGCCCGGTGGCCGGCGCCTTCGTGCGGTTGCTGGATTCGACCGGCGAGTTCACCGCCGAGGTCGTCGCCAGCCCCACCGGCGATTTCCGTTTCTTCGCCGCCCCCGGCACCTGGACGCTGCGTGCGCTCAGCTCGGTCGGCAACGGCGACGTCACCGTGAGCCCGGAGGGTCCGGGCGTGCACAGCCACGACATCACCGTCGCCAAGTAAGGCTGTCCCGCAAGACAATCGAGGCCCGGTCACCCTGGTGGTGACCGGGCCTCCGTCGTTTCCGGGGGCCGTCGTCACCCGCCCCGCCGCCCGAGGAGAAAGTGGGGGAAGAGATCTCTTCCCCCACTTTCTGCTGTTTCCGGCAGAACTTTCTGGGGGAACATCGCGCACCCGGGGGAGGAAGATTCCTCCCCCACTTCTGGTGTCCCCCATTCGTGCGGCACCCGTTGGTCCGATCGGACGATTCTTGCGCCCGCCCCCACGTCCGCGGCCGCCAATTCCCCTTGCGCCCGTGTTAGCTTCACCTTCCATACGTGAAGAATCCGGCCGTTCGCCGGCACTGGAAGGTTATCGGTTCGATGGTACAACTCTGGCCGAATTCTGTTCGCACACACAATGATCCGACATCCGACCGGATCACCGGCCGACTCGCGACCCGCGCCCTGCGTCGAGTCGCGGCCGTCCTGGCCCTGGCATTCGCCGCGGCCGCAACACAGATCGCGCCGCCCGCGCACGCGGCACCACCGACCTTCGCGCAGTTCGCGAGCCGCGACGTCCTCGTCGGCACCTTCTTCTCCAGTGACGCCGACCTGACCGACACCATGTATTACTCCACCGATGGCAAGAAGTTCACGTACCTGTCGACGCCGTACCGTCGCGGTCAGAACCCGATGAGCGACCCGTCGATCATCTATCACAACGGCTACTTCTGGATGCTGTCGAACTGGCCGCGCAAGGACGGCCGCTTCTGGCCGATGATCGGGGTGTCGCGGGATGGCAAGAACTGGGCGAGACCCGAAGGGCGACAGTTCAACAACGGCCTCTACGCCGGCATTCCGCTGACCTCGGCGCCCGGCGGCCGCGACATCGTCGCACCGGATTGGTACCGCGCCGCCGACGGCAGCATCTACATCGTGTTCACCGCCGGATACTTCGGGCACTTCCGCGGCCAGGTCGGCGCCGACCGCATGACGCCGTATGTGGTGCGCGTCAACCAACTCGACGTCAACGCCGCCGGCCGCGGCCGTGGCGTTCCGCTTGGGAAGAACATCGTCTTCAACGCCGGGCCGGCCAATCGCATCGCCCTCAATCCGGGCGCCAAGGACCGGATCGACGGCTCGTTCTTCGAGCGCGGCGGCACCAAGTACCTGACGATCAAACGCGACGGCACCTGTAACGAGGTGTGGCGTTCGGGATCGTTCACCGGGCCGTGGCATCGCGACGTGGCGTGCGCGGCGAATGTGCAGGAGGGGCCGAGCATGACTCGCCTCGGCGGCACCTACTACCTCTACACCGACAAGATCTACGGTGGTCGCGCGATCTACTACTCGACGGCGCCGTCGCCGAGTGGGCCGTGGTCGAATCCGACGCCCATCACCACCGCGGGCGGCCCGGGCCGCACCCGGCACGGCACCGTCATCCGCCTCGACGACCGCAACGCCAAGTGCGCGGTCTACCGGATGGCGTACGGCCCCGGCTGCACGTTGACGACCGGCGTTCCCGGCATCGGTGGGCTGTTCGGCAGCTGACGGGTCGGCCGACGACGACATCGGACCGAGGAGAAAGTGGGGGAAGAGATCTCTTCCCCCACTTTCTGCTGTTTCCGGCAGAACTTTCTGGGGGAAGATCGCGCACCCGGGGGAGGAAGATTCCTCCCCCACTTCCGCACACACCCGACGCCACCCGCCGCGCACAAATCCGGCGAGTGATCCACGTTGCACTCGGTCGGTCCGAGGACGGTGCGCAACACCGCGAGAGGTAGACTCCGACCCGTGGTCCTCTTCTTCGAAATCCTCCTGGGTCTGGCCTCGCTGCTGATCGTCTGGTTCGCGCTGTACGTCATCTACCGCCTGGTCAACGACGAGTCGTGACCCTCCCTCCCGAGGAGTCACAGCCCGACGGCACCGGCGCCGACGCGCCTCGCCGGTCGGGTGACGAGGCGATCAGTCAGGCCGAGGCGCGGGCCGTCGAATCCGGCAGCCGCGAGCGCAACGTCCCCACCTGGGATGACCTGCCCCTGCCGATCGACACCTCCAACCTCCGCGCGGGCCCCGATCTGCATCCGGGTCTGCTCGGACTGCTGCCGCTGGTCGGCGTCTGGCGTGGGGAGGGCGAGGCCCGCAACCCGCACACCGGCGACGAGTACCACTTCTCACAGCAGATCGTCGTCAGCCACGACGGGCAGAACTTCCTCAACTGGGAATCACGCTCGTGGGTCATCGACGAGGACGCCCACTACGTGCGCCCCGACCTCCGGGAGACCGGTTACTGGCGGATCGGCGACGACGACACCATCGAACTCCTCCTGGCCCACGCCGAGGGCTGGGTCGAGGTCTTCTACGGTCAACCGCTCAATCAGACGTCGTGGAATCTGACCACCGACGTCGTCATCAAGTCGGCGACCGGACCGCATGCCGGCGGTGCACGCCGACTCTACGGTCTCGTCCCCGACGGTGACCTCGCCTACGTCGAGGAGCGCGTCGACGCCGACGGCGACTTCGTCCCGCGCCTGTCCGCCAAGTTGCGACGTCACGTCGGATAACCACCGACGATGGTCCGCGACCACACCGGCGCACCGCGATCCCTGCCCGTCTATCTGGCATTGATGTGGCTGCCGGTGCTCGCCGATCTCGTCTTCGGCGAGACCTCACCGACCCTGTTCGCATCGGTCGTGGCAGCGGTCGTCCTCGCCGGTGGCGCCCTGTCACCGCAGACCCGGCGGCTGATGGCCGTCGTCCTCGCCGCCCTGCGGGTGCGGCTGCAACGGATACCGGCACCCCTCGACGCCAATCAACCCCGACGACGTCGGGGCACCACCATCCCTCGGGAGCTGATTCTTGTTCTGCGCGTAGGCGATCCACGCGCACCGACGCTCGCGGCCTGATCCCCCGCCACCGTCGAACACCATCTAAAGGATCTTCCCCATGCTCTCCATTCGCGGAGCGCGCCGTTCACACGGCGCGCAAACCCTGTTCACCGACCTCGATCTCGACCTACCCGCCGGCCACTGCGCGGCGATCATCGGCCCCAACGGGTGCGGCAAATCCACCCTGTTGCGCTGCGTCATCGACGACGACCGGCTCGACGCCGGCACCATCGACATCGCCGGGATGCGCCCCGACGAACGGTCGCCCCGCTTCCGGGAACTCGTGTCCGCCGACACCGGTGAACAGGCGGCGTTCTTCGACGTCACCCTCACCGAACATCTCGAACTGCTGGCCCGCGCACATCGCCTCGAGGATGCCGACGTCGAGAACGCCCTCGCCGACGCCGGACTCGCCGACCTCGCCGATCGCTTTCCACACACGCTCTCCTCGGGTCAGCAGCAACGCTTCGCGCTGGCCGCGGCGCTGTTACGACCGGCGTCGCTGCTCGTCCTCGACGAACCGGAACGTGCACTCGACCTCGCCGGACAGGAGTGGGTGGCCGAGCGGATCGTCGAGGCGAAGAACGACGGGAAGGCCGTTCTGGTGGCCACCCACAGCCCGACCCTGGTGCAGCGGTGCGCCGACGACGTGGTGGACCTCGGCCGATGAGGATTCCCGACCTGCGCCTGGGGTGGATGCGCCGGTATGACTTCTCCTGGTTCGAGCTCATCTTCTGTCTGGCCGTACTCGGCGGTTTCGCGAGCTGGCTCCTGACCCCGGCACGAGTGTCCCACGTCGCGACCCTGACCGGCGTCGCAGCGACCCACCCGACCATCACCCTGTGCGTCATCGTCGCGGCGATCGCGGTGGGTGCCTACCGCTGGACGGTGGTGTGGGGTCCGGTCCGGGTCGAGGGTGCGATGGTGCGCTGGCATTTATCGGGGCCGGGGCCCCGCGGGCCCGAACTGGCCGGCCGGCTGGGCGGCATCGTCATCACCGTCGTCGCCGGATGTACCGCGGCGGGAGCGCTGCTCGGGCTGCTCGCACCCGATTCCCTGGTCACCGTGGTCGGCGTCGCGGCCGGACTCGGGCTCGTCGCGGCCATCGGCGCGTACGGCACCCAGGTCGTCGCCGACCGGCGCCACGGTTGCGCACCTCCCCCGATCTGGCAGTGGTCGCCGAATCGGTTGCACCGCAGCACGATCGCACCGGCCGACGGCTACGCCGGTGCGCTCGGACTGGCCGCGAGCATGATGGACTTCACCTGGATCACCGACGCCCGGATCGTGCGGTGGCAACGGGGTGCGACGTCGACGAGGACCCGGCGCCTGCACCGAAACCCCTATGTTGCTTTGGCGCAGATCGACTTTCGACGACTGCGACGTCACCCCGACGGCGTGCTGCGCGCGCTGATCTGCATCGCGGTGCTGGTCGTTGCGCCCCAGGTGGTGAGCATCGCGCACGCCGCGACCGCCGTCATCGCGGTGCTCATCTTCTGCGCGGGCAACGCGGTGGCAACAGGTCTGCGCAACGCCTCCGAGAGTGTCGCGACCCGGCGCGCACTGGCGCTGGATGACCGTGGAATCACACTGGCGCACATGGCCGTTCCCGGATCGGCGATACTCATCGCCGCCGCCGCGGCCGCCGTTGCCTGGTCACTGACACCGGCCTCGGCGGTGATCTGCTTCGTGGGATGCGGAGTCGCCGTCCTGCGGCGGGGCACCCGACCACCGCTGCCGTACGACGCGCCGGTGGTCACCGAGTCGGTGGTCACCGGCGCGGCGACGCAGCCGCTGCTGATCGCCGCCCAGGCGCGCGGGATGGTTGCGCTGATCGTCACGGCCGTCGCCGCATCGGTGGTGTGACTCCCTCCCGCAGCATGGGCGGCGGTCATTCGGCCAGACGACCCGGTCCACTGGCCGGGTCGGCACCGGCTGGGTAAGGTGTCGCCGATGACCGAATCGGGGAGTCACCACGCCAATCCGTACGCGCCGCCGTGGCCGCAGGCCGGGCAGTACCCGGCGAATCCTGCCCATCCCTACCCCGCCTACGGCGCCCCCGGTCCCTATCCGGGCCAACCGCCCTACGGACCGCCCGCCACCAAGCCACCACTACGGCATGTGGCACTGACCCGTTCGTTGGCCGGCGCATCGATCGTCGTCTACCTCATGATCGCGGTGTTCGGCTTCCTGACCTTCGCCACGGTGACCCGCAACGGTGAATCCGAGGGGTCGACGTTCAACGGGTGGGCGCACTGGACATCGCAGGGTGAGGGCCTCCCGCTCACCGACGGCTCCCATGCGGTCATCTTTCCGGGAGTCCTGTTGCCCCTACTGATCCTGTTCCCGACGGCGCTGTCGTCGATTCTGATCATGTGCAACGTCGGACGACGCCCCTTCGCGGCGGTCACCATCCTGTTCGGGGTGATCGCCACCGCGGTGGCCACCCTCGCCGTGGTCAACCCGTCGGTGGTCGTGGGGACATTCGACGACAGTTCGGCGACCTTCATCGACGCCAATTACAGCTTCTCCCCCGGACCGTCGGCGATCCTGGCCGTGGTGATCGGCATCGTGATCGTGATGCTGGCGATCGGCGTGATCGCCTTCGGGGGTAAGGCCCGCACCTGAGGGATGACGGTGCACATCCGGAAGGATGTTCGGCGACCGGCCCGTCGAGATCAGCGCCCGCCCACCAGGTGGATCACATCGACGACGACGGGTCGTCCGTGCCGCCGCGCCGCCTGCACATAGTGGATGCCCGGGCCCGGCGGCAGCGGGATCGACTCACCCGGATGGGCGACCACCAGGTCGTAGGCCCCGCCGAGTCCGGTCATCAGCACCGCGATGCGCCGGTCGCCACGATTGTGCACCACAGTGAGCCCGCCGGTGTGCGTGCACTCGACGCCGGCATCGGCGGCCTGCACCGGCTCGCCGACATCCCACTCCCCTGTCGCGGTCCCGTCCACGGCCGGCGATGTCCGGGGCGTCCAGAACTCGTCGACCCCGTGGATCACCGACCAGTCCACGTCACCCGGGGATGGCGAGTGCAGCAGGACGCACGGCTCGTCGTCGTCGATGATCTGCCCGACCAGCACCGGCCGGCCGTCGCGACGCTCACCCTGCAGGATGTGGAATTCGACGTCGGGCAACGCGGCGGAGGAACCGCTGGGCAGCATCGTGAATCGGGTGCCGGTGGTGCCGGCGAATCCCGGGGTCGAGAGCACCGCGAGATTGCGGCAGCCGCGGTTGTGCACGGTGAGGTGGGAGTCGCGGTTCGCGGGTTCGGCCACCGAGTAGCTCAATCCGCCGGCGTGGCCGGTGAGCCAGGTGCCGGCGCCGTCGTCGGTCCATTCACCGTCGTCGGGGGTGAGGAACCGCGACGTGGTGGTGCGTCGAGGCGGCTCCGTCAGCATCGTGGTCATGACCGGCCTCCTGTGTCGAGCGAAGAATGTGTGCATTCAGTGCACCGCGCCCCGGTCGGCGTGCACATGAGTAGCCGACTACCCGAAATGTCGGATCCACTTCCCCCGAACATGAAACGGCCCCCGCACCGCCCGAGTCGTCGGGTACCTCGAGCAGGACCTGCTCGGGTGCGGGGGCCGGGTGACCACCTGGTATTCGCCAGTGCGAGTGCGTGATCTGACGATCACATCAGCGGATATCAGATGGGACTCCGCGCTAGCGGATGGTCACCTCACATGTCCGTAAATCACTCAACGTCGGACCACCTCCTTCCTTGTGTACCGACGAACCTACGCCGGGTCTGCCGACGCGGCAACGCATTTACTCACACCGGCGCCGGATGCGCCGCGAAGAACCGCCAGATGGTGGCGGTGGCGTCGAGGGCATCGGACGGCGGGTCGGTGCCCAGGGTGCGTTCGAGTACCGGAGCGCCCGGCGCGCCCGGCCACTGATGACCGGCCCCGGCCACGCTGATCAGTTCGACGGCCCGCCCCGACGGACAGGCGGCGGTCTCGCGGGTCACCGGTCCCTCGACGGTCGACGTCGGCGCGGCACATCCGTCGATGCGGCGCCACGTCGCGCTGACCTCGGGTACCGGCGGACCGTCGACCCGCGCGGTCCCGTCGAGATTGAACGCCTCACCCGGCCCACCGGTGTACGGGACCCGACCGTCGGCGGTGCCATGGATCTGGAGCACCGATGTCGGTGCGGCCGAGCCGCATCCGGTCAGCAGGGTTCCGGCCACCGGCGCCACCGCCGCGAAGAGCGTTGTCTGACAGGCCAATCGGAGGGCCATCATCGCGCCATTGGACATTCCGGTGACGTAGATCCGGCGTGGATCGATCGGGCCGCGTCGGGTGATGTCGGCGACCACCGCACCGATGAAGGCGACATCGTCGACGTTGCGGGATTGTGCAGGCCCGCAGCAGCTTCCGGCGTTCCACGATCGGGCGACGCCGTCCGGGTAGGCGACGATGAACCCACCGCGATCGGCCTGGGCATCCCAACTGTAGCTGCGTTGTGCCTGTGCCGCGCTTCCGTAGCCGCCGTGCAACATGATCACCAACGGCATCGCCTGCCCGGTGGTGCCCGGTCGGTGGATGCGGTAATCGCGGGCGAGGCCACCGACGCTCAGCGACTGCGCAGAGTCGCCGATGGGGATCTCGTTCGACGGCGCCCCGGAGGCGTCGCCCGGACGGACCGCACACCCGGCGACGATCACCACCACCACGAGCAGCGACGCGACGATCCCCGCGGTTGCCGCTGCCGCCCGTGTGCGCACGCCCATGGGTACGAGTGTGGCCGACATCGACACAATTGACAAGCTTATTGACAAAATGCGGTTCGGTCCCCGGGGACGCCCCCGACGTTTGGCACACTCGGGCCATGCCCCCACCCGCCGCCGGTGTGACGCCCACGGTTCCGGCGCTCGTCCAGATCCTGTCCACATCCGCCGGCCCGCGGCTGACGCGGGCGTTCGCCGACGCCGGACTCGACAACCTCCGTCCGGGGCAGGCGCTGGCCCTGACCGCACTCGTCGGCGGTCCGGTACACGCCAGTGACATCGCCGGACGCCTCGGGATCAGCCGTCAGGCGGTGGCTCAGGCGGTCGCCGCCCTGGATCGGCATGGTTATCTGACCCGCAGTACCGACCCGGGCGACGCCCGCGCCAAACTCGTCACGCTGACCGACCGCGGATGGGCGGCACTGCGCGTGATGCGGTCGAGTGCACTGGCCCTCGAACAGCAGTGGCGTTCCCTACTCGGCGACGAACGCCTCGCCGACTTCGCCGACACCCTGACGACGCTGATCTCGCACAGCGGCCGCAGCGGATCCGACGGCAGCGGGTCAGACGGCAGCGAGATCCAGGACCAGTGAGGACGACGCCGCGGCGCGCTCCGGCAACTGATGGGTGATCACCACGACGGTGCGCCCGGGACCGAACATGCCCGAGGTGGGGTCGAGAATGCGGTCGAGGAGACGCTGCGCGTCGGTGGCATCGAGGTGTTCGGTGGGTTCGTCGAGGACGACGATCGGCGCACGGTGGATCAACGCCCGGGCCAGCAGCAGGCGCCGTCGCTGTCCTCCCGAGATCGACTCGGCCCCACCGGTCAGCATGGTGTCCAGCCCCTCCGGCAGCTCGGCGACCCAGTCGTCGAGGCCGACCTCGTCGAGTGCGGCGTGCATCTCCTCGACGGTGACATCGCCGCGCGCGACCCGCAGGTTCTCGGCCACCGACGTCGAGAACAGATGCGCCTCCTCGGCGAAATAGCATGTCGCCGAACGCACCTCGATCCCCTGCCCGGAGGCCTCGCGCGCGTCGACGTGGCCGCCCTGCGGCGCCAGGAGTCCGGTCATCGTCAGCGCCAACGTCGACTTGCCGATGCCACTCGGGCCGACGACGGCCATCCGCGATCCCGGGGTCAGCGTCACGGTGAGCCCGGCGTCGGGACCGAGCAGGGCCTCCGGCGACCAGCCCCAGCGCAGATCCTGCAGGTGCAGCGTCGCGGGTCCGTCGTGTACGGGCACGTCATCGATCTCCGAGTCGGCACCCGACGTACCCGACCGGGCGCCGTCGACGAGCGCCATCACCCGCGCGGCGCTCTGCCGGCTGCGTTCGAGCTGGATGCCGGCCTCGGTCAGGGGTGCCGTCGATTCGAATGCCGACAGCGGCAGCAGGATCAGCACGCCGAGCACCATCGGGGTCAGTTGCCCGGTGACGCTCGAGACGTCGGCGAACGATCCGGACACTCCGGACGCCAGCCCGATGCCGATGAGGCATGCGGCGAGCAGAGATGCCCCCAGCGACAGTGGGGTTGCGGCCGCGGCCGCGGCCTCGATCCGTTCGCCACGATCGGTGGCGACGATCGCGTCGGCGTCGGCGGCAGCCCCCGCCGCGAGCACCGCATCCCGGCGCCGTGCGACCACCAGTTCCGGTGCGTGCCACAGCGCGGTCGTCACCGCCTGTGCGGACCGGCCGGTGGCGTCGGCGCCGTCGGCGATCGCCCGAGTCGATCCGCGGGCGGCCAGCCATGGGGCGATCACCCCGGAGACGATCAGCGCGATCGCCAGGATCAGTGCCGCCCAGCCCGACACCATCGCCATGATCGCGACCGCCGCGACCGACGTGGTCAGACCCACCCCGATCGGGACCAGTCCGCGGATCAGCGCGTTGCCGATCTCGTCGACATCATCGCCGGTGCGGGTCAGCAGTTCCCCACGACGCAGGGTCACCGAGTAGGCCGGCGAGCCGGACGCCAACGCCACGTACAGGCGTTCGCGCGCCGTGGCCATCGCCCCCAGCGCCAGGTCGTGGGTTGCCAGCCGCTCGAGATAACGGAACAGGCCGCGCGAGATACCGAGGGCGCGGACCGCGGTGATGGCCAGCGACAGATAGAGCACCGGCGGCATCTGCCAGGCCCGGGTGATCAGCCACGCCGACAACGCCGCCAGCCCGAGGGCCGAGAGGGCGCCGGCGACCCCGAGCAGGACCGACCACAGCACCGGGCGCCACCGCAGACCGAGGAAACCCAGCGCCCGGATCAGCGGATCACCGCGCCATCCGGTCGGCGACGGTGTGGCGACGGGCTGCAGGGTTGACTCAACCGACACCGATGGCCTCCGGGAAGTCGATGACGGCCCCGGCGAACTCCCGGGCCACCGGGCGGTGGGCCACGACGATGACGGTGTCGCCGGCCGCCGCCCGGGCGGCCAACGCCGCCAGGACCCCACGTTCGGCGTCGGCATCCAGATGGGCGGTCGGCTCGTCGAGGATGAGCAGCGGTGAGGGTGAGGCCAGGACGCGGGTGAGGGCGAGCCGTTGACGCTGTCCGGCCGACAGACCCGTGCCCCCGGCACCCAGGACCGTCCGGTCGCCGTCCGGCAGCGACGCCACCACCGCATCGAATCCCGTTGTGGCGGAGGCATGTCGGAGCGCCACCGGATCGAGCGCACCGAACATCGCCAGGTTGTCGGCGACGGTGCCGGGAACCACCACCGGTTGTTGCGGCAGCCACGCCACCTGCTCGTGGAACGCGGTGGGTTCGAGTTCGGCCACGGGTACCGAACCGATCAGCACCGAGCCCTCGTCCGGCGACAGCAAACCGAGGATCACCGCGATCGTCGTGGTCTTCCCGGAGCCGTTGGGCCCCGAGAACACCGTCAGCGCACCGGGTTCGGCGGTCGCCGTCAGCTCGTAGGGTGCCCAGCCGTCCCGGCCGTGCACACCCACGTCGAGCAACCGGATCGGCGCGCCGGCCACGGTGACCGTGCGGGTGCGCGTCGAAGTGGTTGTCGCCGTTCCCGATTCGATGAGGTCGGCGACCTCTCCGGCGGCGGCGACCCCGTCGGCCGAGTTGTGGAACTGTGCGCCGACCTGCCGCAGCGGCAGATACGCCTCCGGTGCCAGGATCAGCGCCAGCACACCGGCATACAGGCTCATGTCGCCGTACACCAGACGCAATCCGATCCCGACCGCGACCAACGCCACACACAGGGTGGCGAGCAGTTCGAGCACCCCGCCGGAGAGGAAGGCGATCCGCAGCGACGACATGGTGCTGCGCCGATGCGACCGACCGAGTTCGGCGACCTGCCGGGCCGGGGTGCGGGCACGGCCGAGGGCCCGCAGCGTCGGCAACCCGGTGATCAGGTCGAGCAGCTGCGCCGACAACCGGCTCATCGTCGCGAGCTTGCGCTCGGTACGGTCCCGCGTCATCACCCCGATCAGGATCATGAACAGCGGGATCAGCGGCAGCGTCACCAGGATGATCACCGCAGACGGCCAGTCGACCACGGCGATGACCGCGACGACGGTCGGGGTCACCAGCACCGTGACGATCAGCGCGGGCAGATAGGCCGACAGATACGGCCGCAACGCGTCGAGTCCGCGGAGCAACACGGTGGTGGCATGTTCCCTGCGCTGCAACAGCTCTCGCGGCGACACCCGGTCCGGGTCGGTGAGCACCCCGAGCGCGCGGGCGCGCAGCTCGGCGATCGCGGTCGCCGACGCCCGGTGCGCATACCGGTCATGGGCGAACGAGGTGATCACCCGCACCGCCAGCGCCGCGACGAGCACCCACAGGTGCACCGCCTGCGCCCCGAGCGACCGCGCCGACGGGTCGGTGACGAGTTCGGCGAGGATCGACGCCGTCATCGCCGCGGTGACGATGACACTGATCACCGTGATCGCGGCCAGAACCGCGGTGACCACCACATAGACGCGGGTGGCGGGCGAATACCGCAGCAGGCGCGGGTCCAGCGGTGGCCGGGCCCGGCGCCGTGCCGCGGCCGGCTCGGCTACCGACACAACGTCACTGCCACGCCTTCAACGAGGGCAACCCGATCGGATCCGGGATCTCGTCGACGCTGATCCGCTTCCGGAACACCCAGTACGTCCAGGCCTGGTAGGCGATGACGATCGGCGTCATGATGAGCGCCGCGATGGTCATCACGGTCAGGGTGTAGTGGCTCGACGCGGTGTTGGCGATGGTCAGGCTGTAGTCCGCGTTGGTGCTCGACGGCAGGACATCCGGGAACAGCACCGAGAACAGCGTGGCCACGGTCCCGGCGATCGCGATCGATGTGGCCAGGAAGGCGATGCCCTCCCGATTGACCTGGGTGGCAGCGACCATCACCAGTGCGGCCACCGCGGCGATGAGGACCGGAATCCAGGTCCAGCCGTTGCCGTAGGCGAACTGCGTCCACAGCAGGAAGGCCGCGGCGACGACGAGCGTCGGAATGGCCAGTGTCTTCGCGTATTTCATCGCGTCCTGTTGCAGCACACCACCGGTCTTGAGGCCGAGGAAGACCGCACCGTGGGTGAGGAAGGCCAGCAGTGTGGTGACCCCACCGAGCAGGGCGTACGGGTTGAGGAGATTGAAGAATCCTCCGGTGTACTGCGCGTCGGCGTCGATCGGCAGACCACGGATCACGTTGGCGAAGGCCACACCCCACAGGAGCGCGGGAATCCAGGAACCGAGACCGATGCCGACGTCACACCAGGTGCGCCACTTGGGGTCGTTGATCTTGCCGCGCCACTCGATGGCGACGACGCGGGTGATCAACCCGATCAGGATCAGGAACAGCGGGAGGTAGAACGCGGTGAACATCGTTGCGTACCAACCACCGAACGCCGCGAACAGTGCGCCGCCGGCGGTGAGCAGCCACACCTCGTTGCCGTCCCACACGGGACCGATGGTGTTGAGCAGGGCGCGTCGGCGCTTGTCCGGGTCGGCGACGTCGGACTCGGGCGACACCTTGTCGTCGCCGCCGGTGTGGCTCGACCCGAGGAAGGGCATGAGCATGCCGACACCGAAGTCGAATCCCTCGAGGACGAAGTACCCGATGAACAGGACCGCGACGAGGATGAACCAGAGGTTTTCCAGAGACATCTACTTCACCCTTTCAGTACGCGAACGAGAGTTGTTTGGGTTCATCGGAATCGGAGTCGTCGGTCTCGACCTCCGGTGCGACGTTGTCGTGCGCGCCCGGCCCCTCGATGGCGTAGCGGCGTTGCAGCATGAACCACACCACACCGAGTCCGCCGTAGATGAGGGTGAACCCGATCATGGTGACCCACAGGATCGGCGGCGTGTGATTGGAGACGCCGTCCTGCACGAGCATGCTGATGTTGGTGGGGTCGAGATCGTCCACCCAGTTCGGGGCGACCACCCACGGCTGACGACCCATCTCGGTGAAGATCCAGCCGGAGGCGTTGGCCAGGAACGGGGTCGGGATCAACCAGAGCGCGAGTATGCCGAACCGTCTGGATTCGACCACCCGCTTTTTCCGCGTGAACCACAGGCCGCCCAGTGCGATGATGACCGAACCGAGCGCCCAGGTGATCATCGCGCGGAAGGCCCAGTAGGTGACGAACAGGTTCGGCGCGAAGTTCTGCCCCGGCATGTTCATCTTCTGCTGGTACTCCTGCTGAAGCTGATTGACGCCCTCGACCTCACTGGTGAAGCTGTGATCGGCCAGGAACGACAACATCTTCGGGATCTCGATGAGGTGATCGATGGAGCTGCAGTTGTTCTGCCGTCCCACGGCCAGCACGGAGAACCCGGCACCGTCCTCGGTGTTGCACAACGATTCCGCCGCGGCCATTTTCATCGGCTGCTGCTTGAACATGATCTGCGCCTGCAGATCTCCGGTGACGAAGAGCAGCAGACCCGACACGATCGTCACCCACAGCGCGAACCGGGTCACCGGCCGCCACAGGTCGCGGGCGTCACGCTCGAGATCCTCCGGCGTCGCGTCGATCTGACTGGGCGAGGTGGTCTTGGGCATACCGGAGGTGTCGCCGGTCTCGATGGCGTGCCGAAGCTTCTTGGCGCGCCACATGTTCCGGCTCATCCACCAGATGCCGATGCCGGCGACGAAGGTGCCCGCGGTGAGCCAGGCACCGGTGATCACGTGTGGGAACGCGACCAGGGTTGTGTTGTTGGTGATGACGGCCCAGAAGTTGTTCATCGCCGGACGCTCGCGGGCCTCATCCCACGCCACCCCGACCGGATGCTGCATGAACGAGTTGGCGGCGATGATGAAGTACGCCGACGCGGTCACACCGACCGCGGCCAGCCAGATGGTGGCCAGATGCACCCGCCGCGGCAGGCGCGACCAACCGAAGATCCACAGGCCCAGGAACGTCGACTCCAGGAAGAAGGCGATCAACCCCTCGAGGGCCAGCGGCGCGCCGAACACGTCGGCGACGAATCGGCTGTATTCGCTCCAGTTCATGCCGAACTGGAACTCCTGCACGATGCCGGTCGCGACACCCAGTGCGAAGTTGATCAGGAACAGCTTGCCGAAGAACTTCGTGGCCCGTAGCCACTGTTCGTTCCCGGTCTTGTGCCACACCGTCTGCATGATCGCGACCATCGGCGCGAGGCCGATGGTCAGCGGAACAAAGATGAAGTGGTAGACGGTGGTGATACCGAATTGCCACCGGGACAAATCCAGAGCGTTCAACGTCGCCTCGAATCGCGTAGCCGCGCTCGGGCTGCGAGACACGGACTGGAACGAAAGCCGAGTACTACCGGAAGTAGTACTCGTGGTGGTGACGTTACGCCTGGCCACACCCGTCGACAACCGACCAAGGTCCCGTCACCGAACATTCAGTTGTGGGCCGGGTCTCGTTTATGTTAGGGATCACCGGCCGCGAACGTTGCGGAATTTCCGATCCCGTGAATCAACTCTATTCTCGATCAACCGAAATCGCGCGGTCGACCAGATCGACGAATTTCTTCGCGTCCTCCGGCTCGGCCAGCGGATGCCCGTTGAGTTTGGTGACCCGGGCGGCCAGGGTCACACTGCTGATCAGCCAGACCGAATCGGCCTCGATGAGGTCCGCCGGGCGGAGCACCCGGGTCTCGGTGCGCCAGCCCTCCTCGGCCGCGAGCGCGAACGCCGCGACCTGCGTGGTTCCCGGCAGGATGCCGATCTCGGCCGGCGGGGTGACCAGTGTCTCTCCGATCACCGCGACGACCGTCGACCGCGGACCCTCGAGGACCGCGCCCTCGCTGCTGACGTAGATGACGTCGTCGTAGCCGAGTTCGGCGGCGTGCCGCAGCGCCGCCATGTTGGTGGCGTAGCTGAGGGTCTTGGCCCCCAGGAGTTGCCACGGCGCCGTCGCGGCCAGATCGATCGAATACCCGCGTTCGAGGGTGATCACCGAGACACCGTTCTCGCGGACCGCGGTCGCGCGTGCGGCGACCGGACCGACGGTCAGATACGCCGTCGGTTCCGGCTTCGGCCCGGCACTCTCCCGTCCCCGCGAATACACCAGGCGCACAAGCCCCTCGGTGCCCGAACCGTGCCGCTCCGACCAGGTCCGGGCGGCCACGTCGATCGCGTTGCACCACGCGTCGACGTCCGGCTCCGGCAGATCGAGCATGGCCGCGCTGCGGGCCAGGCGCTGCAGATGCAGTCCGACGGCGCGGGCGCGACCACCACGGATCAGCAGGGTCTCGAAGATTCCGTCCCCGCGCACGGCGGCGAGATCATCGGCGTAGAGGAACGGGGCGTCGGGATCGAGGACCGTTCCGTCGAGGGCAACCAGAAGCGACTGCGACATGCCGAACAGCTTAGGGCGCCGGGGGTCGGCAGCCGAGGGCGACGGTGGCCACACCGCCGACGGGTAGACTTGACGCGTGACCCGCTCACCCATCCTGACCAGGTATTCCGGCGACGGCGCAGTGGGCGCACCCGATGATTCATCGTCGGTCGCCTGGCATTACGGCGACCCGCTCGGCGAACAGCGCGCGGCCATCAGCGGGGCGATCATCGTCGACCGCAGCGACCGCACGGTCATCGAACTCCCCGGCCCGGAACGCCTGACGTGGCTCAACACCATCTGTTCGCAGCGTCTCGACGATCTCGGCGACCGGCGATCCGCCGAAGCACTGTCGCTCGACGCCAACGGACGCGTCGAGGATCACTTCGTCATCACCGATGTCGACGAGGTGACCTGGATCGACACCGAACCCGCACGCGGTGAGGCGCTGCTGACGTTCCTGACCCGGATGGTGTTCTGGGCCAAGGTCTCCCCCGCGGCCCGCCCCGACATGAAGGTGCTGACCCTCATCGGACCCGGCGCGGTCACCGGCCCGATCGCCGAACTTCTCGAGATCGACCCGGATGCGTCGCCCTATCAGGTGGGCGACCTGCCCGAGTCCCATCACGAGGACGAACCACTCGGCTTCTGGCGGATCATGCCACCGCTGTCCGAGGGGCCACATTCGACCACGATGCTGCCCGTCGTCGACCTCGTCGTGCCGGAATTCCTGCTGCCGACGTGGTGGGACGAACTCGTCGAGGCGGGCGCACGGATGGCCGGGAGCTGGGCGTACGACGCGCTGCGCGTCGCCGGGGTCCGCCCCCGGCTCGGTGTCGACACCGACGACCGCACCATC
Source organism: Gordonia sp. VNK1 (assembly GCF_040049135.1). Lineage (NCBI taxonomy): Bacteria > Bacillati > Actinomycetota > Actinomycetes > Mycobacteriales > Gordoniaceae > Gordonia > Gordonia sp. VNK1. The sequence continues at coordinate 156,328 of NZ_JBDZDJ010000007.1, read as the reverse complement.
CCCCATGAGGCCGGCTGGATCGGCGGCCCCGAGCAGGCGGGAGCGGTGCACCTGGACAAGGGCTGCTACCGCGGGCAGGAGACGGTGGCCCGGGTGCACAACCTCGGCAAGTCACCCCGGCAACTGGTGCTGCTGCATCTGGACGGCAGCTCAGATCATCGACCGTCCGCCGGCGAGGCGATCACCGCGGGCGGCCGGGCCGTCGGACGCGTGGGCACCGTCGTCGACCACTTCGACCTCGGTCCCATCGCCCTCGGGCTGGTCAAACGGAGCATCGGCGCCGACGTCGATCTCACCGTGGGCGACGAGAACCCCGTCGCGGCACGCATCGATCCGGATTCGATCGCCTCCGACGATCACGTCCAGGCCGGCCGCGCGGCCGTCGACCGGCTCCGCGGCCGGGCATGACCGGCGGCCGGGCGTGACGGGCGTGACGGGCATGAGTGATCACGGCGTCGTGCTGGCGGTGTGTTCCGTGGTGGCCGACGTCGACCTCGGCAAGGCCGGGGTCAGCGCCATCGACAAACGGCCCCAGCAGGGCCGGATCGGTGTCGGCGAGTTGGGCCTGACCACCGACCACGTCTGCGACCGCAAACATCACGGCGGCCTGGATCAGGCGGTCTACGCCTACGACGATGCCGAGGCCGCCCGGTGGGCCGACGAACTCGACCGTGATCTGCCTTACGGCTGGTTCGGGGAGAACCTGCGTACCACCGGCATCGCGGTGACCGACGCGATCGTCGGCGAACGCTGGGCGATCGGCGGCGACGGCGTCGTCCTGGAGACCACGATCCCCCGCATCCCGTGCCGCACCTTCGCCGCCTGGGCCGAGGAGGACCGGTGGGTCAAACGCTTCATGCAACGCAGCGACAGCGGCTCCTACCTGCGGGTTGTCCACGGCGGGACCATCGGCGCGGGCGATGCCATCACCGTCGTCCATCGACCGGACCACGGTGTGCGGGTACGCGACCTGCTGACCGGCACCGACGCCGACGCACTGCAACGTCTCCTCGCCGAACCGGACCTGGCCCCCAAGGTCGCGCGGGAGGCCTCGCGGCACCTCGCCCGGTCCTGACGAGGGTGCCGAACCGCTGCTCGGCGTGGCGTGACCGGGGCAGTCCGCGTAATCGGAGAACGCGCGCTAAACTGGTCCCCACGACATACTCAACTACCTAGAGAACGGGGCCGCCACACGTTTGGCCGCCCCGTCATTGTGCGAGGGGGTCCCATATGGGCCGCGGCCGGGCTAAAGCAAAGCAGACGAAAGTTGCTCGTCAGCTGAAGTACTCCACTCCGAACACCGACTTCGAGAGCTTGCAGCGCGAGCTCTCGGGGACAACGGCGGACTCACCAGACCGCCCGGACCCGGTGGACGAGTGGGCCGAAGAAGACGAGTGGCGCCGCGCCTGAGCGCGCGGATTCCTCCTTCGTAGTTCTTATCTGACGTCACTGCCCAGACGTCGACTCGGTGACGTCCACCAGCCACCGATCTCACGAACCCCACCGTCGGGACCTCTCCAGGAGAATTCCGGCGGTGGGTTTCGTTGTACCTCGGCCCCGTCGAGTGGGCGCCCTTTCCCGTCGAGTGGGCGCCCTTTCCCGTCGAGTGGGCGCCCTTTCCCGTCGAGTGGGCGCCATATCCCGTCGAGTGGGCGCCATATCCCGTCGAGTGGGCGCCATATCCCGTCGAGTGGGCGTCCCTGCGCGTCAACACGGTCAGAACCGCGGGTGATCTCCCCGAAGCGTCGCAGCGCCGTGCGATTCGGAACTGCGCTTGATGGTGCCGAGCACCCAGTTGTCGACGTGGCGTGCGGTCAGCACCGCCTGCGCGCGATCGGTGTCCTCCGGGGCCACCACGGCGACCATGCCGACACCCATGTTGAAGGTGCGTTCCATCTCCAACTGCTCGACCCGACCGCGCTGGGCGATCATCGCGAAAATCGGTGCGGGACTCCAGGTATTGCGCTCGAGTTCGGCGACCAGACCCGCCGGGATGACGCGTGCCAGGTTCTCGGCGAGGCCACCACCGGTGATGTGGGCGAAGGTGCGCACGTCGGCCTCGGCGGCCAGCGCGAGGCAATCGCGGGCATAGATGCGGGTGGGTTCGAGCAGTTCCTCACCGAGCGTGCGGCCGAACTCCTCGACGTGCCCACCGAGATCCATGTGGCCGTAGTCCAGCAGGACCTTGCGGGCCAGTGAATAGCCGTTGGAATGCAAGCCGGACGACCCCATCGCGATCACCACGTCGCCGGCGCGGACCTTGTCCGGCGAGAGCACCTGATCGGCCTCGACGACGCCGACCGCGGTGGCCGACAGGTCGTAATGATCATCACGCATCAGTCCGGGGTGTTCGGCCGTCTCACCACCGAGCAACGCACATCCGGCGATGACGCAGCCGTCGGCGATGCCGCCCACGATCTCGGCGACGGTCTCGGGGACGACCTTGCCGATGGCGATGTAATCCTGCAGGAACAGCGGTTCGGCACCACAGACGACGAGGTCGTCGACACACATGGCGACGAGATCCTGACCGACGGTGTCATGCTTGCCGACCGCCTGTGCCACAGCGAGTTTGGTGCCGACGCCATCGCTGGCCGCGGCGAGTACCGGCTCACGGTAGTTGCCCTTGAGGGCGAAGAGTCCGGAAAAACCACCGAGGCCACCGAGGACCTCGGGCCGGGTCGCGCGCTTGGCGTGCGACCCGATCAGTTCGACGGCCCGTTCACCGGCGTCGATGTCGACCCCGGCCGCCGCGTAGGACAGTCCCTCGGAAGAGTTCGTATTCTCGGCAGCCGAATCAGCGTCACTCACGGATGACACGGTACCCGAGCACCTCAGGGACGCATCACGGCACTGACGTTGTCATTGGACGCGACCAGCGGATCCGTCCTGACATCGCCGGCGGCGTTGGCGAGCATCTGCTCGAGGACCGCCTTGCCCATCGAGGTCTCCTTGGGCAGTTCGATCGGATAGTTCCCGTCGAAGCAGGCCGCACACAGCGCAGATGCCGGCTGATGGGTGGCCGCGATCATCTCGTCGGTGCTGATGTACCCCAGTGAATCCGCGCCGATCGCCTGCCGCACACCGTCGACCATGTGCTCCTCGGACTCCATGCCGTTGGCGATGAGTTCGGCCGGCGACGCGAAGTCGATGCCGTAGAAGCAGGGCCAGCGCACCGGACTCGACGCGATCCGGACATGTACCTCGGCGGCACCGGCTTCGCGCAGCATCCGGATCAGTGCCCGCTGGGTGTTGCCACGAACGATCGAATCATCCACGACGACAAGCTTTTTGCCGCGGATGACCTCTTTGAGCGGGTTCAGCTTGAGCCGGATACCCAGTTGGCGGATCGTCTGCGACGGCTGGATGAAGGTGCGCCCGACGTAGGCGTTCTTCATCAGGCCCTGACCGTAGGGAATGCCCGATTCCTGCGCGAACCCGACGGCGGCCGGGGTGCCCGACTCGGGCACCGGGATCACCAGATCGCCCTCGGCCGGGTGCTCACGCGCCAGCCGACGGCCGATGTCGACGCGCGCGGAGTGCACGGACCGGCCGTGGATGACGCTGTCGGGGCGGGCGAGGTAGACGTATTCGAAGACACAGCCGCGCGGCGTCGCATCGGCGAATCGGGTGCTGCGCACCCCGTCGGCGTCGATGGCGAGGAGTTCACCGGGTTCGATGTCGCGGACGAAGGAGGCGCCGACGATGTCGAGGGCCGCGGTCTCCGAGGCGACGACCCACCCGCGGTCGAGGCGACCGAGTGACAGCGGCCGCACACCGTGCGGGTCACGCGCCGCGTACAGCGTGTGCTCGTCCATGAAGGTGAGGCAGAACGCACCGCGCAGCGTCGGCAGCAGTTCCATCGCCGCCTGCTCGAGGCTGCTGTCGGCGGCGCCGTGGGCCAGCAGCGCTCCGACGATGTCGGAGTCGGAGGTGGCCGCGGTGCTCTTGATGCCCAGTTCGCGGGCCCGGCTGGCGAGCTCGGCGGTGTTCACCAGGTTGCCGTTGTGGCCCAGCGCCACACCGGTCCCGGCGTCGGTGGTGCGGAAGATCGGCTGTGAGTTCTCCCACGTCGTCGATCCGGTGGTCGAGTACCGGCAGTGGCCGATCGCGACGTGGCCGACCATCGAGCCCAGCGTCTGCTCGTCGAAGACCTGACTGACCAGGCCGAGGTCCTTGAAGACCAGCACCTGCGAGCCGTCGCCGACGGCGATACCGGCGGCTTCCTGACCTCGGTGTTGGAGCGCATAGAGCCCGTAGTAGGAGAGCTTGGCGACGTCCTCACCGGGGGCCCAGACACCGAAAACGCCGCACTCCTCGCGCGGCTCGTTCTCCGGTTCGTCGACCGGTGCACCCGCTGCGCAGGCGTGCGGCGTGGGCGCCAGCAGATTTCTGCCGGCTATGGACTGCTCGGTCATCGACGAACTCCCTGGGGATGGGCGGGTCTACTCATCGGTCGGCATGCACGCGTCACGATGGACGACCACTGGACGATCCAACGCGACATCGGGCTGGGAGACCCTCACGAGTCTACCGGCCGGTAGACCCCGATTTCCAACCGTGCAGCGCCGCGTCGCCCGGCAGTATTCCCGGCTCGGATGCTCCCCGCTCGGATGCTCCAGGCTCAGATCCTCCCGGCTCAGATGCTCGAGGTGCGATGCCTCACAACCTCACCGCCGCCGATTCGCTCGACCACCGACAGCCCGGCCCCAGGACCGAACTGCACAGGACCGAACTGATCGACGGCTCGGCGCAGGCGGTCCGGTGAGAATGCCGAACCCCGAATCCGTACCCGATAGGGCAGGTCGGTGAGCACCTCGTCGGCCCGGATCGGCATCGGTCCCGTGGTGAGCACCGTGCCGGGATGCAGACTCAACCCGATCTCCACCACGTCCGATCGTTCATCCCGGGTGTAGACGACGGCCGCGACCGCCGACCATCGCACGGTGTGCCAGCGCATCGTGATCGCCTTGTCCGTCATCGCGAACAGCGTGCACATGTTGAGGGAGATCCAGATCCCGGCCATCACCGGGAGGGCGAGCACGGTGCCGGTGGCCCGCAGCGAGTCCGACTCCAGCGGGCCGACCGCCATCAGCACCGCATACAGCAACAGATAACCCGCAACCGCGGCCACCACCAGCCAGATCGCGCTGCTCCGCAAGGCGACGCGGTAACGCACCCGCGACATCGCCGCACGGGCGACGACCGCGAGCAGCCCACAGACGACCACCAGGACGACCAGGGCCAGCTGCGCCACCGGGGAGTTCGTCTTCGGATCCGCCACGAACAGGGCGGCGATGATCGCCCAGATCCCGGTGAACATCGCGCAGAACAGTGCGACCTTGGCCCACCGTTGAGCTGCAAGGTGGGCGGGCCGTCGAGCGGCGGGGGTCGTCACTCCTACTGGGCGCTGCTGGTACGACATCTCGTGACTGTGACACGTCCGCGCGTCGGAGTTCACATCCCGGTCATTCGGCCGACCGCGCGGCGGGTCACGGCTGCATCGGGATGAGCGGCAGCCACCCGGCCACCTCGGCGGCCCGACTTCCCGACGCACTCACCGCACCGGAGTCGACGAGGTCGTCGAAGGCGGCGTCACCGATCACCAGCAGCAGCCATGATCGCGGATCGGTCTCGACGACGTTGGGTGGGGTGCCGCGGGTATGCCGGGGTCCGGCGATGCATTGCACCGCGACGAACGGCGGCACCCGGACCTCGACGGAGTTTCCCGGCGCGATGTCCTCCAGGGTCCGCGCGGTGAGCCGGACGGCTGCGGCCAGATCGGCGCGTGCCGGGGTGGGCAGCGTCGTGTCGCGTAGCCACGGCGTCACGGCCACCACCGCGGCTCGCGCCGCGACGGGATCGATGGGTTTACGAGCGGGCACGCCTGACATGATGCCCCCTGCGCGTGGCGACGCCCGATTCGTCCCCGCCACGCCGCTCGCTCCGGCAGGATATTTGCCATGGGGACCGACGTCACCGCCCAACATTTCACCGGCGCGGATCGCGTGCGTTTCCGACGGCAGGTCAGCCGCGGGACCGAGGCGATCGCGCGCATGCTGTCCGACGGTCTGTTCACCGACCACGGGCAGCCACCGGAGCCGCTGCTGGGCATGGAGGTGGAACTCAATCTCGTCGACGACGAGATGAATCCGGCGATGGCCAATGCGGAGGTCCTCGACGCCATCGCCGACGAGGACTACCAGACCGAACTCGGCCAGTTCAATATCGAGATCAACGTCTCGCCACGGCCGTTCACCCACGACGACACCCTGTCGTTGGAGCAGGGACTGCGCAGTTCGCTCAATCGGGCCGAACAACAGGCGGCCCAGGTTTCCAGCCATCTGGTGATGGTCGGCATGCTGCCCACATTGCACACCGAACACTTTGCCCACCAATGGATTTCGGCGAACCCCCGGTATGATCTGCTCAATCAGCAGATCTTCGCCGCCCGCGGCGAGGACATCGAACTCGACATCACCGGCATCCCCGTCGCCGATCATCACAGCAGCGAACGCCTGCACCTGACCACCGATTCGATCCTGCCGGAGGCGGCGTGTACCTCGCTGCAGCTCCACTTACGGGTCGCGCCAGAGGATTTCGCCGCCCACTGGAACGCCGCGCAGGCGGTCGCCGGGGTTCAGGTCACACTCGCCGGCAACTCGCCGTTCCTCGCCGGGACCGCCCTGTGGCACGAGAGCCGCATCCCGGTCTTCGAGCAGGCCACCGACACCCGGCCGTTGGAGCTGAAGAATCAAGGCGTCCGCCCGCGGGTCTGGTTCGGCGAGCGCTGGATCAACACGATCTTCGACCTGTTCGAGGAGAACACCCGCTACTTCCCGGCGCTGCTGCCGGTCTCCACCGATGTCGACCCGCTCGCCGAACTCGACGCCGGCCGTATTCCCACGCTCGACGAACTGCGGCTGCACAACGGCACCGTCTACCGCTGGAACCGTCCCGTCTACGACGTCGTCGACGGTCAGGCGCATCTGCGCGTCGAGAACCGGGTGCTGCCGGCCGGCCCCACCGTCGTCGACACGATGGCGAATGCGGCGTTCTATTACGGCGTGGTGCGTGGCCTCGTCGAGGCCGACCGGCCGTTGTGGTCACAGATGTCGTTCAATGCTGCCGCGGAGAACCTGCATTCCGGCGCGCGCGCCGGACTCGATTCCCAGCTCTATTGGCCCGACGTGGGATGGGTTCGCCCCGCCGAGCTGACGCTGCGCAGGCTCCTCCCCCTCGCCGACGACGGGTTACGTGCGTTCGGCGTCTCCGGTCGCGCGCGCAACCGCTACCTGTCGGTGATCGAGGGCCGGTGCCTCACCGGCCAGACCGGGTCGGTGTGGCAGCGGCGCGCGGTGGCCGCCCGCGAGGATGCCGGCGAGAGCCGTTTCGACGCGCTACGCGGAATGCTGCGTGACTATGTCGCGCTCATGCACGAGGGCGAACCGGTGCATTCGTGGTCTGACTGATCACCGCATCGTTCGGGTTGGCGGGTCGCACCCGGTGACGGCCGTGCCCCTGCGCCACCACCCGGCGCTCGACGTGCATCGACGCGGCGGTGTAGACACGGCGACCGTCTCGATGACTCACCCAGGCGCTCAACGCAATCGGAGTATCGAGCGGCACCGGACGAATGTAGTCGACGTCGATTCCGCAGCGGTCGGCGACCAGCCCGAGTGGCATCAGCGCGGCGGTCACGAGTTCGTCGAGCAGGGACAGGACAGCACCGGCCGAAGCGAACCCGGCGGACGCCGCGGGAGAGTCGTGGAGCGCAACCCAGCCCCGCAGACCGCCGGGCACACGATCCATCGCAATGCCCGATGCCGTCCGGATGGCCGGTTGCGTAGCGCCCGCCGGCACGTCACCACGATGACGGTTCCCCGGTACCACCGGACACCGGAAGTCGAGGGTCTGCGCGACACCTTCTCGCACCGTGTGCGGCTGCTCGAGCACGCGATCGATCATGCCCTCACCTCTCCAGGGAATAGCGGCGCCACCGAGAATACGATGATTGCATTCCGCGTATTGGCGAAATGGCTTTTCCCGCCGGTCGAAATGGCATCGCGAAATCGGATTCCGGAAATCGCCCCGAGAATCCCGACCGTGTCATGTCAGGTCTCAGACGCCCGGCACCGCCGTCAGCCACACCGATTCGGTACGCCAGCACACGAAGGCCAGCAGCGCCAGGACCACCGCCCGCACCAGCGACGCACTCCGCGGCCCGAGATGTCCGGTGGCCGGCACCGCCACGGCGGCCAACCCGAGCGCGGTGGCGGCGTATCCGGCGAACACCCCCGGCCGCGCGGGAAGCTGATTACCGATGAGCCACAGGAACATTCCGCCGGCGATCCACGCCGTCACGGCCACCGCGACGATGGTGGTCACCGTGGGGCGCCACCGCAGGTGCGCAACGCCGGTGACGCCGAGGACCGACGCGACCGCGGCCAGTGCGCATGCGGCCGTGATGATCAGCGCCACCGAGGGATTCATCGCTGCGTGATGACCACTCAGACGCCGACCGGCTCGGCTGCGGAGCCGGCACCCGGGGTCTCCGGGCGATCGGTGCCCGCCGACCTGCGCGCGCGGGCGGCTAGCCGTCGACGACGGTTGGTGCGGTTGCGGATCTGCCAGGTGCTCAGGCCGGTCAGCAGCAACAGCAGCGGGGTGAGTCCGAAGCCGAACCACAGTGCGCGCCACCATCCGTTGACCGCATGCCCGTAATGCAGCATGGGTTGCGCCCACTGGTCGGCGATCCGGTTGGACAGACTCCGGGGCGCTCCGGAGAACTCCTTGATGATGGTCGGGTCGTGCCCGTCGATGCCGAGTTCGCGGTTGCCGTGGTAGGTCGGGTTGGCGGCCCACAGATCGGTGTCACCCGCGAGGACATCGATGGAGTAGTACTCGGCACCGTCGGAGGGCATTCCCACCCAGGTCGCATGCGATCCCGGATAGTGGGCCTGGGCGGCGGCGAGCGCGGTGTCGAGCGAGATGAGCGGGCCGGTGGCCTCCGAGGTCGGCATGTCGTAGGCGTCGTCGGCCGGTGCCACCCCACCGGTCGCCGAGTACCAGACCTTGCCGACGCCGGGGATCTCGAAGTTCATGCCGGTGAGTCCCCAGATCAGCAGTGGGATGGCGGCGACGATACCGATCACATCGTGCAGATCCGTGTCGCGGGCGAACCGGCCCTTCCCGATTCGGACACGGAATCCGTTGCGCCACTTGCGTAATCCGGGATACCAGATGACGATGCCGGAGATCGCGAGGAACACCAGCAAGAGACCCATGGCGCCCAGGATCACCGCACCCCAGGTCATGTCGGCGGTGAACCAGCCCCACTCGGCGATCACCGACGGCTGGGCGAGCCACGCGACGTACCCGGGATACCCCTCGCAGGTCAGCCCGCAGTCGTGGAGATTGACCATGAATCCCCAGAAACCGCCGTCGATGTCGCCGTGCCCGTTGACCTTTCCGGTGCCGGCGTCGACGAACCAGGTACCCGCACCCGCGTCGTCACCGGTCAGGAAGTACACGCCGCCCTTGGACGAGATGTAGGCGGCGTCGAAATCCGGGTCGGCGGCGTGCACGGCCGCGATGGCCTCGGTGAAACCCACCTCGTGGCCGGTGTCGGTGGTGGCGAACAGTTCCGAGTTGGCGGCGCGGACGAGTTCGGGCTGGTACACCAGGATGGCCCCGCTCGTACACACGATCACCAGCAGCAACCCCAGCACGATCGACGTCCACCGGTGCGTCACGATCAAAGCGCGGCGAACGGGCTTTCGCTTCACTCGACGCCGCACACGCTGCCGACGATTGGTCACTGCGGGCGACTCGACTAGCTGCTCCGTGGCCATGGCGCCTGAGGCTAGCATAACCAAACCACCGAAGCGACGAGCTTCGGTTATGTCCGATTAGACCGAAATGCGTTGTGGAGCAGGAGAATAGTGCTCCCCCACCTCACCTACCGGCAGGTGCCGAGGTGCGCGTCACCAGGCCGGCACCGGTGATCAGTGGCAGATCGAGTGCGGTGATCAACCCGGGCTCGGCGTCCACCACCGCCGCGACCGCATTGACCAGTCGCTGCGCGGTCACGATCATCCCGGAGACGTTGTGATCGCCGAACTCACCGTGATGGGTGAACTCGACCTCCATCGCGGGTTCCCCCGCGATCAGGATGCGGTACGCCCCATCGCCTTTGGCCGGGGTCGGCCAGTCCGGACACTGATCGGGATGGGTGCGTGTGTAATGCTCGAGAACGATCCGATCGATCCCATCGACCTGGCCGACCACCTCGAAATGCAGTGCGGCCATGGACCCTTCCGGAATCTCCACCGACACCGTCGAGTAGTCGCGATCGGCGGCAACGCGTTCGACGCGCTCGACGAGCGGTTCGTCGAGGTGCACGCCCAGACCGGCGGCGAGTTGTCGTACGACACTCCCCCACGCCATCGAGAGGACACCGGGTGCCAGCAGCAGCGGGGTGGAGTCCATCGGCTGTCCGAAGCCGAAGATGTCGCGCATCACCACCGGCTGGTAGTACGTCGAATAGTCGGCGATCTCCAGACACCGGACCTCGTCGATCCGCTGCGACAGACTCGTCATCGCCAGCGGCAGAGCATCATTGGCGAATCCGGGGTCGATGCCGTTCACGTGCAGACTGGCGCCACCGGCGCGCGCCGCGGACTCGATGTTCTCGACCATCTCCGGCGGGAGAATGCCGTGCGGGAACTGCAGGACCACCGGACCCGACGAGACGACGTTGATGCCGGCACGGACGAACTCGGTGAGGTCCCCGATCGCCTCGACCACCCGGTCGTCGGTCATGGCGGTGTGCACGATCGCGTCGGGTTGCAACGCGAGTAACGCGGCCCGGTCGTCGGTGGCGATCACGCCGAGCTCACGACCGAGACCGGCGAGGTCACCGGCGTCACGACCCACCTTCGCCGGATCGGACACCCACACCCCCACCAACTCGAGATCCGGATGCGCGTCGATGCCCGCGATCGCATGCCGTCCGACGGTTCCCGTCGACCACTCCACCACTCGCAATGCCATGAGAGTCAAACTAGAACACGTTGCAGTTCTGTGCCGGGCTTTCGTCGAGCCGGTGGGCGTAGAGTGCTCAAGCGATGTCCGCGTCAGCACCCATCGCCCTGCGCCGAGATGGCCACACCACCCGCCTGAAATGGCATCGTGCGCGTCGGCGGGCCAGTGATCCGCCCTTCACCGCGCGCCGGATCGTCGAGGGAATGCGGGCCGGGGCGAGCGTGGAGATCGACCTGGTGCTGAACGCGGACCGCGGCTGCACCGTCCTGCACGACCGCTTCTTGAACACCGCCACCACCGGAACCGGCGCCATCGCCGACACCCCCGCGACCACCCTGCGCACTCTCTGTCTCCGCGACAACGACGCAGGGGTCCTCGAGGACCAGCACGTGCTACTGCTCGATGACCTGGCCGGTCTGCTCACCGACATGCACCCCGATGCGATGCTGCAGTTGGACTTCAAGGAGTCCGCGGCCGATCTCGATGACGTCGCGGTGGCGGCCTTCGCCGAGGCCGTCACGCCGTTCGCCGGCAACGCGCTGCTGTCGTGTGGCGACGCCGAGGCCGTGCGCATCCTCACCGACGCGGTCCCGGCACTACACGTCGGCTACGACCCGTGCCACCACGGCGCGGTCGACCGCGTCCTGCGGTGGCGCACCTATCGACGGTTCGTCGACGCCGCGATCGAGGCGTCACCCCGCGCGGAGGTGATCTACCTCGATCGCCGACTCGTCTTCACCTGTGCGGACCGGGGATTCGACCTGATCGCCGCGTTCCACGCCCGCGACCGCGAGATCGACGTGTACACCTTCGGCCGAGCCGACGATCCCGACATCGACCGGGCCATCGAGTTACGCGCGGATCAGATCACCACCGATGACGCCGACGGCGTCATCGCGGCGCGGCGTTGAGCCACTTCGTCGTCGGCGGGATCAGCGCGAGCACGATGGTGACGATCGGGAAGATCAGAATGAAGAGCCCGACGATGCCCGCTCCCGCCGCATAGCCGGCGCCGTAGGCACCCCCGGCACCGATCCCGGCGCCCACGGTGACGATGACGTTGAGGATCTGGAACGCGACCACAAGTCCCGCGCCGATCACCACCAGCAACCGCCCGATCTTCTTCTGACGCAGGAGCAGGACGCCGCCGGTGAGCAGCAATGCCAGCACGGCGAGGTAGATGATGATGCCGATCGCCAACAACACAATGGTGGCATCCGTTTGGTAGTAGTCATCGGAGGCAAATACCCCGATGACAGTGACGAGTGACACCAGCATGTGCAGCGCGCCCAAGAACGCCAGCACCGACGCCGCGATTGCCGTTCCGCGGGACACCGGCTGGACGTAGGGATCACCGAACGGATTCTGCGGATACGCACCCGGGTAGGCCGCCGGCTGCTGCTGTCCCCACGCCGGTTGTTGACCGTACCCGGGCTGGCCGTAGGCGGGCTGGCCGTAGGCAGGTTGCTGACCATAGGGCGAGGCCGGCGGCTGCTGGCCGTATGCGCCCGGCGCGGGTGGTTGCTGCCCGTATCCCGGATACGACTGGGCACCCGGATAGGACTGGGCGCCCGGCTGACCGTAGGTGGTCGGCTGATCCCAGGGTGATTGCGCTCCCGAATCGCTTCCCGACGGAGGTGTTGTCATCTGTTGTGCCTCTCAGCGATGTCGTCAGGACTGTAGCCATCACGACAGTGCAGCCCCGGTTCATGTCGTCTCATCGAATCACACGGATCGGACAGCGTCACACTCCGCGCAACCACCGCCCCGTCGACGGCACCAGCGCCAAAGCGATCGTGGCGATGGGAAAGATCAGGAAGATCACGGGGAGTAGCAGCACGAAGACCACCGACTGGCCCGGCCACCCGATATCCGCCAGCAACGAGACGTCATGGACGAGGGAGCCGACTGTGACCAGGAGAACCACCGTGGCACCCGCGACAACCAGCCACCGTCCGATCGACCGGCGTGCCAGCAACAACGCGGCCCCGACCGCAATGATCACAAAAGTCAGGGCGGACAGCCCCACCGACAGCCACGGGCCCGCGTAGTGAATGGCAAGACTCCGAGCGAACGTCAGCGGGTAGATCTCAATCCCCCGAATCGGGAAGCCGGCAACGATCCCCGCAATCAGCAGACGAAGACAACCGAGAAACGCCAAGATCGCCGCACCGACCGCCGTGACCTTCGACGGCGACACCACCGGTGGTTGTCCGAACGGGTTCGGCGAGTACGGCGTCATCGGCGGTTGGCCCCACGCCGACGACTGCCCGAACTGACCCGACGCCGGGTATCCCCCGACGTACGGATGACCGCCCTCCGGATGTGGTCCACTCACGATTCCGTCCCCCTACGCATCGCTTCAGATTCGACCGAGCTTCCCGCTCACTCGTTTCCTTCCCGCGTAACGATATCGGTGCGCGGGAAGTAAATGAGTGCGCGGGAAGGGAACGTCGTCAGCCGAACAGCCCCGGCAGCGTGCCCTCGTAGACCTGGCGCAGTTCGTCGAGGGTGACCTCGAAGTGGTCCTGCACGCTCACCGCGTCGCTGCCCTGGTCGACGACGCCGATGCGGGTCCACGGCATGCCGCGGGCGTCGAGCATCGCCGAGAATCGCGACTCCTCGGTGCGCGGTACGGCGACGATGACACGTCCGGTCGACTCGGAGAACAGCCACACGAACGGATCCGCACCTTCGGGAAGCAGGATGCGGCAACCGGTTTCGCCGGCCAACGACGATTCGACGACGGCCTGGATGAGACCACCCTCGCTGAGGTCGTGGGCGGCGGAGATCAAGCCGTCACGCGAAGCCGCGGTGAGAATCGCCGACAGCAGCTTCTCGTGGTCGAGATCCACCGACGGCGCGGTTCCGCCGAGGTGATCGTGGGCGACCTGCGCCCAGATCGACCCGTCGAACTCGTCGCGCGTCGCACCGAGCAGGATCAGCGTCTCCCCCGGCTCTGTGCCGAATCCGGTCGGGATGCGGCGGGTGACATCGTCGATGACACCGAGCACGCCGACCACCGGGGTCGGCAGGATCGCGGTGGAACCGGTCTGGTTGTAGAAGCTGACGTTGCCTCCGGTCACCGGGATGCCGAGCTGCGCACAGCCGTCGGCGAGGCCACGGACGGCCTGCTGGAACTGCCACATCACGGCCGGGTCCTCCGGCGATCCGAAGTTGAGGCAGTTGGTGACGGCCTTGGGGCTCGCGCCCGACGCCGACACGTTGCGGTACGCCTCGGCCAGTGCCAGCTGCGCTCCGCGGTACGGGTCGAGGAAGGTGTAGCGGCCCGACGCGTCGGTGGCCAACGCGATTCCGCGGCCGGTCTTCTCGTCGATGCGGATGACCCCGGAGTCGGCGTTCTCGGCCAGCACGGTGTTGCCGCGGACGTAGCGGTCGTACTGCTCGGTGATGAACTTGCGGCTGCACAACGCCGGCGAGGCGAGCATCTGCAGCAGGGTTGCGCGCAGTTCGTCGTCGGTGGACGGCCGGGCCAGCGACGCCGTCGACGACGCCGTCACCTCGTCCTGCCAGTCCGGGCGGGCGACGGGACGCTCGTACACCGGACCCTCGTGGGCGACGGTGCGCGGCGGCACGTCCACCACGGTGTCGCCGTGCCAGGTGATGACGAGGTTGTCGCCGTCGGTGACCTCACCGATGACGGTGGCGAGCACATCCCACTTGCGGCACACCGCGAGGAAGGCGTCGACGTTCTCGGGGGTGACGACCGCGCACATGCGTTCCTGCGACTCGCTGGAGAGCACCTCGGCGGGGGTCATGCCGACCGCCCGCATCGGCACCTTCTCCAGCTCGATGTGCATGCCGCCGTCACCGGCGGACGCCAATTCCGATGTGGCACATGACAATCCGGCGCCGCCGAGATCCTGGATGCCCACCACGAGTCCGGCGTGGTAGAGCTCCAGGCAGCATTCGATGAGCACCTTCTCGGTGAACGGGTCGCCCACCTGCACGCTCGGCAGCTTCTTGCGGGAAGGTCGGCGCACCGCGGGATCATCGGACCCGCTCGCTTCGCTCCCGGCGTCCGCGTCGAAGGTCTCCGACGCCAGCACCGACACGCCGCCGATGCCGTCGAGGCCGGTGCGCGCACCGAACAGGATGATCTTGTTGCCGGTGCCCGACGCGAACGCCAACTGCAGGTCCTCGGTGCGCAGCACACCCGCGCACAGCGCGTTCACCAGCGGATTACCCGCATAGCTCGCGTCGAAGACGGTCTCGCCGCCGACGTTGGGCAGACCGAGGGAGTTGCCGTAACCGCCGACACCACGGACCACGCCGTCGAGGACCCGACGGGTGTCGGGGGCGTCGGCCGGACCGAAACGCAGCTGATCCATCACCGCGATCGGACGAGCACCCATCGCCATGATGTCGCGGACGATGCCGCCGACACCGGTCGCCGCACCCTGATAGGGCTCGACATAACTCGGATGATTGTGCGATTCGACCTTGAAGGTGACCGCCCAACCGTCGCCGACGTCGACGACGCCCGCGTTCTCACCGATGCCGGCCAGCATCCCGGCCTTCATCTCGTCGGTGGTGGTCTCGCCGAAGTAGCGCAGATGCACCTTCGACGACTTGTAGCTGCAGTGCTCCGACCACATCACCGAGTACATGGCCAGTTCGGCGTCGGTGGGGCGACGGCCGAGGATCTCGCGGATGCGCTCGTATTCGTCGTCCTTGAGGCCGAGCTCACGGAACGGCTGGGGCAGATCGGGGCTCTCGGAGGCGGTCGAAACGGTGTCCACGGGATGCGGCGCGGCGCCGGTCTGATCACTCACCAGGCCATTCTAGACAGTGCGCCAAACCGGCGCCGTTCACCGATAAGCTGTCCCGACACTGCGCGAGCAGACACGGGTGGGGGGATCGCATGGTCGACGTCGGCAGGGCACGGCAATTGTTCGAACTCGGCGTTCTGTCGCTGGGCATTCGGGTCGAGGGCACCGAGCCCGTCGACAATCCCGACCAGGCGGCCAAGGCGTTCGCGCGGGCCAGCGAATGGGATCCCCGGATGGCCGACGCGTGGATCGGTCGGCTGGCCTGTACCACCGGCACCCACAGCGACACCGCCGACGAGACACTGCTGGCCATCTACCGCCACCGCGACGCCATCGGCGTCGAGCAGCGGCGTCTGGGGCTGCCGCCCGGCACGCTCGTCGGCCGCTGGTACACCGGCATGTTCATCGACTATCCGCTCGTCGACGCCGCCCACGCCGCGTGCGCCTACGCCGCCACCCTGATCCGGGGCCGCGACCTGGCCGGGGCGTCCGACGTCCTCGACGCGATACCCGCCACCGCCCCGATCGTCGAGTTCATGCGCGGGGTGCTGCACTTCTCGGCGCAACGCTGGCCGGATGTGCTCACGGCGGTGTCGGGCGCCGAACGGTGGACCGATGAGTACCTGCGCACCGCCGCCGACTACATGGCCGGAAGCGCCTGCGTCCAACTGGGCATGTTCGGTGAGGGCGCACGCCGCCTCCAGCACGCCATCGAGGGGCCGATCCCCGCGTGCGCGACGCGCGCGCTCTATGCGCTCGGGCTCGCACTGCGGGAAACCGGCCAGGAGGACAAGGCCCGGTCGATGTTCGAGCAGGCCGTCGCCCGCGATCCCGGCTTCACCGCCGCGGCCACCGCGATGCGCAGTCCCGGCATCCGCGTCACCGTCACCACCGCCGACGAGATCGACGCCCGCAGCGATCGATGGGACCCGGCCTCCGCGCAGCAGTCAATCGCGCCCGATGACGAACATGGCAGCGCTGGTGAGGATCTCGTGGCCGATGCGCAACGCGAACTCGACGCCCAGATCGGCCTGGCCACGGTCAAGGAACAGGTCGCCAAGCTGAAATCGGCTGCGACACTGGCAAAGGTGCGTGCCGACCGCGGCCTGTCCACCTCCGCCCGAAGCCTGCACCTGGCGTTCACCGGACCTCCGGGCACCGGCAAGACCACCGTCGCCCGGGTGATCGCGAAACTGTATTGCGGACTGGGATTCATCGCCACCGACAAGGTCGTCGAGGCCACCCGTCGCGACCTCGTCGGCGAACATCTCGGCAGCACCGCCATCAAGACGTCGGCGCTCATCGACTCCGCGATGGACGGCGTGTTGTTCATCGACGAGGCGTATACCCTGATCCAGCAAGGACTTTCCGGCGGCGATGCGTTCGGTCGCGAGGCCGTCGACACCCTGCTGGCCCGGATGGAGGACGATCGCGATCGCCTGGTCGTGATCATCGCCGGGTATGACTCCGAGATCGACCGGTTCCTCGCCGCCAACGACGGCCTCGCCTCGCGGTTCGGCCGGCGCGTCCGCTTCGAGTCCTACACCCCCGCCGAGCTCGCGCAGATCGGCGAGTACCTGGCCGCACGTCGCGACTCGGTCCTCACCGCGGACGCCATGGCCGAGCTCGAGCTCGCTTGTACTCCCCTTTATCACGATGTGCAACAAAATCATTCGGGATTCCACCGGGCGACCGACCTGGCCGGTAATGGGCGCTTCATCCGCAATATCATCGAGGCCGCCGAGGAAGAACGTGAGTTTCGCCTGTCCGCGTCGGGCGATCTCGAGAATCTATCCCAAGATGATCTGATGCGTATCGAGACAACGGATCTCCGTGCGGCCATCGCATCGGTTCTCTCGGGTCTGCTACCCACGAGGAGTCAGGTGTGAAGCTTGCCCAACGAGTCTCGCCGGCGGTGGCCGCGGCGGTCATCATCGTCGCCGGGTTCGCCGCGTGCACCGTCGACGGCGATCCGGTCGCCGACCCCGACGCCACCAGCATCACCACCACCGACACGACGACCACCACCGACACGACGACCACCACCGATGATTGGGACGAAACAACGACGGAGACAACATCGTCCAGTTCAGAAGCGCCCATCAGTGACGTACCCGCACCGGCGAACGCGACGACGATGACCTGCCGGGAATTTGTCACACTGGATCGTTCGACGCAGGTCGCCGTGCTGCGAGCCAACGGTGCCACCGCCGACCCGTCCCGGCTCGGGGTCGTCGTCGACCTGATGTCGGCAAGCTGTCCGGCATTTCCCGACACCACGATCGCCGACATTCTCGCCGGCAACCTCCCGACGAACTGATCCCTCCCGCCGCATGCCCCCAGAAGTGGGGGCATGTGCCGACCCCCGGCCGCCCCTACCATCGAACTCGGGTCCGGGGAGGGAACCGATCAAGGGGTGGATGACACGGTGACGATGTCACGACAGTGGACCGGTGGGCGTCCTACGACGGATGGGCCGCGGATCATCCCGACCGGATGCGGCCCCTTCGGCGTGGCGATCGGTGCCGATGGCCGTGCGTACGTCACCGATCATCGTGACCACGCGGTCTCCGTGGTGGACACCACGTCCGGGAGCGTGTCGGCCACCATCTCGGTCGGCACCAATCCGACGGTCATCGCCATTGCCGGCAACTCGGGCTATGTGACCAACGCCGGTTCGGGCACCGTCTCCGTCATCGACATCGGATCGGCGAGGGTCGCCGACACCATCGTGCTCGGCGCTCATCCGCATTCGGTGACGGCCAGTCCCGGCGGCGAGGCAGTGGCGGTGAGCACCGACGCCGGCACCGTCATGGTCGTCGACACCGCGTCGGCAACGGTCCTTTCCACGATCGCCGTCGGCGCCAACCCGCGCGGCATGGCGATCGGCCACGACGGACACGCCTACATCGCCAACGCCGACTCGAACAGCGTCTCGGTGATCGACATCATGTCCGGCACCACCGATGACACCATTTCCGTTGGTGCGCACCCGTACTCGGTGGCGATCACCCCCGATGGCCGCACCGTCTTGGTCACCAATGCCGACTCTCGAACGGTCTCGGTCATCGACACGCGTCGGCACGTCGTGGTCGAGACCATCTTCGTCGACGTCGCTCCGTACTTCGTGGCAATCGCACCCGACGGTGCCACGGCCGTCGTCACCGATCCGAGCGCGGACACCGTCACGATCATCGACGTGGAATCGATGCGAGTGGACGACGCCGTGCGTGTCGGTGCCGGACCCACCGGTGTGACCATCGGATCGACGGGCGTCGCGCATGTCACCAACTACTGCGGGAACTCGCTGTCGTTGATCGACCTTGCCACCGGCCCGCGTCAGGTCAACCCTGTTGCCCGGGAAGGGTATCGGTGATCGGCGTGTTCTGGCCCGCCGCCACCCACCACTGCCCATCGCGTTCGGCGAGGACGTACATCGCCATTTCGGAGAACCCGCCGTCGACGGCGTGGCGTCCGATCTGGGCGATCACCACACCGGGGGCGGGAGCGAGCACCTGAGCCACCTCGAATCGTGACGACGGGGCGACGCGCGCGGGCATCATCGTCCGATGAATCCTGTTCAGATTCGCGAAACCTTGCAGCACCTGACCTTTGGGGGTTCCCCAGAGGATGTCGTCGGCGAACATGGCGTCGTAGGTGTCGGCCTCGGCGTCATCGAGTCCGCGCTGCAGATGGTCGAGCAACGCGTCGACCGCGTCGTCGATGCCCGCCTGCCCGTGATGCAGCGACGGTCGTGTCAGAGAACTGCGCGATGAGGTCATGAATCCCGACGGTAGAACCTCAACCGCGCTTGAGGTCAAGGCGGCAGCGACGGACTCGGGACGGGTATGCCCCCCAAAGAGGGGGCTTTCCGGACTCTCAGCCACATCTTAGGTTCACACCAAGGGCCGGCGACCACGCCGCCACGACGAGAGGATCGGCGATGACCCGCCATCGTGTCACCGGACGTGCACAGCGAACCCGCCGAGCCGCCGCCGGGGTCGGCATCGGAGCCGCCCTGCTCTTCGGCACACCCGCCCTGATCGACCTCGGAGCCGTCGCCTATGCCGACACCGATACCGGCACAACGCAACCCGACTCGACGGGATCGGCCGAGACCGGCACGTCCTCGGATGCCGCGAGCATCCCGGAGCCGACGAACAGCTCCGAACCAGCCACTGGCGCGGAGCCGGCACCTGCCGCCGAGGACTCCGTACCTGCCACCGAGTCCGCACCGACGACCGACTCCGCACCCGTCACGCCGTCCGCTCCCGAAACCCCTGAGGCCACTGAACCGACCCCGGAAACCTCAGCCGCCGAGGCCGACTCGTCAACAGCATCGTCGTCGGCCGCGATCATTCCGCCCGAGGCAACCCCATCGATCGAGACACCACCCGAACCGTCGGACACATCGCCGACAGTGCCGACAATGCCCGGCACCGACAGCGACGCCGACAACCCTGCCGCCGAAAGTGCTACCGAAACACCGACTCCCGCAGTCGCCGAACGCACCGCCGTGGCATTCGCGGCCACCTCGGCCGCCGACGTCACCGCAGTCACCGACACCGCACCCGTTGTCGCCACCGGCCCGGCGCCCTACACCGTCGACGAGGGCGGCAACCGCGTCGTCAACACCCCCACCGCCGTCGTCGCCGCCGTCCTCGGTCTGTTCGGCTGGAACCCCCTGGCCACCGGAGAGCCGAACACCCCCGCACCCACACCGACCCTCGGATTCCTCTGGGCCGCATGGCAGTCGGTCAACCGACGCTACCTCAACTCCCACCCCGCACTCGCACCCACCGGGCAGACCACCACCGACGGCATCACGACCGGCAGCCTCGGCGCCACCGACCCCGACGGCGACACCCTCACCTACACCCTGACCACCGCACCCACCCGCGGCACCGTCACCATCCACCCCGACGGCACCTACACCTACATCCCCGACGCGGTCTACACCCACGACCTCGCAGCCGACCCCACCCTGCCGGTCACCGACACCTTCACCATCACCGCCACCGACGGTGCCGATCAGCACTTGTTCTCCGCCACAACGCAATCCGGTTCCGTTGCCACCGTTACCGTGCACATCGGCGCGACCAACACCGCACCAACCACGACGGTCGAGGTCACGGGGATCTCCACCGGCAGCAACATCATCCTCCCGACCGGCGCCCACACCGTGGTGATGAACTCCGACGGCACCCGCGCCTACGTCACGACACCGACGACCAACAGTCTGCAGATCATCGACACCGCGACCGGCCAGGTCCTGATGACCGTGCCGGTGGGCACAACCCCGCAGAGCGTCATCCTCGCACCCGACGGCCTCACCGCCTACGCGGTCAACCAGGACTCGGACTCGGTGTCCGTGATCGACACGTCGAGCGGCACCCTCACCTCGGCCATCCCGGTCGGCGACGGCCCACTCGACATCGCATTGTCCGCCGACGGATCGTATGCCTATGTGACGAACCAGGGTTCGGGAACCGTCTCGGTCATCGACACCTCTGCGGCGACGGTGACCGACACAATCGTCGTCGGCGGGGCGCCCCGCCAGATTGCGGTGAGCGCCGACGGTTCGCGCGCCTACATCACGTCGTATGGGTCTTCTCGGATCACCGTGGTCGACACACTCACCAAGACGATCATCGGCACCACCGCCGTCGGCCCCCACCCGACCGATGTCGCCCTGAGCAGCGACGGATCGACCCTGTATGTGACCTCGAACAACGGGTACCTGACCACCATCGACACCGCCACGATGGGAATCGTCGACGCCAACGAACTGGGTGGATACTTACTGGGCGTCACCCTCAACCAGGATGGGTCGCGCGCCTTCGTGACCGACTACACCGGCGGCAAGGTCATCGTCGTCGACACCGCAACCGGGACCGTCGTCGGCGATCTCTTCACCTCGGCGAGACCGGTCACCTCCGCAGTCAGCCCGGATGGATCATCGGTGTACGTCGCCAACAGCGCCTCGAACGCGCTGTCGGTCCTCCGCCAGAATGTCGCCGGCACCGTTACCGGCTCCGATGCGGACGGCGACTCCCTCACCTACGCAATTACCACCGCCCCGACGCATGGCACCGCCACCGTCGACCCCGCCACCTGGACCTACACCAGCAACGACCCCCTCGCGATCACCGACGACACCTTCACCGTCACCGTCACCGACGGTCACGGCGGCACCACACCGCAGATCGTCACCATCAGCAACGACGCACCGGACGTCACCACCCACAGCGAAACC
This sequence comes from Gordonia sp. VNK1, assembly GCF_040049135.1. NCBI lineage: Bacteria > Bacillati > Actinomycetota > Actinomycetes > Mycobacteriales > Gordoniaceae > Gordonia > Gordonia sp. VNK1. The sequence goes on along the minus strand of NZ_JBDZDJ010000007.1, from coordinate 134,233 downwards.
CAAGGCGCATCAACCACATACACACTCGCCGCCACCGACCCCGAAGGCGACACCACCACGACGACACTGACCACCGCACCCGCCCACGGCACCGTCACCCGCAACGGCGACACCTGGACCTACACCCCTAACACTGCCTACGCGCACGCCCTCGCCGCCGACCCCACCCTGCCGGGCACCGACACCTTTGTGCTGACCACCGCTGACGGACGCGGCGGCAGCACCGCCACCACCCTCACGCCGACCATTGCCGCGGTCAACAACGCACCGGTCGTCGCGGTCAGTTCGGGAGCCGCGTCCACGATGGACACCATCGCCGTCGGTAACAACCCCTTCGCGGTGGCCATCACCCCCGACGGCAGCACGGCCTACGTCACCAACTATTCCGCTGGCACGATCTCGGTCATCGACACTGCCACCGGCCAGGTCACCGACACCATCCCCGTAGGCGGCAATCCCGATGATGTGGTGATCAGCCCCGACGGCACCACCGCCTACGTCACCGACCCTCTCTCTGATGCCGTGATCGTCATCGACACCCGCACCAACCAGGTCATCCACACCCTCCCCGCCGGCACCTCGCCGGGCAGTGTCGTGATCAGCCCAGACGGCACCACCGCCTACGTCACCGACCGTCTCTCCGGCACCGTCACCGTCATCGACACCCGCACCAACGAGATCATCCACACCTTCCCCGCCGGCAGCTTGCCGAGCGATGCAGCGATCAGCCCCGACGGCACCACCATCTTCGTCACCAACACCTACTCGAACACCGTCACTGCCATCGACACCACCACCAACCAGATCACACAAACGATTCCGGTCAGCGAGAATCCGTACGCGATAACGATCAGCCCCAACGGCACCACCGCCTACGTCACCGGCCCCAACAAGGTCACCGTGATCGACACCACCACTGGCCACGTCACCGCCACCATCCCCGTAAGCGGCTACCCCCGCGAGATTGCGATCAGCCCCGACGGCGCCACCGCATACGTCACCAACTACTACTCGAACACCGTCACCGTCATCGACACCACCACCAACCAGATCACCGACACCATCGCCGTCGGTGACGGTCCATTGGCAGTGACGATCAGCCCCGACGGCACCACCGTCTACGTCATCAATCCCGGCTCGAACACGATCACCTTTGTCCACAATCAGTTCACCGGAACGATCGATGCGACCGACGCCGACCGCGACACCCTCACCTACGCGATCACCACCGCCCCGACGCATGGCACCGCCACCGTCGACCCCGCCACCGGCGCCTGGACCTACACCAGCAACGACCCCCTCGCGATCACCGACGACACGTTCACCGTCACCGTCTCCGACGGCCACGGTGGCACCACGCAGCAGGTGATCACCATCGGCGATACCCCCGCCGCCGGCGACGAGGTCTGAGCCTGACGAATTGACGGCAGTGCACCACTCTGGCAATGTCCGGTCAAGACCTCATCGCGGATGTTGACAGGAGTACGTCATCATTTCACTCGACGCGCAGATCACCGACGTGACCCACGACCCGCAGGCGCAACCGTTCGCCGCGTTGGAATCCCAGCTCCGTGACGCACAGCTCTTCGTGCGACTGACCCCGGAATCGGCGACATCCGGTCGGATCGCCCTCATGACCTCCGCTGCCGGTGGCATCGAGAACCTGGTGCAGGCCTACACGAGCAGGGTCCGTCCCGGATATGTCTACGGAGAAATGGATTGGCAGGCCATCGTCGACATGGTCGACAACGCCCCGGTCCTGGCCGGAATCCACATCATCAACGACCGGGATGACTGGGTGATCATCCGTCGCTCCGACCTCGGGCTGGTATAGCCAACACGATCTCAGCCTGCCGACGTCACCGCAATGATCTTGTCCCGCAACTCCGGTCGGCAGATGACGAGATCCGGAAGGTAGGTGTCGTCACGGTTGTACACCAGCGGCGACCCATCGATCCGTCCGCACCACAGGCCTTTTGCCTCTGCGACGGCGACGGGCGCCGCCGAATCCCACTCGTATTGACCGCCGGCGTGCACGTAGGCGTCGGCCTCACCGCGCACGACGGCCATCGCCTTGGCGCCGGCCGAACCCATCTGCAGTACCGTGCCGCCGATCGCGTCGGCGACGGGTTGCGAAAAGGCCGGTGGCCGTGAGCCACTCACCACCACACGGGGCCACTCACCTCTGGGCGACGACGCCAACCCGTCGGTCGGTTCGATCACCGAGTCGTCGTCGACGTAGGTGATTCCCAACGCCGGCAGTGCCACCGCGCCGGCGATCAGCGTGCCACCGCCCTCGGCCGACCACAACGCCACGTGCACTGCCCAGTCGGTACGCCCGGGCACCCCATATTCGCGGGTGCCGTCGACGGGATCGACGATCCACACCCGATCGGCGTGCAGCCGCGACTTGTCGTCGGCGGATTCCTCCGACAGCACCGCGTCGTCGGGACGTCGATTGGCCAACTGCGCCATCAGGAACTCGTTGGAGCGCATGTCGCCCTCCTTGCCGAGTTGTTTGCCCGCCAGTCCGCCGACGCGGATCTGCAGCAGCAGTTCGCCTGCCGCGGTGGCGAGGTCACCCGCGAGTGCGCGGTCGTCCATCACATCTCCTCCAGATCGGTTTCAGAGTCCCAGGTTGCGCAGCACCGCGTCGGCGGCCTCGGCCGGGGCACCGTCGTCGGGGGTGACGACGATGTCGGCGTGTTCGGGCCGCTCATACGGTGAGTCGATTCCGGTGAACTGACTGATCTCACCGCGTCGCGCCTTCGCATACAACCCTTTCGGGTCGCGTCGTTCGCATTCTTCCAGCGCGGTGTCGACGAAGACCTCGAAGAACGGCAGGCCACGTTCGGTGTGGATCTCGCGGGCCCGGGTGCGTTCGTCGGTGAACGGCGAGATCAGCGAGACGATGGCCACCGCCCCGGAGTCGGCGAACAGTGCCGCCACCTCCGCGGTACGGCGAATGTTCTCGCGTCGGTCGTCGTCGCCGAACCCGAGGTCGGAGTTGAGCCCGTGCCGCAGATTGTCGCCGTCCATCAGGTACGCGGGGCGTCCCTCGGCGACGAAGCGTCGCTCGAGTTCGGACGCGAGAGACGACTTGCCCGAGCCGGACAGGCCGGTCAGCCAGATCGTCGCTCCCGCGTGCGGTCGGTGCTCGCGGGTGACCTTGGTGGTCTGCCAGACGATGTGACTGTCGTGGCTCACCGGTGCGGTGATCATGCCCGCGCCGACGGTCTTGTTGTTCGCGGTGTCGATGAGGATGAAGCTGCCGGTCTCCCGGTTGCGCCGGTACGAATCGAACATCACCGGCTGCTGCGTGCGCAGGGTGAGACGAGCGATCTCGTTGAGCCGCAGCGATGTTGCCGACTCATCGCGGTGCAGGGTGTTGACGTCGAGCCGGTAGGTCAGTCCGGTGATCTCCACGCGCGTCGAGCGGGTGCCGATCTGCATCTCGAACCGGCTGTGCTCACCCAGGGTGGTGTCGTCGGCGAACCAGCACACCATCGCGTCGATGTCGCGGCCGACGTACGGCCGGTTGTTGGGACGCGCCAACATGTCCCCGCGGACGATGTCGATCTCGTCGGCGAGCTCGATCGAACACGCCATGGACGCGAAGGCCTCGTCGACCTTGGTGCCGCCGGGTCCCCAGATATCGGTGATGGTGGTGGTGAAACCTCCTGGCAGCACCACGATCTCGTCGCCGCGCGCGAAGACGCCACCGGCGACCGTCCCCGCGTAGGCGCGGTGGTCGGCACCGTCGGCACGCTGCGGACGGATCACATACTGCACCGGCATCCGCGCGTCGATGAGGTTGCGATCCGACGCGATGTGCACATTCTCCAAGTGCGACAGCAGTGTTCGGCCCCCATACCAGTCCATCTCCGACGACGGATCCACCACGTTGTCGCCGCGCAGCGCCGAAATCGGGATGAAGGTCAGATCACCGACGTTCAGCTTCGCGGCGAAATCGACGAAATCCGAACAGATCTCGTTGAACCGATCACGTGACCAGTCGACGAGATCCATCTTGTTCACGCAGATCGTCAGGTGCGGGATGCCGAGCAACGACGACAGGAAGGCGTGCCGGCGGGTCTGCTCCAGCACCCCCTTGCGGGCGTCGATCAGGATGATCGCGAGGTCCGCGGTCGAGGCGCCGGTCACCATGTTGCGGGTGTACTGCACGTGCCCGGGAGTGTCGGCGATGATGAATTTCCTTCGCGGAGTTGAGAAGTACCGGTAGGCGACGTCGATGGTGATGCCCTGTTCCCGCTCGGCACGCAGGCCGTCGGTGAGCAAGGCGAGGTTCGCGTACTCGTCGCCACGTTCGGCGCTGGTGCGTTCGATGGACTCCAGCTGGTCAGTGAAGATCGATTTGGCGTCGTAGAGCAGCCGGCCGATCAGCGTGGACTTGCCGTCGTCGACCGAGCCCGCGGTGGCCAGACGCAGGAGTTCGCCTGAGGCGCCGATGATCTCAACGCCGCCGGTGGGCGCATCCGTACTCATCAGAAGTAGCCTTCCTTCTTGCGATCCTCCATGCCGGCCTCGGAGATCCGGTCGTCGGCGCGGGTGGCACCGCGTTCGGTGACCCGGGTGGCGGCCACCTCGTCGATCACCTTGGCCACGGTGTCGGCGTCGGAGAGCACACATCCGGTGCACGTCGCGTCACCGACCGTGCGGAACCGGACGCGTTCGGTGTTGGCTTGTTCGCCCGGCAACCGTTCGAGAAAACGGGTGTCCGCCAACAGCATTCCGTCACGCGGGATCACCTGCCGGTCGTGCGCGTAGTAGATCGAGGGCAGCTCGATGTGCTGTTCGGCGATGTACTGCCAGATGTCGAGTTCGGTCCAGTTGCTCAGCGGGAAGACCCGGATGTGTTCGCCCTTGTGGTGGCGTCCGTTGTACAGGTGCCACAGCTCCGGACGCTGGGCTCGCGGGTCCCAGGCGCCGAACTCGTCACGGAAACTGAAGACCCGTTCCTTGGCGCGCGCCTTCTCCTCGTCACGGCGCGCGCCGCCGAACACGGCATCGAAGCGGTTCTCCGCGATCCCCCGCAACAGAGCCGTGGTCTGCAATCGGTTGCGGCTGGCACCCGGTCCGGTCTGCTCCACCACCCGCCCGGAGTCGATGTCGTCCTGCACCGAACTGACGATCAACCGCACGCCGGTCTGCTCGACCACCTGGTCTCGATACTCGATGACCTCGTCGAAGTTGTGTCCGGTGTCGACGTGCATCAGTGGGAACGGGATGGGCGCCGGCCAGAAGGCCCGGCGCGCGAGGTGGAACATCACCACCGAGTCCTTGCCGCCGGAGAAGAGCAGCACCGGCCGCTCGAACGTGGCCGCCACCTCGCGGAAGATGTACACCGACTCCGCCTCGAGGGCATCGAGGTGACTCAGTTCGTAATGAATCCGGCCCGCTGACGCCGACGACCCTGCCACTCCAGACTCCCTTGACACATCGAATATTCGACACCCAGTATTGACTATGTGACGGACACGCTAGGCGAGCGACGTTCCGACGGTCAACCGCCGGACCGCAGGTCCCCATCGCCACCCACCGGACGCACCGTCGAGATCGTGACGGTGATCGCGGACGACGGCCCACTGACCCTCGCCGACATTGTCCGCCGAACCGGGCACTCGCGTGCGACAGCACACGCGGTCGTCAGCGAATTGGCAGCCCGCGGCTGGGTGAACCGATCGGGCGACGGCCACTTCACCGTCGGCCCCGCCCTCGGAGACCTCGCGATGTCGATCGCGCACGCCGATCCCGTGAGCCGGTTCGCACGGCCGGTTCTCGAAGACCTCGCCGCGGAGCTGGCCATGGATTGCTTCGTCGCCCGCCGCACCGGCGGCGAGGTGACCATCGTCGAGAGCGTCTCCACCACCGCGCCATCCCGGCATCACGAGTGGCCTGCCACGGGTGCGACGATGCCGCTGCGCCCACCCGTCTGCCGCGAGTTCGTCGCCTGGGAGACCCCCGAGGCACGCGCCGCCTGGATCGCCCGCGCCCCCGCCGCCCTCCGGACGCGGCTCGGCTTGGCCCTCGACGCGGTCCGCGCCCGGGGCGTCGCCATCGAGCGGATGACCGACGAGCACGTCACGCTGCTGACCGCACTCGATTCCCTCGACTCGACCGATCTACCTGCCGGAATGCGTCGTCAGATGGGCGAGATCCTGTCGCACCTCACCGCGATCGACTACCTGTCCGACGAGCTACTCGATGGCGCGGACGCGACGATCTCCGCGGTGACCGTGGGCGCCCCGGTCACCGACGCGGCCGGTTCGGTGATCGCGTCGGTCGTCGTCTGCCCCTCGGGGAACCTGACACCGCCCGAACTCCAGCGCGTCGTCGACGCGGCACAGGCCGCGGCCGGTCGATTGTCGGCACCCCGGGGTTGACCGCGGCTCGCGCATCGAACTACCAACCAAGCACTTGCTAGGTTACGCTCGTGGACATGAGCGATGCCGTCATCCCCGCGCCGTTGAGCCCGAACGATCTCGGACCGGACACCTCCCCCGTCGCCTACGAAACGGGAGGGCCCGACGACGCCGTCGCGTATGTGACGCTCAACCGGCCGGAGTACCGCAACGCGCAGAACTCGGTGATGACGTACTCGCTCGACGCGGCGTTCCGTAAGGCCGTCGACGACCCGTCGGTCAAGGTCATCGTGCTGCGGGCCAACGGCAAGCACTTCTCGGCCGGTCACGACATCGGCACCCCCGAACGCGACTTCGACACGTTCTACGAGAACGCGGCGGTCCTGCATTGGGACCACACCGACAAGACCGGGGCCGATCAGCGCCTGGCCCGGGAGATGGAGGTGTACATGGGGATGTGCCGCCGGTGGCGTGACATCCCCAAACCGATGATCGCCCAGGTGCACGGTGCCTGCATCGCCGGTGGCCTGATGCTCGCCTGGGTCTGCGATTTCATCGTCGCCTCCGACGATGCGTTCTTCTCCGATCCGGTGGCCCGCATGGGTATTCCCGGCGTCGAGTACTTCGCCCACGCATACGTCCTCGGCGCGCGTCGCGCCAAGGAGATCCTGTTCACCGGTGAACGGTTCACCGCCACCCAGGCCGCCGACTGGGGCATGGTGAATCACGTCGTCGAGCGGGATGGCCTGGCCGGCAAGGTGAACGGCATCGCCGAGAGGATCGTCGAGATGCCGATGCAGGGCCTGTTCCTGTCGAAGAAGGCCGTCAACATCTGCGAGGACCAGATGGGCATGCGCAATGCGATGGACTCGGTCTTCGGCTGGCATCACTTCGCCCATTCCGCGAATGCCGAGTCCTCCGGCGGGGATTCGCTGGGCGGCATGGACGCCAAGTCGATGAAGACCGCCGCCTCCCCCAACGGCAGCGGAGCCTGACATGGATTTCCTCTTCGACGACGCCGCCGACGCCTTTCGCGCCGAGGTGCGCGCCTGGCTGACCGATCACGTTCCCGCACAGCCCCTTCCGTCGATGGACACCGCCGAGGGTTTCGAGGCGCATCGGCAGTGGGAGGCGACGATGGCCGCCGACCGGATGTCGGTGGTCAGCTGGCCGGAGGAGTTCGGTGGCCGTGACGAACCGCTCCTGCACTGGCTGATCTTCGAGGAGGAGTACTACCGCTCCGGGGCGCCGGGCCGGGTCAGCCAGAACGGCATCTTCCTGTTGGCGCCCACCCTCTTCGAGCATGCGCATCCGGACCAGTTGGCGCGGATCATGCCGCGGATGGCCCGCGCCGACGACATCTGGGGACAGGCGTGGAGTGAGCCGGAGGCCGGGAGCGACCTGGCTTCGCTCCGGTCGACCGCCACCCGCACCGACGGCGGATGGTTGCTCAACGGGCAGAAGACGTGGAGTTCCCGATCGAGCTTCGCCGACTGGGCGTTCGGCCTGTTCCGCAGCGACAAGGCCGCGCAACGCCATAAAGGGTTGACCTACTTCATGTTCGATCTGCGCAGCCCCGGCGTCACGGTTCGTCCGATCGCGCAGCTCGACGGCGAACCCGGATTCGCCGAACTCTTCCTCGAGGATGTCTTCGTCCCCGACGACCCCGGCGCACCAGCCGAGTCCGGGGTGATCGGCGAGGTCGACAACGGATGGCGGGTGGCGATGAGCACCGCCGCCAACGAACGCGGCCTGTCGCTGCGGTCGCCGGGGAGATTCCTGGCCACCACCGACCGCCTGGTCGAGCTGTGGAAGACCCACCGCGACGAGGTCCCGTCCACCGCGGCCACCGACAAGGCGGTCGCCGACGCCTGGATCGGTTCCCGCGCATACGAACTCTCGACGTATCAGACGGTCAGTCGTCTCGCCGCCGGCGGGCAGCTCGGCATGGAGTCGTCGATCAACAAGGTGTTCTGGTCGCAGTGGGACATCGCCGCGCACGAGACCGCACTCGACCTGCAGGGCCCACTCGCCGAGGTCGACGACCCGTGGATCGACGGCTACCTGTTCTCCCTATCGGGTCCGATCTACGCCGGCACCAACGAGATTCAGCGCAATGTGATCGCGGAGCGGCTTCTCGGCCTACCGCGGGGAGATCGGTGAGACATGGACTTCCTGTTGTCCGACATCCATGACGACCTCGCGTCGAGCATCGACGGCCTGCTGACCAAGGCCGACAGTCCCGCGGTCGCGCGGGCCTGGGCCGCCGGGGATCGCGAACCGGCGAGGGCGGCATTCGGCCACCTCGCCGACGCCGGGGTGTTCGGCCTGATGATCGACGAGGGCAGCGGGGGTGCTGGTGCCGGCGCCGTCGAAATGGTCGTCGCTGCAGAGCAATTGGGACGTCACGCCGTCCCCGGCCCCCTGGCCGAAACCCTCGCCGTCGTCCCGACGTTGCTCGCCGGGATCGACGACGTCGAGATGCTCTCCGGGATCGCCGAAGGCCGCCTGGTGACCGTGGCGGCCGCACCGTGGGCGCCGATGGCCGCCGACGCGGACGCCGCACACACGATCTATCTGCTGGCCGACGCGACGTTCTCGACCGCCGAGACCGTCAGCACCCATCGGTCCGTGGACCCGGCGCGCACGGTCTCCGAAGTCCGCGCCCGCGACACCATCCAGAGCGGGGTGGCAGGCGCACGGGCAGTCGATCTCGGCGCGCTCGCCACCGCCGCCCAGCTACTCGGTCTGGGGCAGCGCATGCTGGCCATCGCATCGGAGTATGCGTTGGCCCGCAAGCAATTCGGCCGCACCATCGGTACCTTCCAGGCGGTCAAACATCACCTGGCCGACGTGGCGATCGCCGTGGAGATGGCCCGGCCGCTGGTCTACGGCGCCGCCGTGGGCATCGACGGTGGCGCACCCGAGCACACCGACGTCTCCCGCGACGTCTCGGCCGCCAAGGTGGCCGCCTCCGACGCCGCATACCTCGCCTCGCGCAACGCATTACAGGTGCTCGGTGCGATCGGCTACACCGTCGAACACGATCTCTCGATCTACCTGACCAAGACCCGCGCCCTCGTCGGCGCGTGGGGTACGCCGGCACAACACCGGTCCCGCATCCTGGAGACGCTATGAGCACCACCGTCGACCAACCCGCTGTCAACAATCCTGCTGGAGCGGAGCCGATCTCCGCCGAGGATCGTGAGGCGCTACGCGAGTCGGTCGCCTCCCTGCTCGCGCAGCGCTCCGATTCCGCGGCGGTGCGACGGGCGATGACGCGGACACCGCGAATCGACCAGACACTCTGGCAGACACTGAGTTCCGAGATCGGTGTGGCCGCCCTACCGATCGCGGAGAACGTCGGTGGCGCCGGTGCCACCTTCGTCGAGACCGGTATCGTCCTCGAGGAACTCGGTGCGACACTGGCGATGGTCCCGGTGTTCACCGCGGCGCTGGCCACCGCCGTCCTACACGCCACCGGCGATGATGATGCGGCACAACGACTGCTGCCCGGGATCGCCTCCGGCGAGCAGATCGTCGCCACCTGCTGGGCCGGGCCGTCCGGCTGGTCGGGATCGCCGGGCGTGCGCGCCGAGGCCGGATTGCTTTCGGGCACCGCCCACTACGTCATCGACGGTGAGTGCGCCGATCACTTCCTGGTATTGGCCTCCACCGACTCGGGTATCACCGTCCACGACGTCGACGCGCACGCCGAGGGCGTCACCGTCGCCGCCTTGCCGACCGTCGACCCCACCCGGCCGCTGGCGTCGGTCACATTCGACGAGGTGCCGGCGACCACGATTTCGGCCGGCTCGGGCACCGTCGACCGGGTACGTGCGGCCGCGCGGGCATTGCTGTCCGCCGAGCAGGTCGGCGGCGCCGCGCGGGCGCTTGCGATGACCGTCGACTACAGCCGGGAACGATCCCAGTTCGGTCGGGTCATCGGGTCCTTCCAGGCCCTCAAGCATCGGATGGCCGACATGTACATGCTGGTGGAGACGGCTCTGTCGATGTCGCGGGCGGCGATCGACGCGGTGGCCGCCGACGCTCCGGACGCCCCCGATCTGGCCGCCGCCGCACATGTCTACTGTTCGGAGGCGTTCTCGTCGGTGACCGGTGAGGCGATCCAACTGCACGGCGGCATCGGCATCACCTGGGAGCACGACATCGGCCTGTACTTCAAACGCGCCCACGGTAGTTCGCAATTGTTCGGGCGGCCCCACGAGGTGGTGGGCGAGTTGGTGGCCGAGCTGCGTCGCTGAGCGGGATGATCGGACGACGTCACCCAGACGATCACGCAAGCCCGAGCCCGAGAACACTACCGCCGCGCGTGCGCCACCCGCGTCGTCACCGCGTTCGCGGGTCCGGCGAGGAACAACAGCAGCAATGACCACAGGCCCACGTTCGGAACGAGTGCGGTGACCGCGAATGCCACCGTCAGCATCACGATCGTCCCGAGGTCCGGTGGCGCCGAACGCCACGCATCTCCCTCCGGTGAGGTCTCCATCAACCGCGGGTGCCGTCGACCCCACAGCGACATCGCGATGAGGGTGGCGATCGACACCCACAGCACCACGATGTACATGAGATTCGCACCCTTCAGCTCATGTCCGCTGATCAGCGCCGTCGCGAAGGGCAACACCACGATGGTGAACATCCACACGAAGTGCAGGTCGAAGATCACCCGGTCATAGGCCCGGAAGTACTCCATCATCCGGTGGTGGTTGCGCCACAGTACCCAGATCACCGCGAAACTGATGAGGAATCCGACCACCTCGTCGGAGTGGTCGCGGTACACCTGCCCGACCGTCTCCCCCGCGGTGAGATCGCCGACGACGTCGACCAGTGGGAGGATCAGCAGCGTCAACGCGATCGCGACGACGGCGTCGGTGAACGCGATCAGGCGACGGAAACCCTCCTCGGTCCGTCGCTCCGGAGATTCGGCCATGTGCTCACCGTAGGCGCCCGACGCCTGTTCCTCACGCCGTGTCCGACCCGGCGCGGCGGGACAGGAACTCACGTGTGTGTGCGTCAGCGGGATGAAAGGTCTCGACGGTGAGCTCGGAGATGGTGACATCACGTGCGGAGGTCAGCGCCGCGGCGGTCGAGAAGAAGCGCAGTTCCCCATCGCGGTGCGTCAGGCGCAGCGGCAGGACCACCGCGTCGTCGGCAACCCCGGGTTGCGCATCGGCGTCACCGGTGCCGCCGTAGGTCGACAGTTCGCCGACGAGGCCGTCGAGGGCCGGGTCACCGGTCCGGTCGGCACGACGCCGGACCTGCCCGATCAGATGCGCGCGCACCTCGGCGAGATTGACGATCCGGGGTGCCATCCCTTGCGGATGCAGCGCCAGGCGAATCACATTGACCGGGGCCGCGAGCAGATCGGCGGCGCACCCGTCGAGCAGCACACCGATGGCACCATTGGCCTCCACCATGTTCCAGTGTCTGTCGAGGATCACGGCGGGCGCGGGTTCGACGGCTCGCACCATCTGCGAGAGCTGCCCGCGGACCGCGGCCAGTGCGTCATCGTCGAGGTCGTGATGTGAATATAGCGGCGCGTGTCCGGCGGCCACGAGTATCCGATTGCGTTCGCGCAGTGGGATATCGAGATGATCACTCAGGTGCACCACCATCGCGGTGCTCGGCGTCGAACGCCCGGTCTCGAGGAAACTCAGGTGCCGCGCGCTGACACCTGTCAGCGTCGACAGCGCCAGTTGTGACAGCCCGCTGCGATGTCGCCAGTCGCGCAGTATCTCTCCGGGCCGACCAGAGGTGTTCATGACCTCCAAGGTAATTGACCGCACGCGGCTCCGAGGGGTGCAATGGGCATGGCGAGAGGAGGCCCGATGGACACACCGTCACCGCCGTGGGAACCCGACGTCGCGGTCCCGCGCTGGCTCCGGATCACGATGCGTTCCGACCGGGCGTGGTCGTCGTGGTACATCGTGGCGAGTCTGTTCTTCGCGCCGATCCTGCTCTGGCTGGACACGTGGCCGGTGTTGCGCACCGTCGCGGTGATGGTGATCGCGCTGGCCGGTCTGTGGCTGGGCCTTCTCGGCATCGCGATGGCCACCGGCCTGGCCATCGTGCTGCACTCGGGTGCAGAGTTGCCGGAACACTACTGGCGCACCGTGTTCCACGATCTTCCGCCGACGGGTCAGTCGGCGAATGCCGCCGCCACCGACTCCTCGTCGAGTCCGTAATCGGCGAGCCGATAGGTGTGCCGGGGTGCCCGCGCACCCGAGCGGCTCTCCTCGTCGAGGGCGACCATCGCCGCACGCGCCGGCTCGGAGAAGTCGGCGCCCACCGCGTCATACACCTGTTCCACGACACCGAACGGATCGGATCGCAGGTCGGCGAAGTCGATGTCGAGGAACTGGCCTGGGTCGTATCGCTCGCGCGCGGAGGAGAATTCGCGCAGTCCCCGCGACCACAGTTCCAACTGTGACTGACCGATCCGGTCGCCGACGAAGGTCGTCGACCATCCCGGGGTGGCGTGTTCGGCGAGGCTGCACATGGACGCGATGATGGTCTCGGGTGCGCGGTGGGTCTGGATCACCAACGCGTCGGGGTAGGTGGCCATCAGCGCATCGAGGGCGAAGAGATGGCTCGGATTCTTGAGTACCCACCGCTTGTCGCGATCGTTGCTGCCGATCAGCTGCAGGTTGCGCTTGTGTCGCGCGTACGCGGGTGTCCAGTCCTGACCGGCCAGCCAGCGTGAGTAGCTCGGCAGGTAGGCCAGCGACTCATAGGAGATCGACATGATGCTCTGCCGCAACAGTTGCCAGCATTCCTCGACCTCGCCGGCGTCCATGTAGTGCAGTCCGAGGAACTCGGGGTTCTCGACGTGGTGTTGTGCGAAACCGGCGTTGATCTTTTCGTACACCGGGTTGTCGGCCCAGGTGTCGCGTGGCGGTCGGGGCTGGGGGAACTCGCACAGCCACATCTCGAGGCCCTGATGCGCGGGGTCGGCGGTGAGCAGACGATGCAGCGCGGTCGTTCCGGTGCGCGGCAGGCCGGTGACGAAGATCGGGCGGGTGATCTCGACGCCGGCATGGCCCGGATTCGCCTTCCACGACGCCTCGCTGAGCAGGCGCGCCACCAGCGCACCTTTGAGGAAGAACCGGAACATCTTGCTGCCCAGTTCGGTCAGCCCGGCCTCCTCGGCATAGGAGTCGAGCAGGATCTGTAGTGGTTCGCGGTAGGCGCCGTCACCGAAGTCGTCGAGACCCGTTGCCCGGATGGCCGATTCGTGGAGATCGTCGACGGTGCCGACCGAGGTCAGGGTCGATCTAGTCATGGTATTCCCCGCAGTTGACGTCGAGGGTGTGGCCGGTGATGGCGGCAGCCATCGGCGAGGCGAGAAAGACGACGGCGTCGGCGATCTCGTCGGGTTCGGGGAGCCGCTTGAGGTCGGATTTCGCGGCGGTCTGCTCGTACACCTGTTCCGGGGTGATGCCGTACTTGGTGGCGATCTCGCCGAAGTACCACTTGAGCTGATCGTCCCAGATGTAGCCGGGCGCGACGGAGTTGACGCGAATCCCCTTCTCACCGAGTTCGGTGGCGAGGGTCTGCGACATCGCGAGCATCGCCGACTTCGCGAGTTTGTAACTGCCGTAACGCGGTTCGGAGTGCCGGATCACCATCGAGTTGATGTTCACGACGGCGCCCGACCGCTTGGCGAGGGAGTCGGTGAACGCCTTGATCACCCGGAGGGTACCCAGCACCGTCAGGTCGAGACTCGCGGTGATCTGGTCGAAGTCGGTGCGCGACAAGGGTTTCATCGACGGCAGGGCGAACGCGTTGTTGACCAGCACGTCGACGCCACCGAACTCGTCGGTGACCGCGCCGGCGAGCGAGGTCACGGCGTCCTCGTCGGTGATGTCGGTGGGGACCACGAGGCTCGGGCCGTCGATCTCGGCGGCGACCTCCTTGAGCCGGGATTCGGTGCGGGCCGCGAGCACCACCGTCGCTCCGGCCGCGGCCGCGCGCAGGCAGATCGATCGGCCCAGTCCGGGACCCACGCCGGACACCACGACGACCTTGCCGGCGAGCAGTCCGGTGGCCGGCGTGGTGACGGTCATGCGAGCATCCTTTCGGCGAACTGCCGTTGCCGCTGTGCGATTCGCTCCGACCATCCGTGGTCGTCGATGCGGTTCTGTTCGAGGTGGGGCAGGTGATAGTCGAGGTCGCCGATGTCGATGACCTGTGCGCTCGGGCCGAGTTCGGGCGTGATCGGCGTGTCGGTGCGTTGCCACCGGAACTGCAGGATGCCGCGGCGTCGTCCGGTGGTCTCGATCCAGTTGGTGACGCCGGGGTTGCGGTGGGACACCACCATCCGGATCATCCCGTCCGGATCGACCTGTCCCTGAGCGGAATTGAGGCTGGTCTGGTGGTGGACGTAATCCAGCGAGATGTACCAGAGACTCCCGAGCTGGAATCCCTGATACGGCGCAACGGATTTCGGGACGGTGATCACCATCGCCTCGTCGTCGGCGAGCCGATAGTGACCGACCGAGGAGAACTGGGTGGCCAGACCGCCCGGGGTGAGCCGCGGTGGGGTGAAGGTGTTCACCGGTTCGTCGAGGTAGAACCACTTCGGGAAGTTGAACCAGGTGTTGACGCGTGCGGTCAGCATCTTCGCGGCCGTGCGATATCGGCGGACCACGCGGTCGAGGTCGGGTTCGGCGGGTGCCGTCCCGGCGGTGTCGACGCGTTCGATCGCGATCTCCCCCTTGCGGGCCGACCAATCCGAGTACACCTCGCGCACCGACAGTGTCGTCGCACCCTCGGGCAGCACGAACCGGCCCGGCCCCGGTTCGGAGCCGGCCGGCGCGAAGGTGATGTCGAAGTGGCCGTCGTCGTCGATACTCAGGCGCCGATCGTCGAAGGCGTCGTCGCCGCCGGGGACAGCGTCAGGGGTGTAATCCCCGCGCAGCACTTGGAAACTCAGGTCGGCGGTGGTGCCGCGCCGACCCCACACGCGGTAGGTTCCGGTGTCCTCGATGTCGGCGTGCCGGTAGAGGGTGTCCGGGTTGTCCAGGCCCATCTTGGTGTAGGGCCCGGTCGAGGTGACGAACACCGGGTGGGTCAGGTTGCGGGTCCGCACCAGGTGCAGGATCGCCGAGATGCTGCCGGCGAGATAGTCGTAGCCTTCGGCGAGATCATGCTCGTCGACGATGAATTCCGCCGAGGCGATCAACTTCTCGGCCTCGGCGATGGCATCGGTGAAAGGTCGGGTGACGTCGGCGGGGATCGCGACGGCCGGTGACTGCGCGGGGGCGCTCATAGCCAGGTGTCTCCTCCGGTCCAGGTGAGGAAGTTCTCCAACTCGGCCTGGGCCGGTGTCACCCGCGGATGCTCGGTGGACAGGTAACCACCGCGGTAGAACAGCAACGGCTTGTCCTGCAACACATCTCCCAACGTCTGGGCGCGGCCGATGACGATGTGATGATCGCCGCCGTCGGCGACGGTCTCGATGGTGCACTCCACCCAGGTGAGGCAGTGCCGGATCACCGGAAGCCCGGACGGCGACGGATCCCAGGTGACGCCGGCGAATTTGTCGTCGCGGGGCGCACCGAAGTTCGCGCTGACGTCCTGCTGCCGGTTGGAGAGCACGTTGACGCAGAACGCGCCCCGCTCCTCGATCACGCTCCAGGTACGAGAGGTCTTCTGCGGACAGAACAGCACCAGCGGCGGGTCGAGCGACAGCGCCGCGAACGACTGGCAGGCGAAACCGGTGGGCTGATCGTCGGCGGTCAACGTCGTGATGACGGTGACGCCGGTGCAGAACTGGCCCATCGCCGTGCGGAACTGGCGGGAGTCGAAGTCGGCGGAACCGTACGGTGTCGCGCTCATCGCCGAACGCTCAGTCCCGGAATCCGACCGTGAAATCGTGGCCCCAGAGGCTGACCGCGGTCGACTCCCGGGCGATCCAGTCACCGTCGTCGACCTGTCGTCCCTCACAACCGAATTCGACATCGAATCCTCCCGGGGTCTTCATGTAGAACGACAGCATGAGGTCGTTGACGTGCCGGCCGAGGGTGGCCGACATCTTGACCTTGCGGCGCAGTGCACGGTCGAGACAGAGACCGACGTCGTCGGAATTCTCCACCTCCACCATGAGGTGCACGATGCCGGTCGAGTTGGGGATGGGCAGGAAGGCCAGCGAGTGGTGGCGCGGGTTGCAGCCGAGGAAGCGCAGCCAGGGCACCTCGTCGCCCTCCTCGCGGCCGACCACCTGCGGGGGCAGGCGCATCGAATCGCGCAGGGAGAAGCCGAGCACGTCGCGATAGAACTCGAGTGCCGCCTTGTCGTCGTCGCAGGTGAGGACGACGTGACCGAGTCCCTGATCGCCGGTGACGAATCGATGTCCGTACGGGCTGACGATGCGTCGATGCTGCAGCGCCACACCGTGAAAGGCCTCGATGGTGTTGCCGGCCGGATCGGTGAAGACGATCATCTCCACGACCTGCCGGTCGAGGAGTTCCTCGTCCTTGGCCTCACGGAAGACCACTCCGGCATCCGACAGCCGATCCCGGACATCCTGCAGGGCAGCGGCATTGGCGCATTCCCAGCCCGACGACGAGAGTCGGTCGTGCTCACCGGGCACGATCACCAGACGTGCCGGGAAGTCATCCATCCGGAGATAGAGTGCACCCTCGGTGGGACCGGCGCCCTCGACCATGCCGAGCACCTTGAGCCCGTAGTCGCGCCAGGCGCCCATGTCGGTCGCCTCGATGCGCATGTAGCCCAGCGATCGGATGGGACTCTCGGTCATCTTCTGTGTCTCCTCGGAAATGTCAGGTGATCGATGCGGCGCGGATGCCCCTCACACCATGGTGTCGCCGACCGGAATCCCGAACTCGCCATTGCCGAATGCGACGTACGCGCGTTCCGGATCGTTGGCGGCGTGCACCCGCCCGGCGTGCGCGTCCCGCCAGAACCGCTGAATCGGCGAATCGATGTTGAGCGCACCCGCGCCGGAGTTCTCGAAGAGGCTGTCGACGGCGGCGATGGCCCGTCCGGTGGCCCGCACCTGGTCACGGCGGGCGGCCAGGCGCAACTCCATCGGGATCTCCTCACCGGCGAGGATGAGGTCGTATTCGGCCTGCAGGTTGCCGGACAGCTGGCGCCACGCGGCGTCGATGTCACTGGCCGCACCGGCGATACGCACCTTGGCGAACGGATCGTCCTTGGACTTCTCACCGGCGTAGGCGGCGCGCACCCGCTTGCCCTGATGCTCCACGTGAGAGTGATACGCGCCGTACGCCATTCCGACGATGGGCGTGGAGATCGTGCTCGGATGGATGGTGCCCCAGGGCATCTTGTAGACCGGCGCGGTGTTGCGTTCGAGTCCGGGACTGCGGTACTCGGCCATGGTGCGCATGCTCAGGACCCGGTGGGTCGGCACGAAGGCGTCCTTGATCTCCAGGGTGTTGGAGCCGGTCCCCTTGAGCCCGACCACATTCCACACGTCCTTGATGGTGTAGTCCGAGCGCGGCAGCAGGAAGCTGACGAAGTCGACGGGTTTGCCGCGCTTGATCACCGGGCCACCGACGAAGGTCCAGTCGGCGATCTCACAGCCCGAGGAGAAGGCCCAGTTGCCGTTCACCTTGTAGCCGCCGTCGACCACCTCGCCCATCCCCATCGGGGCATACGACGACGAGATCCGCACCGAGGTGTCCGAACCCCAGACGTCCTCCTGGGCCTGCTGGTCGAAGAGCGCCAGATGCCAGTTGTGGATGCCGATGATGCCGGAGACCCAGCCGGTGGAACCGCACGCGGTGGACAACCGCCGCACCGCCTCGTAAAAGGTGACCGGATCGACCTGATAGCCGCCCCACTGCTCGGGTTGCATGAGTTTGAAAAAGCCCGCACCTTCGAGGCTGGAGACGGTCTCGTCGGGAATCCGTCGCAGATCCTCGGTCTGTTGCGCACGCTGCTCGATCTCCGGCAGCAGTGCGTTGATCTTCTCCAGGACCTGCTCGGCCGCCTCGCTGCGCTGGTCAGACCCGCTCGATTGTGCTGGCATCTCGCCCATTCCTGTCCTCGTCGTCCCTGTTCCCGCCGTCGCCGCCGTCGCCGAAACCCCGGCCGTTGGACGGCTCCTGCTCTCAACTTCTTCCGAGACTAGAACACGTTCTCATTTATGTCGAGTACTGGGCCTTTGGCCTCATGTCCTGCCCATATCGAGTCCGCTAGCCTCGAACCCGTCACCATTTTTGTAACATGTTCTAGTATTGGCCGTGGGGCGATTCGCCAGAGCTTTTCGCCGATCGATACGCCACCGCCACGACGATGGGAGAGCGCCGCATGACCGCGACAGCCGACACCGGCAGCAGTGTCACCAGGAGCACGGTCACCGGGAGCACGGACACCGGCATCCGGGAGATCGACACCGGAACCCCACCGACGCGTTTCGCGCGGGGCTGGCACTGCCTCGGGCTGGTCGACGAATTCCGCGACGGCAAGCCCCACCCGGTGCAGGTCTTCGGCACCAAGCTCGTCGTCTGGGCCGACACCACCGGCGACATCCAGGTACTCGACGCCTACTGCCGACACATGGGCGGTGACCTGAGCCAGGGCACCGTCAAGGGCGACAACGTGGCCTGTCCCTTCCACGGCTGGTTGTGGAAGGGCAACGGACGATGCGGCGGCGTGCCCTACGCCAAGCGCAATCCCAAACTCGCCAAGACCCGTGCGTGGCCGACGATGATCCGCAACGGTCAGGTGTTCATCTACAACGATCCGGAGGGCAACCCACCGTCGGAGGACTGCATCATCCCGGAGCTCTCGGAGGTCGGCTCCGACGAGTGGACCACCTGGACGTGGAATCGGCTCGTCATCGACGGCTCCAATTGCCGCGAGATCATCGACAACGTCGTCGACATGGCGCACTTCTTCTACGTGCATTACGCGCTGCCGGACTACTTCAAGAACGTCTTCGAGGGCGAGACCGCGGCGCAGTACATGAACAGCCACGGGCGGCCCGACGTCGACTTCGGCAGCGGCTACGCCGAGAGCCGACTCGAGTCGGTGGCCGCGTATTACGGCCCGTCCTACATGCTCAACCCGATGGTGCAGTACTACGGCGACTTCGAGATCGAGACGATCCTGACCAACTGCCACTACCCCATCGACGCCAACTCGTTCGTCCTGATGTACGGGGTGATGGCGAAGATCCCGGAGGGACTCAACAAGGAGCAGGCCGCCAAGATGGCCGCGAAGATCTCCGCGGGCATCGAGGTCGGATTCCTCCAGGACGTCGAGATCTGGAAGAACAAGACCCGCATCGACAATCCCCTCCTCGTCGAGGAGGACGGACCGGTATACCAGCTACGCCGCTGGTATGAGCAGTTCTATGTCGACAAGACCGACGTCGTCGACGAGATGACGCAGCGTTTCGAGTACGAGATCGACACCACCAAGGCCGTCGAGAGCTGGAATGTCGAGGTGGCCGAGAATCTGCGGCGTCGACAGGAAGAGGACGAGAAGGCAGCCGAACAGGCTGCGGACGCCGCCGAGAGCCCGGTGTGATCCGGTGACGCGCGCGGTCGAGGAGAACACCTCGGGTTGGGCCAAGGCACCCGATTTCAGTGCCGACCCGGCCGACCTCGCACGCGTTCACGACGCGACCGCGCGCGACCGCGCCCACTATCTGCGCGGGGGCATGACCGAGATCGAATGTCGGTCATGCCACGCGTGCGTGATGGTGAAGAAGACCAGTCCGCATCACACCAGTGTGCAGTGGAACTCCGCGGCCGCCGCACGCTGCAACGAGTTGGCGACGATTCGGGAGTCCGGCGGCAATCCGGCGATGATGCGGACCTGTCCCCGCCTGTCGGCGAGTATCGATCACGGGGTGGCCGAGGGGATCATCCCGTCAGAGTCGCCGGAGTCCGATCCCGACGGGTACTGGTGAGAGCCTCTCCTTGATTTGTGGCGACTACTCTCGCACACCGCTTGTCCCACAGAGTAACTCGACGGCGTGAATCAATCTGCGCAACGATCTGCTCCGTGGCCCCGCCTGCTGCAGGTCGATGAGCGACGAGAATCGAGCTTGGTGAAGCGTCTCTCGATAACTCTCCGTCATCATGTCGCGCAGTCTGCCCTTCGCGTCGCGTGGCGACTCGGGGTCACCGAGGTATTCAGCGTCATCCCGCACGCTACTGTGCGACCTGAGCGAATCCATCGACGCCAGGAACCATGACTCATATTCCTGAATCGCGACCACGACCTCGACTCGTGCGTTCACCCCAGTGGAACTCGCGGCGCGCAAGCGATCTGCGATATCAACGCAGGTCATGTTCTTGTCGTCGCCATCGCGGAGCACGAGAACCCCGCCAACGGGACCTACCCGGGTGCTTTGGAAGGAGATCGCCCGAGCGAGTTCATCTGGCTTCATCATCTTTCCGGCGTCCAGCCGAAACGGCTTCGCGATCCTGGGGTAGACGCCTCGCTCTTGGGCGATCTTCCGGATGAGGATCGGCAGCGCGTCCTCTTCACCCTTGCCCTCGACTATCGGCGCTATCACCACAGCGGGTTCAGGCACCGAGCGCTCCTTCGTCCGGGAGCAGTTGATCTATCCGCAAGAGTTCGCCCGGGGTATAAAGCGATTCCCGAATCGCCTTCGCACCTGCAGGATCGAGACCGCTGACGATGGTTTCGCCGCCAACCGAACGAACCGCGAGTAATTCGCTCTCCTGAAACCCTCCTCGGTCCAGGAGATCTGCACTGTGGCTGGTTGCGAGCACTTGTCGGCGTTCACTTGCATCCCGCAGGGCGTCCATGAGAATGCTCGCAGCGGCGGGGTGGAGGGCACTCTCCGGTTCCTCGACACCGATCGGACTCAGCGTGTGTCCCGAACTCGCAAACAGAGCAGTCAACACCGCCAGAGCGCGCAAGGTTCCATCGGACACCGACTGGGCAGGAAATCTCCATGGGTGTTTCGCCCCTGGCACGTCCTGCGAGAATGTCACGGTTTCCCATTGCCCCAGCGGTTCTCGATCCACACTCCGCATCCCCGGCACGATCAGCCGGACATACTCCTCGATTCGATTCTTCACGGCCTTGTCGGCAGTGCTCCGATCGAGACGGTGTAGGACGCTGGCAAGGTTCGCACCGTCGCGGTGAAGAAACTCGCCGGCGTCAGGTGCCTGCGGCAGACGGATCGCGTCCGGGTTGGGGTTGTAGACGTTGATCCCACGGAATCCATCAAACACCGGTAGGAATTGGGGAAGTCCCGCGGCGGACACCAGATACAGTCGTTGACTACTCGAGGGAGGCATCACCGGCAGACTCTGCTCGACGAGCTTGCCATCGAGAACCTTGAAGAATTCTCGCGCACCCCCGTCGACAGCGATGTGGCACGCCTCGGAGGAGATGCGAAACCCACCTCCCTTCTCGGCCGCCACTCTGAATCCGTACTTTCCGGAATATTGGGCAGAATCGCGAGGGTCGCTCAGGTCGCCGGAATCACCTTCGAAACTGAGCTCGATGGAGAAATGCGTCGGATGCCCTGTCGAACGACGGCGAACCTCGGCCACTCCTCCCCGATTTCTCAGCGCCTGATCCAAGGAGGTCTCGAGAGACTCGGACACCAGTCGTAGCGAGTCGAGGAAGTTGCTCTTTCCCGACCCATTGGGTCCCACCAGAATGAGTAGCTTGCCGAGCGTCACATCCGCGGTGGCAATGCTCCGGTACTGGCGCAACGCCACGCGAGTGATCGCGAACGTGTTGCTCATGACCGCACTCCTTCAGGTGTCACGGGTGAACGCCTATCCACGGCGCACCAAGACAGTGGTGTCCCCGGTCTCTCGGCAGGGACCACGTCCACGATAAGCCACACCGGGTCGGACACAACTCCGCGACGTACGTCGCGTCGCCGTCATCGAACGGCCCGCCTCTCACACCGACAGCAACACCTTGGTGGCGCGACGTTCGTCCATCGCCCGGTAGGCCTCCGCGGCGTCGGCCAACGGCACGGTGAGGTCGAACACCTTGCCCGGGTTGATGGTTCGGTCCCAGATCTTCTCGATCAGTTCGGGCAGGAACCGACGCACCGGTGCCGGGCCACCGAGCAGGTGCACTTCGGCGAAGAAGACCTCGAGTCCTGGCAGTTCGACGCCGTGCGACACCCCGACGTAGCCGACGTGACCGCCGGGCCGGGTGGATCGGATCGCCTGCATCATCGATTCCTGAGTGCCCACCGCCTCGATGACCGAATGCGCGCCCAGACCGTCGGTGAGTTCCTTGATGCGGGCGACGCCGTCGTCGCCGCGTTCCTCGACGATGTCGGTCGCCCCGAACTCGCGGGCCAGCGCCTGCCGATCGGCGTGCCGACTCATGGCGATGATGCGCTGCGCACCAAGCTGTTTGGCGGCCATCACCGCGCACAGCCCGACCGCGCCGTCGCCGACGACGGCCACCGTCTTACCCGGTCCGGCGTCGGCGGCGACGGCACCGAACCACCCCGTCCCCAACACATCCGAGGCGGCCAACAACGACGGGATGAGGTCGGGATCGGGCTGCCCCGGGGTGGCGACGAGCGTGCCGTCGGCCAGTGGCACGCGGGCGTACTCGGCCTGGGTGCCGATGGCGCCCATGGGTTTGGCGTGCACACACCGGGATTGGTAGCCGTCGACGCAGATCTCGCAGGTGTTGTCGGAGGCGAAGAACGATCCGACGACGAAGTCGCCGACGTTGATCGTGGTGACCGCGTCGCCGATCTCGGTGACGGTGCCGACGTACTCGTGGCCCATCGGGGCGCGCTTGGTGACGTCCTCGATCCCCCGATACGGCCACAGATCCGAACCGCACACACAGGAAGCGGCGAGTTTGATGACGGCGTCGGTGGGTTCGACGATGGTCGGGTCGTCACGCTCCTCGACGCGGATGTCGCCGGGGGCATAGATCATGACTCCACGCATGCGGTGGGTCTCCTCTCGATGTGGACGTCTCGTCCTTCCACAGTGGCACGAGTTCGGCGTCGCGCACTACTGCGCAGGTGAGACGCCCTGACGCCACCGCAGCAGCGCCGCGATGACCGCACCGATCGCGGTGATCACCCCGACGACGAGGGTCGTGATCAGACCCCACCCCGGGCTCAGGATCGGGCCGGGTAGGTCGACCGCGTCGATGACGTTGGCGTCGAACAGCTTTCGGGCCGGATCGGCGACCACGACACCCGCCCAGACCGCCGTCGCCACCCCAGCGGCGACGATGATCCCGGCAGCGACCGCCACGGCGATTCGATTGGCACGGAACGGCTTCCACCAACAGAGGGTCGCGGCGAGGAAGATGACCACACCCGGGATGAGGGTGATCAGTCCCGGCCGGTGGGTCTGATCGGCGAAGAAGGCCTGGGCGTCGGCGGAATCGGCGGCAGTGGCGTCGACCCCACCGAGCCCGGTGATCCGCAACCCGATGCCCTCGTCGGAGAATCCCCAGGTGGCCTGGCTGCAGCCGACGATCACCACTCCGGCGATCACCAACGCGGGCCACAGAAACGGGCGGACTCTGTCGACGACGCTGTTCACCGCTCCAGCGTGCCACGAGCCGGTGCCGCCAGCAGCGACCCGTCGACGACGCCGGCCACGGTTCGCGCCGCCACCACCAGCCACGCCACCACCAGCGCCCCGAACGAGATCAGGGCCGCGACCGTGAACCCCACCCAGCCGTCGACCAGCGCCAGTGCCGCTGAACCGGTGACGAAGGTGCCCACCGGGAAGATGAACGACCACCAGGTCAGCGCGAACGGAAGGCCGCGTCGAGCGGTGTGGGCGGTGATGGCGGCGGACAGGACGATCCAGACCACGGCCAGAATCCACACCGGGATGGCGTAACCGAGGGCGAGGTCGTGCACCACCCGCGCGGTCGGGGCGTCGAGTACGCCGGCGGAGTTGTGTGAGAGCAGGCACGCCGCGGTGACGGACTGCCCGAGGGGACCGAGCACGATCCACCACGTCGGCACCAGCGCGGCGGGGCCGACGCCGTTCGTGAACAGGCGACGGCCGATCGCGGCGATGATCGGCGCACTCAGGGCGAGCGACAGCGTGAATGCGGCCACCCCGACGACGAGAAGGGTCTCGCGCGCACGTGTGCCGGTGACGGCCCCGGCGAGCACCGCGGCCGCCGACGCCGACACCATCGGCGGCACCACCGACATCAGCCATCCGCCGAAGGCGTCGCCGCGCCCGTCGCGTCGCAGATGACGCAGCGGGATGACGATCGCGGTGACGACTCCCCCGACGGTGCCGACGGTGAAACACACGAGATCGACGGCGAGCGCGGCGTCGTGGCCGATCAGCGACGTACCGGCGACGAGCGTCGAGGTCCCCACGGTCAGCGTCGCCATCGGCACCGCCCCATAGAAGTGGACGATCACCGGGTGGGTGTGATGGCCCCGCGCGGCCGCCGGGTGGGCCAGCCAGTGGACCGCGGTGGCCGCGACCACGGAGGTGAAGATCACGCAGGCCAGGAGCCAGAACACGATCGATACCGCCCCGAACACCGCCGCCCGATCGACCAGCGCATGGGCGGCCACCGAGATGATCCCGGTGCCCATGACCGCCGCGAACCAATTGGGCGGAACATGCGCGAAGCGGGCGGGTGCGACGATCGCGGTTCTGGTCACGGTGGTGGTCATGTCATTCACTGTCGCGGTCGCGATCGTCGCCCAGTAGAGAGCAATCTCCTGCAGGGGATACAACGACCGGTTGTACCCTGACGGGGTGTTGAGCTCCCGCATGCCCGATCTGGTGTCCCTGGAAACGCTGCTCGCGGTCGTCACCACCGGCAGCCTCAATGCCGCGGCGACCGAACTGGGGATCTCACAGCAGGCGACGTCGGCGCGGATGCGTGCCCTCGAGGCGACGCTGGGGGTCTCGTTGCTCGACCGTTCACCGACCGGCACCGTCCCCACCGAGGCGGGCACCCTGGTCGCCGAGTGGGCCGATCGACTGCTGACCCTGGCGGGCGAGTTCGACGCCGGCCTCGCCGCGCTGCGCCGGGAGCGTCGCGACCAGTTGCGGATCGCGGCAAGCCTGACGATCGCCGAACACCTCCTGCCCCGATGGCTGGTGACGTTCGCCGCGTCCGCCGACACCACACCCAAGGTCTCGTTCACCGCCACCAACTCCGAGCACGCGTGCGAACTGGTGCGCGGCGGCGACGTCGAACTCGGCTTCGTCGAAGGTCCGACCGTGGCCACCGGTGTACACAGCCGGGATGTGGCCGTCGACCGGCTGGTGCTGGTCGTCCCGCCGGATCATCGGTGGGCGCGACGGGAATCGGTGACCGCCGCCGAACTCGCCGCCACCCCACTGGTCACCCGTGAATCCGGTTCCGGCACAAGGAGGGTGCTCGAGACACGCCAGCGCACGGCGTTGGGTGACGACGTCGCGATCGCGGCACCGGTGCTCGAGTTGTCGACGACGGCGGCGGTGCGTTCGGCGGTGATCGCCGGCGCCGGGCCCGCGGTGCTCAGCGACCTGTCGGTGCGCGACGACATCACCGGCGACGGCGCGGGGCGGCGACTCGTCGTCGTCGACGTCGACGGTCTGGATCTGACCCGCATCCTGCGGGCGGTGTGGATCGGCGGCCGGGAACCGAGGGCCGGCGCGGCCCGCGACTTCCTCACGCACGTCACGAGATCGGTCGGTCCTCTCCACGGCCGATGAGTTTCGGGAAGACTGACGGTCTGTACTGCCGACACCATCGTCAGCACCGAAGGAGACACGTCATGGCCGAGTATTCCGCCCCGGTGGGCGCCCCGATCTGGTTCGACCTGATGAGCAGCGACCCCGACAAGGCCGCCGAGTTCTACGGGCAGATCTTCGGCTGGGAGGCCGAGGAGCCCCGCGAGGAGTTCGGCGGATACCGCAATTTCCGCCGGGGCGGCGCCCGGGTCGCCGGTTTGAGCCCGTATATGGAAGAGGCCGGCGGACCGGCCAACGTGTGGTCGTTCTACCTGCACACCGAGGATCCCGACGCGACCGCGAAGAATGTCGAGGCCGCCGGCGGTTCGATCATGTTCCCGCCGATGGCGGTCGGCGACGAGGGCACCATGATGGTGGCCATCGACTCCGCCGGCGCCGTCGTCGGCTTCTGGAAGCCCAACCAGCACCCGGGTTTCACCGAGTGGGGTGTGCACGGAGCGCCGTACTGGTTCGAACTGGCGTCGAACGATTACCCCAAGTCGATCGCCTTCTACAGCGAGGTGGTCGGCGCGCGCGCCGACACCGTCATCGACAACACCGGCATGGAGAATCCGCCGAGTGGCCCACTTCGATACTCGCAGTTGTTCTTCGGTGAGAGCGCCTACGGCGGGATCATGGACGCGAACGGGATGTTCGGAGACGCACCGTCGTTCTGGCAGATCTACATCTGCGTCGACGACGTCGCCGCGACGGTGGCGCTGACCGAGAAGCTCGGCGGGGAGGTGGTGATGCCGGGTGAGGACACCCCGTACGGCACCCTGGCCGTGATCAAGGATCCGCTGGGTGCGTTGATCTGCCTGGGGCATCCGCCGGCCGGGATGTAGGGCGTATTCGCGCGGGTCGTCTCGGCTCGCGCGGGTCCAGTTCATCGGCGCGGTCTTTGCAATGACCGCGCGAGTGAGCAGGAGCCGCGTGAACAGCGAGGACCCGCGCGAACCTACACCCCCGCGTTCGCGTCGGCCTTCTTCTTGAGTTCCAGCGCGATGTCGATGAGCTGATCCTCTTGCCCACCAACGAGTTTGCGGTTTCCGGCCTCGATGAGGATGTCGGCGGCGGAGACGCCGTAGCGTTCGGCGTGGTTCTCGGCGTGCTTGAGGAAGCTGGAGTAACAACCGGCGTAACCCATCATCATCGACGGGCGGTCGACGAGGCATTCCGACGGCATCACCGGGCGGACGACGTCCTGGGCGGCGTCGGCGATCTTCATGAAGTCGATGCCGGTGGTGATGCCGAGTTTGTCGCAGACGCCGACGAAGGCCTCGGTGGGGGTGTTGCCCGCACCGGCGCCGAAGCGGCGGATGGAACCGTCGATCTGCTGGGCACCCGCGCGGACCGCGTTGATCGAATTGGCCACGGCGATATCGAGATTCTCGTGTCCGTGGAAGCCGATCTGGGCGTCGTCGCCGAGTTCGGCACGCACCGCCGCGACGCGGTCGGTGACGTCTTCGAGGACCAGCGCTCCGGCCGAGTCGACGACGTAGACGCATTGGCATCCGGCATCGGCCATGATGCGGGCCTGCTTGGCGATGACCTCCGGCGGCTGACTGTGACTCATCATCAGGAAGCCGACGGTTTCCAGGCCGAGGTCGCGGGCCAGGCCGAAGTGCTGGATGGAGACGTCGGCCTCGGTGCAGTGGGTGGCGATGCGGCAGATCTGACCGCCGTTGTCCTGCGCGGCGCGGATGTCGTCCTTGGTGCCGAGCCCGGGCAGCATCAGGAAGGCGATCTTGGCGCGTTTGGCGGTGTCCGCTGCGGCCGCAATCAGTTGCTGCTCCGGGGTTTTGGAGAACCCGTAGTTGAACGACGAGCCACCGAGCCCGTCGCCGTGGGTCACCTCGATGACCGGCACACCCGCGTCGTCGAGGGCGCCGACGATCGCGCGGACCTCCTCCTCGGTGAACTGATGCCGCTTGTGATGGCTGCCGTCGCGCAACGACGAGTCGGTGATGCGGATGTCGAGGGTGTCGGAGTACTTGCGGGCGTTCGCCATCAGCTCCGGATGCGTGGTGGTCATGCCGAGACTCCCAACTTGGTCTTCGCGATCTCCTCGCCGACCTTGGTGGCGGCGGCGGTCATGATGTCGAGGTTGCCGGCGTACGGCGGCAGGAAGTCTCCGGCACCCTCGACCTCGACGAAGATCGAGACGCGGGCGTGACCACCGTTGATGATGCTGGGCGGGTCGAACTGCGGGTCCTGCAGCAGCCGGTAGCCCGGCACGTACTGCTGGATCTCCTTCTCCCGCTTGTGGATCGACTCGGCGATGGCATCCGTGTCGGCGTCGGCGGGGATGGCGCAGAAGATGGTGTCGCGCATGATCATCGGCGGATCGGCCG
This sequence comes from Gordonia sp. VNK1, assembly GCF_040049135.1. NCBI lineage: Bacteria > Bacillati > Actinomycetota > Actinomycetes > Mycobacteriales > Gordoniaceae > Gordonia > Gordonia sp. VNK1. Next base: position 105,793 of record NZ_JBDZDJ010000007.1, on the reverse strand, counting down.
GGTTGAGGATGATGATGGCCTTGCCGCGGTCGGCGCCGCCGATGGTCTCGATACCCTTCGACGTGGTGCGGGTGAACTCGTCGATGTTGGCGCGCGTACCCGGTCCGGCCGACACCGACGCGACGGATGCAACGATCTCCGCATAGGGCACGGGCACAACCGAACTCACCGCGTGCACCATCGGTATGGTGGCCTGCCCACCGCAGGTGATCATGTTGGTGTTGGGGGCGTCGAGGTGTTCGCGCAGATTCGCCGGCGGCACCACCGCGGGACCGACGGCGGCCGGGGTGAGGTCGACGGCGGTGATGCCGGCCGCCTCGTACTTCGGCGCGTACTCACGGTGCACATACGCCGAGGTGGCCTCGAAGATCAGGTCGGGTTTGTCCGACGAGCCGAGGAGTTCGTCGGCGCCGCCGCTCATGGTGATGAGGCCGCGGTCGGCGGCACGTTTCATCCCTTCGGAGTCGGCGTCGATGCCGACCATCCATCGCGGTTCGATCACCTCGGATCGCTCCAGTTTGTACATCAGGTCGGTGCCGATGTTGCCCGACCCGACGATCGCTGCGGTCAGCTTCGCCACGGGGTGATCTCCTCTTGTCTCACGTGAAATCCAATGTCACCGAGCCGAGCCCGGCGAATTCGGCGACGACGTGGTCGCCCGGTCCGACGTCGAAGGCGCGCGTCGCGGTGCCCGGCAGGATCAGGTCGCCCTTGCGTAGTCGCACCCCGAAACTCTCCACCTTGCGGGCGAGCCAGCTCACCGCATTCAGCGGATGACCCAGTACCGCAGACGAATTGCCCTTCGCGACGATCTCGCCGTTGCGATGCAGCACGGCGTCGATGTCGCCGGTGTCGATCTCGCTGATCGGCACACGCTGCTCCCCCAGAATCCACCCGCACGACGACGCGTTGTCGGCGATGGTGTCACACAAGGTGATCTTCCAGTCCTTGATCCGCGAGTCGATCAGTTCGATCGACGGCACCACCCATTCGACCGCATCGATGACGTCGTCGTTGGTGCAGCCGGCGCCCGGCAGGTCCTTGCCGAGGAGGAATCCGACCTCGACCTCCACACGCGGGAAGCACAGCGTCGACGCGTCGATCGGGGTGGATTCGAAGTACTGCATCTCATCGAGCAGGTGCCCGTAGTCGGGTTCGTCGACGTTCATCATCTTCTGCATCGCCTCCGACGCCAGCCCCACCTTGTGGCCGGCGACCGTCGCACCCGCGTCGAGGCGCTTGCGGATGTTGATCAGCTGGATCTCGTAGGCGTCGACGACGTCGAGGTCGGGGTGGGTGTCGGTGGGCCGGTCGATGGCGGTCGCGGTCTTTTCGGCGTTCCAGAGATCAGCCGCGATCTGCTCGCGGACGTGCTGGTCAACGGCCATGTGGCGAACTCCTGGGTCGAGTGAACGTGTTCTAGTTTAGAACATGTTCCACCGATGCGGAACGGCTCGACCCACTGGCGCAGGAAATCTGCAACGTGTTCTAATTTGTGGATAGAACACGTTGCACCGCGGCGCACGAAGGGACATCCATGACCGACACGGCCAAGACAGACCCAGAGACCTACGACGTCATCGTCGTCGGCGCCGGCGCGGCCGGATTGTCCGCGGCCATCACCGCCGCCGCGCAGGGCCTGCGGACCGTCATCATCGAGAAGTCGGCCTACTGGGGCGGGTCGACGTCCCGGTCGGGCGGAGGTGTCTGGATTCCGAACAACTCCGTGCTCAAGCGCGACGGCGTGGACGACACCACGGCCAAGGCACGCGAGTACGTGCACGCCATCATCGGTGAGCACGCCCCTGCGGAGAAGATCGACGCCTACATCGATCGCGGCCCCGAGGCGCTGGACTTCCTGATGGCGCACGCGCCGTTGGACCTCGAGTGGGTCAAGAACTACTCCGACTACTACCCGGAGGCGCCGGGCGGACGGATCGGCGGACGCAGCGTCGAACCCCGGCCCTTCGACGCCCGTGCGCTCGGTGACGATCTGAAGACGCTGCATCCGCAGTACACCAAGGCTCCACTGAACATGGTTGTGCTGCAGTCTGATTACCGCTGGCTCAACACCGGCCTGCGGCATTGGCGGGGCCCGGTGCGGATGGCCAAGGTCGGCAGCCGGTTCTTCTGGGCCCGCTCGCGCGGCAAGAAGCTCATCGCGATGGGCGCCGCGCTGGCCGCCGAGTTGCTTCTCGGCGTCCGCAAGGCCGGTGTGCCACTGCGTCTCTCGACCGGCCTGGTCGATCTGGTGACGGAGAACGACCGGGTGGTCGGGGTGATCGCCGAGCACGAGGGCTCCCGGGTCGAACTGCGCGCCGAGCGGGGCGTGATCCTGGCGTGCGGCGGTTTCGAGCACAACGCCGAGATGCGCAGGAAGTACCAGCGCGATCCGATCGGGTCCGAGTGGACCACCGGTGCGCCGACCAACACCGGCGACGGCATCAACGCCGGTCTCAAGATCGGCGCGGCGGTGTCGCTGATGGACGACTCTTGGTGGGGCCCAACCATTCCCCTGCCCCGCGGGCCGTGGTTCGCGCTCTCCGAGCGCGCGGTACCCGGCACCTTCATGGTCAACGAACGCGGACAACGCTTCATGAACGAGTCACTGCCCTACGTCGAGGCCGTCCACCACATGTACGGCGGCGAGTTCGGTCAGGGCGACGGCGCAGGCGAGAACGTCCCGGCGTGGCTGGTCTTCGACCAGAAATGCCGCAACCGCTACCTGTTCGCCGGAGTCAACGCACGACAACCGCTGCCCAAGAAGTGGTTCACCTCCGGGGTGGTCGTCAAGGCCGACTCCATCGAGGCACTCGCCGAGCAGATGGGTGTGCCCGCCGACTCGTTGCGCGCCACCACCGACCGCTTCAACGGATTCGCCCGCCGCGGCGTCGACGAGGACTTCGGCCGCGGCACAAGCGGATACGACCACTACTACGGAGACATCACCAACAAACCCAACCCCAGCCTCGGAGCGGTCGAGAAGGGGCCGTTCTACGCGGTCAAGATGGTCCCCGGCGACCTCGGCACCAAGGGCGGCATCGACACCGACGCGAACGGCCGGGCGCTACGCGCCGACGGCTCGGTGATCGACGGCCTGTACGCCGCGGGCAACACCAGCGCACCGGTGATGGGCCACACCTACGCCGGTCCCGGCGCCACCATCGGACCGGCCATGGTCTTCGGATACCTCGCCGCACTCGATTGCGCTGGAAAGTAAGGAGATACGATGCCCATCGATCTGTCCGTCGCCCTGGGCGCCGAACTGCCCGAGACCAGCTTCTCGTGGTCGGCCTCCGACATCGCCCTCTATCACCTGGCCGTCGGTGCCGCCGCCGACCCGATGGACACCGCCGGGCTGGCCTACGTCGACGACGTCGCCCCCAAGGTGCTGCCGACGTTCGCCACCGTCGCGGCGTCGTTTCACGCCATCGAGGCACCGAAGGTCAGGTTCCCGGGCATCGACATCGATCTGGCGAAGGTGGTGCACGGAAGTCAGCAGGTGATCGCGCACCGCCCGATCCCCGCCGACGGCAAGGCCACCACCCGGGCGCGGATCGCCGAGATCCAGGACAAGGGATCGGCGGCGGTGATCATCACCGAGAAGGTCACCACCGACTCCGACGGCAACGACCTGTGGACCGAGCGGTCGTCGATCTTCGCCAAGGGCGAGGGCGGCTTCGGTGGCGATCGCGGGACGTCGACGAAACTCACCTACCCCGACCGCGAACCCGATCACCGGCTGACCGCGCCGACGTTGCCCAATCAGGCACTGCTGTACCGGTTGTGCGGCGACCGCAATCCGTTGCACTCGGATCCGGCGTTCGCCGCCCGGGCGGGCTTCCCGCGGCCGATCCTGCACGGATTGTGTACCTACGGGACGGTGTGCCGGACCGTCGTCGACGCCCTCCTCGACGGCGACGTCACCGCGGTGAGCGACTATTCGGCCACCTTCGCCGGGGTCGTCTTCCCCGGCGAGACGCTCGACATCGCGGTCTGGGAGGACTCCGGCCGCTTGCTGATCTCCGCATCGGTCGCCGACCGCGACGGCGCTCCAGCATTGGGCAACGTGGCATTGGGAAACGTGGCATTGGGCAACGTGGCCATCACGTCGGCGAAACCCGCTTCACCGGCCTGATGTGGGGCGATCGGCGGTCCGATGACGGGGCCTGTCCACCTTCGATATCGCACTGACCATACGGACGACGCCGGGCGTCTATTCTGCTCAAGGAAGACCCGTCCCATCCTTGAGGAGAATTGATGAGCGATTCGCTGCAGTCCTTGCTCGACACCAACCGATCGGCCGCCGTCGACGACCTGGTGGGGGTGATCGACTCGCAGGTTTCGGCTCAGAAGGGCATCGGTGGGGCTGCCGTCAAGGCCGCGTACGCCGCCGCACAGAAGGTCAAGCCCGGGATCGTGCGCAAGGCCACCGATCTGATGCTGCCGGACTTCGTCAACGCGCTGACGCCGTTCTGGGATTCGAAGCCCGCCGGAACGGCATTCGGCGATCACCTCGCCGCCAACGCCGACGCCGCGACTGAAGCACTGCTCGCCGTCACCGATGATCAGGTCGAGTCGGCCAAGGCGCCGCTGGTCAAGGCGTACAAGTCGCTGCGGGGCAAGGCGAAGGGATACGTCAGCGACGCCCTACCCGCGGTGGGTGCCGCGGTGGAACGCAACGTCGCATGATCGACGGTCGCGCCGCGTCGACTCGCAACGCGGGTCGGCGGCGCGGCCATGCCGCGCCGTCGCAGTCAGCGCTGTCGCGGACAGGACTGTCGCGATCAGCGCCCGCGCGGTCAGGCTGCGGTCGTCACGATGAGGACGAGCATGCAGACGACCGCGACCAGCGCCGCGAGCATCGCGAGAACGCGCCACACGTGCAGGCGCGGGGTATCGGCGGATCGGGAAGTGTTGACCGGTGCGGCCATGATGTCCCACTTTCAGTTGGCCGGGGCCGGTACCGAGGTGTGGTCACGATCCCCGTGTGTGCGACTTCAGTGATTAATGTGTCACACGTTGCATTTGATGTCGCGTCTTCGGGCCAGCGTGTCGCGTGCGTCACACAGCTGAGCCCCGGAAAATCCACAGGAAGGGCGTGACGATGCGCCGATTCACCTCCATCGATCTGCGATCGGCATGGCTCATCCTGATCTCATGCGCGGCCGTCAGCATGGTCGTGGCCGCCATGGCCGCCCTCAACACGGCCCTCGCCGACATCGCCATCGACATCAACGCCGACACCGGACAGATGACGTGGATCGCCGACGGATACACCCTGGCTCTGGCCGCGCTCCTGCTGCCCGCCGGCGCCATCGGCGACCGCCTGGGCCGGCGCGAATTGCTGATCGCGGGTCTGATCGTGTTCGCGATCGGTTCCCTCGCGGCCATCTGGACCACCGATCCGACCCAACTGATCATCACCCGATGTGTGGCCGGTGCCGGCGCCGCGTTCATCATGCCGACGACGTTGTCGTTGATCACCTCGGGCGTGCCGGAGGACAAACGCAGCATCGGCATCAGCATCTGGGCCGCCGTCGCCGGCGCCGGCGCCATCGCCGGATTCCTGGTGTCCGGGGTCCTGCTGAAGTTCTTCTCGTGGCATTCGATCTTCATCACGTTCGCGGCGTCGGCGGTGCTCACCGCGCTGGTGTGCCTGACGATCGGCACCTCCAAGGACTCCGAGCCGAAACCGTTCGACTATCTGGGCACGCTGGTCTCGATCCTGGCGGTCACCGGCATCGTGTTCGGATTGCTCGAGGCACCCCATCGTGGCTGGGATGACGCGCTCGTCCTGATCACGTTGATCGGCGGCATCGTCCTCGTCGCAGTGTTCTGCCTCATCGAGCTGCGCGGGTCACGCCAGCTCCTCGACGTCCGGCTGTTCACCAACCGCGCCTTCGGTTCCGGCGCATTGTCGGTGGCATTGCAATTCTTCGCCTCCTTCGGCGCGTTCTACCTTCTGCTGCAACGACTGCAGCTGGTGTTCGGCTACACCCCGCTCCAGTCGGCCTTCGCCCTGATGCCCATGGTGGCCGGAGTGAGCATCTTCGCACTCATCGGCAATTGGCTTGCGGTGCGCTATCATTCGCTGCGCTTCGTCTTGGCCGGCGGAATTCTGATCTCCGGGCTCGGCTTCATCCTCATCGGCACCATCGACTACGACACGTACTGGGTGCTGGCGGCGATGCTGTTCTGCACCTCCGTGGGTATCGGCCTGGCGACCGCACCGTCGACGACGGCCATCATGTCCAACACCCCGCTGGACAATCAGGGCGTGGGTTCGGCGGTGAACGACACCGCTCGCGAGATCGGCGCCGCCATCGGCATCGCCATCTCGGGAAGCCTGCTGGCGGCGGGCTATTCGGATCGCATCGGGTCGACCGCAGCACTGGCGCGTGATCAGCTCACCGCCGCCGGACAGCCACAGGCCGCCGCCGAAGCCGGCGAACGGATCTCCCGGTCACTCGCCGAGGCCACCGAGGTCGCCTCCAGACTGCCCGGAGAACTCGGTGCCCGGATCCTGCAGGGCGCGAAAGACGCGTTCATCGAACCGATGAACATGGCGTGTCTGGTGTTGGGGATCGTGCTGGTGGTCGGTGGCGTGGCGCTGGGATTCCTCGCCCCGCGTCGTGTGGTCGCACTCCATCACGACGGTCAACCCGAGTCCGGGGTCAACGAATTCGGCTGGTCCGGTGAGTCCGACGACGACCCTGTTTCGAACGACAACGCAGCGAGCGGGCCGACCGCGAACGAGCCTGCTGCCGACGGCCGCGACTCGAATGACCCCGTGGCGTCCGAGTCCGATTCCGTCTGATTCAACTAGGCTCTCGTCGTGCTCGATTCCCAGAGTGTCCTGGGCACCATCCTGGCTGCCTGCTGCCTGTTCGGTGTGGTCGGCGTTGCCGTATCGGCGCGCCGGATGAGTCCGGCCGTGGTGGCGGTCCCCGCCGCCGTCGTGCTGGTCGTGCTGGGTGTGGTCTCGTGGTCGCAAGCCGGGGACGAACTCTCGTTCATCGGACCCACCATCGGCTTCCTCGCGGCCATGTTCGTCGTCGCCGAGGTGTGCGCCCAGGAAGGCGTATTCGCCTGGATCGGTTCGGTTCTCGCGCGGGTCAGTCGAGGGTCACCGCAACGTCTGCTCGGACTGGTGTTCGTCGCCGCGGCAGTGACCACCGCGGTGCTGTCCATCGATACCACCATCGTGCTGCTGACACCGGTCGCCGTCGCCACCGCGCGTCGCATCGGGGCGAAGGTCGCACCGGCGGGCGCGGCCACGGCACACCTGGCCAACAGCGCGTCGACGCTGCTTCCGGTGTCGAATCTGACCAACCTGCTGGCCTTTTCGGCAACGGGCCTCGGATTCCTCACCTTCGCCGGATTGATGGTCGGTCCGTGGGTCGTGGCCATCGTCGTCGAATACGTGCTATTCCGTTGGTTTTTCGCGAGTGAGTTGCGGTCGGTGCGCGACGAGGCGACTTCGGATGGCCCCGCTCCGACCGCCCCCGCGGTGAGCCGCCCGGCACCTGTGCTGACCCTGGTGTTGCTCGGCCTGCTTCTCGTCGGATTCGTGGTGGCCGAACCGCTGGGTGTGCCGCTGTCGGTCGTCGCCGCGATCGGAGCGGTGGTGATGCTCATCGCTCCCCTGCGACGTGCTCCGCTGCCGACGGTCATCCGCGCCGGGCGCGCACTGAACGTGCCGTTCCTGGCGTTCGTCGCCGCGTTGGGCATCATCATCCTGCCGATACGGCTTGGCCCCGTGGGCGATTGGGTCACCACACTCATCCCGTCCGGCGAGGGGCTCCTCGCTCTGCTGGCCGTCGCGGCGCTGGCGGCGGTGGTGGCCAATCTGCTCAACAATCTGCCCGCCACACTCCTGCTCATCCCGCTCGTCGCGCACGAGCCGGGACTGGCGCTCGCCATGCTGCTCGGGGTCAACATCGGCCCGAATCTCGCCTACTTCGGCTCCCTGGCCAATCTGCTGTGGCGAGATGTGATGCGGCGCAACACCACTCCTCCGCCGACGCGGCGCTACCTCCTGCTGGGGGCGCTCACCGTCCCACCCACCCTGATCGCCGCCGTCGTCGCCCTATGGGTGGGGCTTCAGGTCGGCTGATCGGGGCTTGATCCGGGCTTGATCCTCCAGGCGTGCTCTGCGTTGACAGCGCTCTCGATTCCGTTGACAGCGCTCTCCAGTTCACTGACAGCGCTTGCCATCCCGTTGACAGCGCTCAGGTTCGTCGGCGCAGTAGTTGTCAACGTGGGTACTTTCCAGCGCACGCTGCGGAGGTCTCGACTCGCCGCTCGCCCTGGGGGCTCGCGACGGCTCGACCAACGGGTTGGCGAGCGCCGTCAACGTGGGCGAAGGCGCCGTCAACGGGTGACAGAGCGCTGTCAGCGTGGACACTTTCCAGCGCATCCTGCGGAGGTCTCGACTCGCCGCTCGCCCTGGGGGGCTCGCGACGGCTCGACCAGCAACGAAAGAGCGCTGCGAACGTTCCCGGGTCAGGCCGGGGCCGGCTCCGCACCCGCGGTGGCCGCGGCGTTCTTCGCCCACCGGTAGTCGGCCTTGCCTGCGGGCGTGCGCTTGACCTCGTCGACGAAGACGACGGTGCGCGGAACCTTGTAGCCGGCAAGCGATTCGCGGCAATGTGCCTGTATCTCTTCGAGGCTCGGTTCGGTGGCGCCGTCGGCGACGCGGGCCACCGCGGCCACGCGCTGCCCGTAGCGTTCGTCGGGCACCGGGACCACCAGTGCGTCGCCGATGGCCGGATGCGCGTGGAGTACCGCCTCGACCTCCTCCGCGTACACCTTCTCGCCGCCGGTGTTGATGCATTGGGAACCGCGGCCCAGGAAGACGATGGAACCATCGGCCTCGACGGTGCCCATGTCACCGAGGATCGAGATCCGCCGACCGTCGGGCAGGGTCGGGAAGGTTCGGGCGCTCTTCTCCTCGTCCTTGTAGTACCCGAGTGGCACATTGCCGATACGCGCGATGTACCCGACATCGCCCGAGCCAGGCTCGATCTGACGATGCCGCTCGTCGACCACCATCATCTTGTCGGTCGGCGGCACCCGGAGATTCCCGTTGTCGTCCATCAGGATCTCGCCGTCATTGCCCGATTCGGAGGCACCGAAGTTGTCGCGCAGGATGAGATCCGGCTTGATGGCGGCGAACCGCTCCCGATTGTGATGTGACCAGATGGCGCCGCCGGAGGTCACCGAGAACAGGGTCGAGTAGTCGACCTCGTCCTTGCGGCGTTCCATCTCCTCCGCGAGCGGCATACCCATCGCGTCACCGACGATGAGGATGATCTGGATTCCCTCGTCCTCGATGCCCTGCACGATCGCCGCCGGGTCGAAGTCGCGCATCAAGACCAGCCGCCCACCCAGGGTGAGGAAGGTGAACAGCGAGTACGACGCCGCGCCGTGCATGAGCGGCGCGGCGATGTTGAAGGCGATCGACCCGAATTCCTGGACAGCAGTTCCCAGTTCGGCGAGATCCTTGCGAGCCTCACCGTACGGGTTGCCGCCGGAGATCGGCTTGCGGAAGAAGTCGTCGTGACGCCACATGACACCCTTCGGATAGCCGGTGGTGCCGCCGGTGTAGAGCAGATACAGTTCGTCGCCGGTACGCGGCTCGAAATCGCGTTCCTCGGAGGCGTTCTCCTCGTCGGCGAAGGACACCACCGCAACCTCGCGGCCGTCGGGAAGCGCGGCGGCCGCCTCGGCCAGCTCCGTCTCGATCGGTCCGATCACGAAAACGGTGCGCACCAAGGGCAGGTCGCCGAGCAGCGCCGCGACGCTACGCTGATGTTCGGGGAGTTCGACGATGATCCCCCGTGAGTCCGAATTGTCGAAGATGTAGCGCAACTCGGTGTTGGTGTAGCGGTAGTTGACGTTGACCGGCACCGCTCGGATCTTGAGCAGTCCCAGCAGGCTCGTCACGTGCTCCACACTGTTCTTGAGGAACAGTGCCACCTGATCATTCGCCTCGATTCCGTTGTCCCGCAGCAGATGCGCGACTCTCGTGGCGAGTCGGTCGAGTTCGGCGTAGCTGATCTGCCGTCCGTCGTAGCTCAGTGCGATGCGGTCGGGCACCGAGTCGGCGACGGTCTCGAACACGTCGGCCAGGTTGAACTTGTGGGGCGCGTCCTGCGTGGTCACTGTCGAACTCCTTTGGGCTGATGATTGTCCGTACCCGAATGTCATTGCGCGGCAAGCACCAGGCCGCTGGTGGGGACTCCCGTCCCGGCGGTGACGATGACGCGTTGCGCATCGCTCACCTGGTTGACCGAGGTCCCGCGGATCTGGCGCACGCCCTCGGCGATGCCGTTCATCCCGTGGATGTAGGCCTCGCCGAGTTGCCCGCCGTGTGTGTTCAACGGCAGACGACCGCCGACCTCGAGCGCACCGGGTTCGGCGACGAAGTCCTTCGCCTCTCCCCGACCACAGAATCCCAGCTCCTCCAACTGCATCAGCGTGTAGGGGGTGAAGTGATCGTAGAGAATCCCGACGTCCATGTCGTCCGGCCGCAGCCCGGACTGCTTCCACAGTTGCCGACCCACCAGGCCCATCTCGGGCAGCGCGGCGAGGTCATCACGGTAATAGCTGGTCATGATGAACTGGTCGTCGGCACTTCCGGCGGCCGCACCCACGATCACCGCCGGCGGATGCGGCAGGTCCTTCGCACGCTCGGCCGAGGCCACGACGATGGCGACGCCACCGTCGGACTCCTGACAGCAGTCGAGCAGATGGAGCGGCTCGGCGATGTAGCGCGATTTCTGGTGATCTTGCAGGGTGATCGGCTTACCGAAGAAGAAGGCGTTCGGATTGACCGCCGCATGCTTGCGGTCGGCAACGGCCACCCGGCCGAAATCCTCACTGGTGGCGCCGTAGTCGTGCATATACCGCTGCGCCACCATCGCGACGAAGGCCGCCGGAGTCGACAGTCCGTGCGGGTAGGAGAAGGCGTTGTCGGTACCCGACGAGTTCTCCTGGTTCGCGACGGCCGAATTCACCTGTCCGAAACGTAGTCCCGACCGTTCGTTGAATGCCCGGTAGGCGACGACGACGTCGGCGACGCCGGTGGCCACCGCCATCGCGGCCTGCTGGACGGTGGCGCACGCCGCACCGCCGCCGTAGTGGATGCGCGAGAAGTACGTCATCTCACGGATTCCCACCGCACGCGCCACCGCGATCTCGGCGTTGGTGTCCATCGTGAACGACACGAGACCGTCGACGTCTGCCGGGGTGAGGCCGGCGTCGGCGATCGCCGCGGAGACCGCTTCGGCGGCCAGTCGCAGTTCACTGCGCCCGGAGTCCTTGGAGAACTCGGTGGCCCCGATACCGACGATCGCGGCCGCCCCGGAGAGGGTTCCCATCAGTTCTCCCCCGCCCTGTTGCCGCCGACCGCGTGACCGAGTCCGACGACCACCGTCGAGATCACATGCTTGCCCAGCGAATTCGTTCCCACCACCGACACCGTGACCTCATCCCCGTCACGCGCGGTCACCTCGCCGGTGAACGTCACCGAATCGTAGGCGTACCACGGCACACCGAGTTTCAGTCTGATCGAACGCACGCGCGCCGACGGTCCGGCCCAGTCGGTGACGAACCTCTCCACGAGGCCGGTGTCGGTGAGGATGTTGACGAATATGTCCTTCGAGCCCTTGGCCTGCGCCAGATCCCGATCGTGATGCACATCCTGGAAGTCACGCGTGGCCAACGCCGTCGCCACCACGAATGTCGGTGTCGCCTCAATGGTCAACGCGGGCAACGTCTGACCGACCTCGACGGTTGGTACCGCCTCGAGGGTCATGCGCTCACCTCCTTCTGACGCGGCTGCCAGGCATACAGCGTCCACGCCGGTGTACCGGCATCGTCGTCGGCCGGGAAGTCGAGATAGGTTGCCTCGACCGGCATTCCGATGTGCACCTGCTCCGGGTCCACACCACGGAGCTCACCGAGCATCCGCACACCCTCCTCGAGTTCGACGAGGGCGACCACGAACGGCAGCCCCCGTCCGGGCACCTTGGGGGCACGGTGCACGACGTAGCTGAAGACGGTGCCGCGGCCACTCGCGACCACGTAGTCGGTGGCCGGCACGATGCCGTCGGCGCCACGGGGCTTCCACGTCGCCGGTATCGGCGGGTGACGCAACGTACCGTCCTCGACGGCCTGGATGCGCAACTCGTGGGCGGCGATGCCCTCCCAGAAGAAGGCGGTGTCCCGGGAAACACCGGGCCGCAACATCATCGATGGATCGAGGTCATCGAACGAGGCGCCGGCCGGCGGCTCGGCGGGCGGCGCGGTGGCTCCCGCGCCGGGCGGCCGGAACTTCAGGATCCGGAAATCCATCTCGGCGACCACCTCGTCGCCCACCGACCAGGTGTTGCGGGTGGTGAAGAACCACCCCTCGCCCAGCGCGGTGTTCTTGGGACCGACGACGTCGACGAGTTCGGCGGAGATCGCGACCTGCTCACCGACCTCGACGTAGCGGTGATAGGTGGTGTCGCAGTTGGTGGCGACGACGGAGGTGTAGCCGGCCTCGTCGAAGAGTTCGGTGGCGCGGCCGAGCGGATCGTCGGCGGCCCGCGAACCGTGGAGGCCGCGCATCGTCCACACCTGCGCCATCGCCGGCGGGGCGACCACTCCCGGATGGCCGGCGGCCCGCGCGGAGGCGGCGTCGGTGTAGATGGGGTTGGTGTCGCCGATCGCCTCGACCCAGTTGTTGATCATCGGCTGATTCACCGGGTCCCGGCCCGCCACCGGCGCGCTGGGGCCGTCGCCCTTGATCTGCCGGGCGGCCGACTCGATGGCGTCGATCAGCGTCTGCGATCCGGTCATCGTTTGGCCCTCGGCAATCCGAGTCCGGCGGTGCCGATCATGTCACGCATCACCTCGTTGACGCCTCCCCCGAAGGTGATGACCACGTTGCGTTTCTGCTGCACGTCGAGCCAATCGACCAACTCGGCGGTCTGCGGATCGGTGAAATCGCCGTAGCGGCCGATGATCTCGTCGATCATCCGCCCCACCTTCTGAAGTCGTTCGGTGGCGAAGACCTTGGTGGCCGCGGCGTCGGCCATGGAGATGGCTTCGCCGGTGGAGGCCACCTGCCAGTTGAGCAACTCGTTGATACGCGCGTAGGCGTCGATCTCCGCGAGCGCGCGACGCACGTCGGGATGTTTGGCGATCACCGTGCCGTCCGGTCCGGGACGTGCAGCCCAGGCACGCACCCGCGCCGCGAGGCCGTCGATGCGGCCGGCCGGACCCAGCATCACCCGTTCGTGATTGAGCTGAGTGGTGATCAGCTTCCAGCCGTCCCCCTCCTCACCGACCCGCATCGACAGTGGCACACGCACATCGCTGTAGTAGGTGGCGTTCACGTGGTGCGCGCCGTCGGCGGTGATGATCGGCGTCCAGGAGTATCCGGGGTCACGGGTGTCGACGATGAGGATCGAGATGCCCTTGTGTTTGGGGGCGTGCCGATCGGTGCGCACCGCGAGCCAGATGAAATCCGCGTCGTGTCCGCCGGTGGTGAAGATCTTCTGCCCGTTGACGATGTACTCATCGCCCTCGCGGACGGCGCTCGTGGTCAGCGAGGCGAGGTCGGTGCCCGCGTCGGGTTCGGTGTAGCCGATCGCGAAATGCACCTCGCCGGAAAGGATCTTGGGCAGGAACCGATCCTTCTGCTCCGCCGTGCCGTGGGCCTGAAGCGTCGGGCCGACGGTCTGCAAGGTCACCGCCGGGAGCGGGACATCGGCGCGGACGGCCTCATTGGTGAAGATCTGTTGTTCGATCTCACCGAATCCCTTGCCGCCGAACTCCTTCGGCCAGCCGACGCCGAGCCAACCGTCGGCGCCCATCTGCCGCACGATCTTGCGGTAGGTCCGACCATGCCGTTCGGTGAGCATCGTCGCCGCATCCTCAGGGCCGATGAGGTCGGCGAAGTACTCGCGTACCTGCGCCTTCAACGCCCGCTGATCCGGCGTGAGATCGATGAACATCATTGCGCTCCTACCGATTCCGACAGCCCGGCCAGCTCGTCGAGACGAGCGTCGGTGCCGCCGACGAGCCGGGCGAGATCCTTGGCGATCGAAAAGTAGCGGTGCAGCGGGTAGGTGACGTCGACACCGATACCGCCGTGCAGGTGGGTCATGGTGCGCAGCGTCGCCGGCACCTCGGCGGCCATCCAGTACGTTCCAATACCCAGATCATGCTCGGCGTCCAGCCCTTCGGACAGTCGCCACGCCGCCGCCGTCGCCGCCAGAGACAGGGCCCGGCCGACGACGTAGATGTCGGCGAGTTGCTGGCCCACCGCCTGGAACAGCGCGATCGGTTTGCCGAACTGTTCACGTTCGGTCACGTGTCGCGCGGTGAGCGTGGTCGCCCCGGCCACCAGTCCATCGGCGTAGGTACACAAGGACATCCGGTAGAGGTCGCGCAGGACGCCGAGGTCGGCGGTGAGTACGTCGGCATCGGCGACGGGAACATCGTCGAATCGGATCGTGTACTCACCCCAACCGCTCGACGACGGGGTGCGCCGCATGCTGATTCCCGGCACATCCGATCGCACGGCGAGAACCCCGATATCGGTGCCGACGAGCAGCGCGGTCGAGCCCTCGGCATGCAGCACACCGGATTTCACGCCGACGAGGCGACCGTCACGAACGGTGGTCTGCGGGGTGGAGGTGAGCGCGTCACCCGGTTCCCCCAGCGCGACCGCATGCCAGGCACCCTCGGCCAGCGTCCCGGCCCACCGCCGTCGCAGGCCGTCGGCGGTTCCGGGGTCGACGGCCCGCAACACGAGCGCCGAGGTCACCGAGCCGAGAACGGGCACGACGGCCGCCGCCGCGCCGAGCCGGCGGAGCAGCGGGGCCACCGCGGTGACCCCGAGATCGTCGCCACCCAGTGATTCGGGGAGTGCGAGCGCGTTGAGTCCGGCATCGGCCATCTCGGCCCACAGCGCGTCGTCGAGCCCACCGACGCCGTCCTGGTCACCAGCGCGCAGTCCACGCCCGAACTTCGTCTCCCAGCGGGTCTCGTGCCGGGAGAGTACGTCGTCGGCGACGTCACCGACCGCGACCGCTTCCGCGTCGAGGGCAAAGTCCACCCCGGTGCCTCCTGTTCAAAAAGTAGAACCTGTTCTAGTTGTATCAGACGGGAGCGTCAGGAGCGGGGTAGTCCGAGAATCCGCTCAGCGGCCGCGGTCCGCAGGATCTGGGTGGTTCCGCCGGCGATCGACAGGCACCGGTTCTGCAACAACAGCTCCGACGCGTCAGTCGCCGCGACGGCGTCGACACCGAGCAGGTCGACGGCGAGTTCCGGCACCGACTGACGATGGGCGACGCCGATCAGCTTGCGCGCACTCGACAGCGCCCCCGGGTCGTGTCCGGCCAGGCGTCGCGTGACCGCCCGGGCATCGAGGACGCGGCCGATGTGGGCGTCGGCGACGAGTCGTCCCAGCCCGGACATCTCGGCGTCGGTCAGCGGCCGGGACATCTGCGCGATCTGCCGGAGCAGCGCATCCATCTCCTTGCCCAGACCCGACCCGCCCATCGCGACACGCTCATTCGCCAGGGTCGTGCGGGCCAACCGCCATCCGCCGTTGACCTCACCGACCACACAGTCGTCGGGCACGAACACATCGTCGAGGAAGACCTCGTTGAAGTTGGCCCGTCCGGTGAGTTCGCGCAGCGGCCGGATGTCGATGCCGGCGGCGGCCATATCCACCAGAAAGTAGGTGATGCCCTTGTGTTTCGGCGCGTCGGCGTCGGTGCGGGCCAGACAGATCCCCCACTGCGCGTTGTGGGCCTGCGAGGTCCAGATCTTCTGCCCGGACAACCGCCAGCCCCCGTCGACCCGGGTCGCCCGGGTACGCAGCGCGGCCAGGTCGGAACCGGCCTCGGGTTCACTGAACAGCTGGCACCACACGATGTCCCCGTGCAGCGTCGGCGCCACGAACCGCTCGCGCTGCGCGTCGGTGCCGTGTTCGAGGATCGTCGGGATGGCCCACGCCCCGATGACCAGATCCGGCCGGATCACCGCGGCGCGGTCGAACTCGGCGTCGATGAGCAGCTGCAACGCAGGGTCGGCACCGATCCCGTGTGGGGCGGGCCAGTGCGGCATGAGGTAGCCGGCATCGGCCAGCAACCGGCGTTGCCCGGATTCGTCTGTCGCCGCGACCTTTTCGGCCACGTCACGAACCTCGTCACGACGGTGCTCGACCGCCGACAGATCGATCTCGAAGTCGCGTCGGTCACCCCGCAGGCCCCGCCGGGCGAGCTCGGCGCGGGCCGGGTGCCCCTGTCCCAGCAGGGCGCGGGCGACCATCGCCGAGCGCAGGTACAGGTGGGCGTCGTGTTCGAAGGTGAAGCCGATGCCACCGAGGATCTGGATGCAGTCCTTGGTCACCGCGACGGGCAGGTCGGCGACGAGGATCTCGGCGGCGAGTCTGCTCAACTCGAGTTGCTCGCGGGCCCGCTCGCCGGCTGCATCGTCGGGTGCGGCCGCCATGGCGTCGTCGACGGCGCGCGCGAGATCCCACGCCGCCGCTTCGACTTGCTCTGTGCGACACAGCATGTCGGCGCAGATGTGTTTGACGGCCTGGAAGGACCCGATCGGCGCACCGAATTGAGTGCGCACCGTGGCGTAGTCGACCGCGGTCGTCAGGGCCCACCGGCACACGCCGCTCTGGTATGCGGTGCGAGCCGCACTCAGCACGCCGGCGATCACCGGGCCGCCGCCGCAGTCGATCAGGTCGTCGGGGCCGACGCCACCGATGCGCACGCGGGCGGTCGGGGCGGCACCGTCGACCGGCGTCTCGACGTCCACCACCCGCTTCCCGACACCGGGTGGGATGACCCACCAGGAACCGGGCATCGTCCCCGTCACCGCCGGAAGCAGGATTGCGGCGCCGTCGACGTAGCCGGGCACCACGCCGAGGTCGACTTCGCCATCGCCGACCGTGAACGCCTCGATGTGCGCTCGCGCCGGAACGACGCCCGGCGTCGCGCCCGCGATCACGGATTCGAGCAGCGCGGCTGCGCGGGGATCGTCGGCGCGGGTCAGCGCGAGCGCGGTCGCGACGGTCTCGGCGATCGGACCGGGTACCAGCGACCGGCCGCAGCGTTCGACCATCGCGGCGACGTCGGCGCAGGACGCGCCCAAGCCGCCGTGCGATTCTGGGACAATGGCCGACACGACACCGAAGTCGGCGAGTTGGGCGAATAGCTCGCCCACCTGATCGTCGGGTTTGTCCAGGTGCGCACGGGCGATATCGGTGGTGCCGACCTTCGCGGCCCAGGCCGCGATGGCCTCGCAGACGGCGATCTGTTCGGGGGACGTGGCGAGTGTCACGGGAATCCTCTGTGCCGATTAGGTGACCAAGAACTAGAACCTGTTCTAATATGCCATGAGTACTGTACGCGCGGTAGCCATCCCGCCATCAGTCCGCCGACCACCGACGTGAGGAAGCCCGAGAGCACATGGCCGCATCTGACAATGCCGTGACGGTTCCGGAATCCGGCACCGCAGACACGGGTTCCCCCACCGAGAGCGGATCGGCCGCCCAGCGAGACCGGCGTCGCCGCATCCTCGACGCCACCCTGGCATTGGCATCCAAGGGCGGCTACGACGCGGTGCAGATGCGGACGGTCGCGGAGAAGGCCGACGTCGCCGTCGGCACCCTCTACCGCTACTTCCCGTCCAAGGTGCACCTGCTGGTGACGTCGTTGGCACGCGAGTTGGCCCGCGTCGAATCGCGCGTCGACCGGTCACAGTTGCGCGGCGACAACGCCATCGAGCGTCTCCGCCACGTGCTGGACATGATCACCTTCGCGATGCAACGCGACCCGCTGCTCACCGAGGCGATGACGCGGGCATTCATGTTCGCCGACGCGTCGGCGACCGCCGAAGTCGACCAGGTCGCCTCGATCATCGATCGACTCCTCGCCAACGCGATCGTCGACGAGGGCGAACCGACCGAGGAAGATCTCGCGATCGCCCGCGTGCTCGCCGATGTGTGGATGTCGAATCTCGTGCAGTGGCTGACCCGACGCGCGTCGGCGACCGACGTCACCAACCGGCTCGAACTGACCGTCCGCCTGCTCCTGAAGGATCGGGTGAGTGCCTCGTGAAAACGCGGCTGACCTGCCCCTGCGGCGACATGCTGCGCGGCGCGGACGAAGACGAACTGGTCGAGATCGTGCGTAAGCATCTGGCGGAGAACCATCCCGGGCACGAATACTCGCGCAACGAGATCCTGTTCATGGCGTACTGATCTGCGGCGTACTGATACTTGCGGCGCCTGGCCGGCCCAATCGCGACCGGGTGCGCGGCCTATTTCGCCAGATCTGCGGCGATCATCGGCCAGGTGTCGTGCAGATCCTGCTCCCAGTAGGCCCAGGAGTGCGTGCCGACGGGCCGCAATGACACCCGGTTGACGACGCCGAGCTCGTTCATCCGCTGCGCCATCTGCACGGTGCACTGGTTGACCGCGGCCTCGATGACCCCACCCAGCAGAATCTGATTGCCCAGGGTGACCGGGTTTCCGTCGATCAGGGGTGCGTTCAGCTGATCGTTCGGCCCGGGCAGACCCGATCCGCTGGTCATGTAGACCTTGGTGCCCTTGAGCTTGCCGGCGTTGATGTAGGGATCGTTGGCCACCCAGCCGGGTCCGCCGGGGGTGCCCCACATGTTGTTGATATTGCCGCGGCCGCGGTCGCCGACGACCATCCGGATGTAGGTCATGCCCAGCGGGTCGCTGGTTCGGGCGCAACCGCTGTAGGCCGCGACGGACCGGTACAGGTGCGGGGCGGCGATCGCGAGGTTGAGCACCGACGTGCCGGCCATCGAGATGCCGGCGATGGAGTTCTCCCCGGTGGTGTCGAATTCCCTGTCGATCAGCGGGGGCAGTTCCTTGGTCAGGAAGGTCGTCCACTTGTTGCGACCGAGTACCGGGTCGTCCTGCTGCCAGTCGGTGTAGTAGGAGAAGGCGCCACCGATCGGCGTGACGACGTTGACATGCTTGTCGGCGAAGAACTGCGTGTAGCTGGTCTTCGCCGCCCAGGTGGCCGAATCCTCGCCACCGCCGGCGCCGTTGAGGAGATAGAGCGTGGGTGCGGGCTTGCTGGTGTCCTTGGGGCGCAGAATCGTGACCGGGATCAGCTTGTTCATCGACGCCGAGTAGACGATCGCGGTGACCTGCTGAGCGGAGTCGTGCACCAGCGTCTCGATCTTGGAGACGTTCATCGGCGCCGGGTTCGACGGGTTGGTGGGTGACGTACCCGTGGGGTCTGCCGCAGCGACGCCAAGTCCCGTGCCCGTCGCAATCACCATCGCGGTCACCGACGCCACAAGCGTACGAGTGATTCCCTTACGCACCATCAACCCCTTTAGTCACAACAGCCCCAATCCCGGCAAGTTTATCCGGCATGGGTCAGGTCTCGGAAATCGAGACTGCCGTTGTTAGCCAGTTGTGACGATAACCGAGACCGTCTCGCCTCACCGTGCGCGTTCCGTCAACCACTCATGCGCAGACGTGCAAGTAATAGCTCTCGCCGATTCGCAGACTTGTGGCAGCAGTCACATCGCGTTCGCCGAACGGGCGGGCTCACGACAGAAATGGAGAGGTCATGACGGCATTGGACACGACCATCGTCGACAGCGCACTACCCGACGGGGTGCACACCGAGATCCTCATCGGCGGCGCCTGGCGACCGGGCCGAGACGGCGCCACCTTCACCGACCTCAACCCGGCGACCGGCCTGCGACTGGTCGAGGTCGCCGCCGGATCTGCCGAGGACATCGATGACGCGGTGCGTGCCGCCCGGGCTCAGCTCAGCGGCGACTGGGCCGCCGCGCCAGGAGCGGCTCGCGGTGCGATCCTCCATCGCGTCGCCGATCTCATCGAGCGCGACGGCGACCTCCTCGCCCGCCTCGAGGCCCTCGACATCGGCAAGCCGATCGGCCAACCGTCCATGCTGGACATCCCCAACGCCGCCGGCACCTTCCGTCACTTCGCCGGGTGGGCCGACAAGATCACCGGTCAGTCGATCCCGACCGCCGGATACTTCGGACGGCCCACCCACTCCTACACGGTGCGTGAACCGGTCGGTGTGATCGGCGCGATCATCCCGTGGAACACACCGCTCATGATCGCGGCCTGGAAACTCGCACCGGCACTGGCCGCGGGCAACACCCTGGTGGTCAAGCCACCGGAGGACGCACCGCTGTCGATCCTGCATCTGGCATCGCTGTTGATCGAGGCCGGGTTGCCCGACGGTGTGGTCAATGTGGTGCCCGGTCTCGGTGAGGTGGCCGGCGAGGCGCTCGTCGCCCACCCGGACGTCGACAAGATCAGCTTCACCGGCAGCCCTCGCGTCGGACGCCACATCCTGAAGGTGGCGGCCGACACCTTCAAACGCACGACCCTCGAACTCGGTGGCAAGTCACCGCAGATCATCCTGGCCGACGCCGACGTCGAAGCTGCGATCAACGGCGCTGCGATGGGCCTGTTCTTCAACCAGGGCGAGGTGTGCGCCGCCGGAACCCGTGTGCTGGTACACCGTTCGCACTACGACCAGGTGGTCGAGGGTCTCGCGGCCGCCGCCGCTGCTCAGGTGCTCGGCGATCCGTTGGACCCGGCCACCACGATGGGCGCCCTCGTCAACGCCAAGCAACGCGATACGGTGCTCGACTACATCGAGGCCGGGCGCACCGACGGAGCACGACTGGTCGCCGGTGGAGAGCGCGGTGGAGTCGAGGGATTCTTCGTGCAGCCCACCATCTTTGCCGACGCCACCAACGACATGCGTATCGCCCGCGAGGAGATCTTCGGCCCCGTGGGCACGGTGATCCCATTCGACGATGCCGACGAAGCCATCCGCATCGCCAACGACACCGCCTACGGCCTGGCGGCCAGCATCTGGACATCAGATGTGGCCCAGGCCCACTCGCTCGCCGGGCAGGTGCGCGCGGGGGCGGTGTGGGTCAACGGTTGGGCCGCAATCGATCCGGCACTCCCGTGGGGCGGCATGAAGACCAGCGGCGTCGGCCGCGAACTCGGGTGGGCGGGCATCGTCGCCAACACCGAGGAGAAGGTCGTCACCGTCGTCCTGTGAAAGCACAACTCTCCAACCCGTCAACCATCACCAGAAGAGGAAGTCACTCATGAAGACTCAGGCAGCGGTCCTGTGGGAACCCGGTCAGGACTGGAAGATCGAGGAACTAGAACTCGACGCCCCAAAGTACGGCGAAGTGAAAGTGGAACTCGCCGCGTCGGGAATGTGTCACTCCGACGAGCATGTACGCGACGGCAGCGTGCCTGTCGGCATGTACCCCTACATCGGTGGACATGAAGGTGCCGGCGTGGTCACCGAGATCGGGCCGGGCGTCAAGTCCGTCGAGGTCGGCGACCACGTGGCACTGGGCTTCATCCCGGCGTGCGGTCGGTGTCCGTCGTGCGCCAAGGGCATGTCAAGCATCTGCGATCTCGGCGCCAATCTCCTTGCCGGGGTGCAGCTCTCCGACGGAACCGCACGCCACCACGTCAACGGTCAGGACGCGGGCCTCATGTGTCTGCTGGGCACTTTCGCCCCGGTGACGGTGGTCAACGAGGCATCGTGTGTGAAGCTCACCAAGGACATCCCCCTCGATAAGGCCGCCCTCGTCGGCTGCGGCGTCACCACCGGATGGGGCTCGTCGGTGTACGCCGCCGGCGTCTCGGCGGGTGAGACCGTTGTCGTGCTCGGTATGGGTGGAGTGGGTTGCGGTGCAGTACAGGGGGCTTCGCTCGCCGGCGCTCGGCATGTGGTTCTCGTCGATCCCTCCGAGTTCAAGCGTGAACAGGCGAAGATCTTCGGCGCCACGCACGCGGTGGCCACGATCGACGAAGCACTGACGCTCTTGCAGAACATCACCTGGGGACAACTCGCCGACAAGGTCCTCATCACCGTCGACGTGGCGCGCGGCGACCTGGTCGGCCCAGCCATGAGTCTGGTCGCCAAGGGCGGTGTGTGCGTGCAGGTCTCGGTCGGTGACCTCACCGCCACCGACGTCACCATGAGCCTGTTCGACCTGACCGCCATGCGAAAGACCCTCAAGGGCGCCTGGTTCGGCAACGCCAACATCCGCTTCGACATCCCCCACCTGCTGCGGCTGTATATGGAGGGTCAGCTCAAACTCGACGAGATGATCACCCGCACCTACACTCTCGACCAGGTCAACGACGGATACGCGGCAATGCGCAGGGCCGAGAACGTTCGTGGCGTGATCATGTACTGATCCGGCGAGGCGAGTGTCCTCGACCTCGACCCGTCGCCCGTCGGATAGGCCCGCACCTTCATCACTCGGGCCCGGCTCGACCGCACCGCCGGCGAGCCGGGCCCTTGATCCGCTGGTCGAGTCGCCCACCTCGCCGGTCGAGTCTCTACCCGTCGGTCGAACCGTGGCGAACCCCCAGGGCGAGCCGCGAGTCGAGACCTCGCAAGGAAAGTCTGGAACTCCCCACCACCACAACGTTTCTGTGGCAGTGCGGCCCGGTCAGTACCGGTGGGCGGGGCTGGTTCAGGAGGTGTCGAGCCGGTGGTGGAGCCGGGCGGCCAGGACACGTTCGATTCGGCTGTTGCGTGGGTTCATGCCGATGGCGGCCAGTTCCTCGAGCTCACGTTCGACGTCGACGCGGCTGGCACGGATGCCGCCGAGACGGATGAGGCGCTCGCGTGCCCGTCCTTCGGTGGCCGTGTCACTGACGTTGATACGGGTGCGTGAGGCACGTTCCAGCCCGGCAGCAGTGGCAGGGTCGTCGGGATCGTCGGTGATCGGAACACCGTCGCCATCGAAGATGACCAGGTCGATCTTCCCGGTGTTGGTGACACCAGGGTTGTCGGGTGCTCGTCGCCGGTGGCGTCGGGCCCGTCTCGCTGGTCGGATGGTCGGGGCTCAACCGGATCGGATTGGTCTGCGCCTGAGTCGTATTCGTCGACGGCTGGGCCGGGCTGATTGCAGATGTCGGCATCGTGGTCGTCGTCCTGGTCGATGCGGTCTGCGTTGTCGATCGTCGAGGAGTCGGCGGTCGGAGCCTGATGGTCGCTCGAAACACCACGGTCGGAAGGGGTTTCGGCCTTGACGGTCGGTGCCGCGTCCTCGTGTGCGTAGTCGCTGTCAACGTCGGACTCGGCCGGTACATCGTCGTCGATGGTGGCGTCCGCATCGACCGACTCGGCCTGACCACCTGCGTCAGCGTCAGCGTCAGCGGCGTCGGCTTCGACGTCAGCAGTTTCGGCATCGACTACTTCGACATCAACCACGTCGGTGGCGTCGGGTTCGGTTGCGCCGGCACCACGATCGGTGGCGGTGCCGCTGGTGTCATCGCTGTGGTCGCCGTGGATCTGTTCGCGGATCTGGTCGAGTTTCTGCTCGTACAGGGCGGTGATGTCGGGATGGTCGTTGACGATCTTCGGGTTTGCCGGCATGCCGGGTGCGGCGTTGAGTTGCCACCAGCAGCGTCCCGCGAGGGGGCCGTTCTCGTAGATGCCGGTGGTGTACTGGCCGGGGTTGGGGCCGACCATCCGGTTGTGCGGCCCGCACGCGGGGGCGAGGTCGGTGATGTCGGTTTTCCCGCCGTTGGCCCAGTCTTCTTTGGCGTGATGCATTTCCGAGTGGGAGGCGGGTTGCCCGCAGCCGGGGAACGAGCACACCTCGCCACCGGTGCGGGAGAACGACGCGATCCGCTGCTCGGTCGACGCCAACCGTCGGGACCGCCCCAGATACAACGGGAGGTCGATGGCGTCGGAGAACACCGCCAGGAACTGCTGCAGATCGTTGGGATCCTTGATGTCCCCCAACGCACTCAGAAGATCGGGAATCGGAATGGTCGAACCAGAGGCGGTGGTGGCATACCCGGCGCCGGCGAGGAGATCTTGCAGGAAGGTTTTGATGATCAACGCGACCGGCAAACCCCGATGCGTCTTGCCGAGCACGCCTTCTTTCATCGCCGACACCAACAGGACGTGCATGGCATCATGATTGCGTTGCGCTTGGGAACGGTCGTCACGTTTGACCGCCGCCGCGAGTTGGTCGGGGTCGGCGTCGCCGATGGCGCCGGTCGGCGATTCCGCATCTCCAAGATTGTTCATTCCCGGTTTGGCCCAGGCGTCGAGCATGGTGTCCCACAGGGCGCGGGTGATGGGGGGTAGGTGCCCGTTGAGTTTGGCCATTCCATCGACTCGGGACTGGTTGATCCACAGGTTGCGGCGCTGTTGGCGTTCTTTCTCCTCGACCAACTGTCCGTCGGGGTCGAGGTGCGCCAGGATCCGGGCACCCATCTTGGTGATGTCGGCCGGGATGTGTTCGGTGGCTTTCTCACCGAGGGTGGCTTCGGCCGCGGCTTTCTTGTCGTGCGGGACGGCGTTGGGGATGTTGTCCAGGGCTTCGAGTGCCGCGGACAGGTGGGTGTGACCGATCAGGCCCTTCTCATAGGCGGCCGACAGGGTGGGGTATTTCGGTTCCTCGGGTTGTCCGGTCAGTCCGTGGAATCGGGCGGTGGCCTTCATATGAGCGATGCGCATGGTGGGTTGCGCGATCCGCAGATCGTAGTTCAGAAAATTTGACAGGCTGACTTTGCCGACCTTGCGGTGCACACCACGATCAGAGATTTCCAGGATCGCCCGGTCACCTTGGAAGTGAGTCCGCATGGCGATCTGTTCGGAGAGTTTCGCTGCCTCGATGACTTCGGTGTCGGAGCAGGCGGTCATCGGGGTGGTGGCCAGTTCGTCGAGCAACGCGGTGATCTGGTGCATCAGCGCCAGTGGTCGCGACACGAGATTGTCGGTGGTGTCTGTCATGCTGATGTCACCTCCCCCGAGAAGGCCGTTGTGGCGTGTGTGTTCTATTCTAGCCTTTCCCTACATCGCTCGCAAGTATTTTCTATTCACAGGGTGCGGATGGGTGAATGTGTCTGGGGTGGTGTGGTTCCCGGCGTCGGCTTGCGAGGTCTCGACACGGGCTCCGCTAGCGCTCCGCCCGGCTCGACCAACGAAATAGGGGTCTCGGTCTGCAGGACAGAGGCGAGGCGCGAGCGGCGAGATAGAGGCACGGTCTGCAGGATAGAGGCGCGATCGGCGGGATAGAGGGCTTCGCCAGCGAGATGAGGGTGTGCGACCAGCGGGAGTGAGGGGTCTCGACTGGCGGAATCATGGTGCGCGACTGCAGGATGGGTGCGCGACCGGCGTGACGGGGTTTCTCGACCGGCGAGATGAGGGTCTCGACCAGCGGACAGGTCAGTGGACCGACAAGTGGCCGTCGCGGTACTGGCGCGGACTCATCCCGTAGGCACTCTTGAACAACCGAGAGAAGTGCGCGGCATCAACGAGACCGTTTGCTGCACAGATCGATCCGACGCTGCGATGCGCTTGCGCGGGATCGGCGAGGTCTCGCCGGCACCGGTCGAGACGACGCTGCCGGATGAAGCCGGCGACACTGTGTCCGTCGTGTTCGAACAGCTTCTGCAAGTAGCGCAGTGACACATGGTGGTGCGCCGCGACGGCCGACGGCGTCAGATCTGCGTCGCAGAGGTGGCCGTCGATATACGAGCGCGCCGACAGCAGGATCGTTTCGCCCGCACCCAATGACTCATCCGGCGCACAGGCCCGCAGCGCCGCGCTCACCAAATCGGCCACGGCATCGGTCACCAGGGTTTGCCCCACTGTTCCGGAGTCGTCGGGTGACGACGCCCGCAGGGCTATCAGCATCGGGTGCAGTAGCGCACCGACTCCCGACGTGGTCGGAATCGCCCGGGCTGTGGCGTCACGCAACTCTGAATCGCTGATACGCAAAGAATCTCGCGGTAGCACCGCCACCAGCATGTCGAAGGAGCCGGCGAGGGCGAGATCATAACGCTCGCTGGTGTCGTAGACGGCCAGGTCACCGGGACCCAGCGCGGCCTGACGTTCATACTGGGTCACCGTCGACGTGCCCGACATCTGTAACGCGACCTTGATCACGCCCGGATCGGAACGCCGAATGGTGCTAGGAGATCGACGAACATGCGCCGACGATCCCAGCACCTCCGACAATTGCAGGTCACCGAGTGAGCGACTGTTCAGCCCACCCTCGAACGATCCGAATCCGGGAGTGAGTGGCGTCGCATCGAGAGGGACGAACGTCTGCGAGATCGCCTCGCGCCATCCTTCGAAATCCAGCGGCCGGTCGCACATCGTCATCGGGTCACACCACTCTCGTCAAGCCTTCGGCCGGTTGTCCACCAATCGCTTTGCCTTGCCCGTCGACCGCTGAAGGGTACCCGGTTCGGCAATGGCCACATCCACGGTAACGCCGATCCGATCCTTGATGAGCTTCTTCAGCGAATGCGCAGCAGGTTCACGGTGATCGGCGGAGACATCGGGACGATACTCGACATGCACCGTCAGGGTATCCATCCGGCCGGGCCGGTCGAGCACGCACTGGAACTGCGGGGCCAGCGGCGGCAACGTCAGGATGAGTTCCTCGATCTGGGTGGGAAACAGGTTGACCCCACGCAGGATGATCATGTCATCGGTGCGTCCGGTCACCTTCTCCATTCGACGCATCGTGCGTGCGGTCCCTGGCAAGAGGCGTGTCAGGTCCCTGGTGCGATACCGAATGATGGGCATCGCCTCTTTGGTCAGCGAGGTGAAGACCAGCTCTCCCTCCTCACCGTCGGGCAGTACCTCGCCGGTGAGTGGGTCGATGATCTCGGGATAGAAGTGATCTTCCCAGATGTGTAGTCCGTCTTTGGTTTCCACGCACTCTTGCGCCACCCCGGGGCCCATGACCTCGGACAGGCCGTAGATATCGACGGCATCCATGTTCAGCTGCGCCTCGAGTTCGGTGCGCATCTGCTCGGTCCAGGGTTCGGCACCGAACACGCCGGTGCGCAGCGACGTCTGCGCAGGATCGATACCCTTGGCGATCATCGCGTCGACGATCGTCAGCATGTACGACGGGGTGACCATGATGGCGTCCGGGGCGAAGTCCTCGATCAGCTGGATTTGCCGCTCGGTCATGCCACCCGACATGGGATGACGGTGCAGCCCAGCCGCTCTGCGCCGTAGTGGGCGCCCAGGCCACCGGTGAACAGTCCGTATCCGTAGGCTACGTGCACCTTGTCCGACGGCCGCACACCCGCTGCGGCGAGGCTGCGCGCCACCAGATCTGCCCAGTTGTCGAGGTCATTGGTGGTGTAACCGACGACGGTGGGTCGACCGGTGGTTCCCGACGACGCGTGAATCCGCGACACCTGATCCTGGGGCACCGCGAACATGCCGAACGGATAGTTCTCCCGAAGATCTGTCTTCGCGGTGAATGGGAACAAGGCGAGATCGCCGAGTGACTTGAGGTCAGACGGGTGAACGCCCTTCTCGTCGAACGCCTTTCGATAGTGCGGCACGTTGTCGTAGGCGTGCTGCAACGACCACTTCAAACGGGTCAACTGCAGATCGGCGATCCGGTCGCGGCTCGCGTGTTCGATGTCGAGGGTATCCGGTCCGCCGGCGGGACTGCTCAGGGTGCTGGTCATGGTGGACTCCATGCTTCTGTGGTGGGCTGGGGTTCTAGGCGTCGAAATCGACGGTGACGTCGTCGGATAGCGGATAGGACTGGCAGGTCAGGACGAAGCCGGCGGCCACTTCGGACTCGTCGAGTGCATAGTTGCGCCGCATGTCGACCTCGCCGCAGGTGACCTTGGCACGGCACGTCCCGCACACTCCGCCCTTGCAGGCGAACGGCAGATCCGAACGCAGGTCCTCGCCGGCGTCGAGGATCGTCTCGTCGCGCGGCAGAGTGCCCGCCACCGACCTGCCGTCAAGGACCAGGGTGACCTCGCTGGTCGGGCCTGACGCGCCACGTTCACGATGACGATCCATCGGTGGTGGAGTGGCCTCCACGTAGAAGAGTTCTTGGTGGATACGGTCTTTCGCGATCTCCTGCGAACGGAGAACCTCCTCTGCCGTCTCCACCATGCCCAGCGGGCCGCACAGCCAGAAGTGGTCGATGTCGGCGGTGGGCACCACCGTTGTCAGGATCTCCTCGAGCCGTCCGCGATCGAGCCTGCCGGTGAGCAGCTCGGACTCGCGGGGTTCCCGGGACAGCACGTGGATGATGTCGAATCGCGGACCGTGAGCGTCCTTCAGGTCGGCGATCTCCTCGGCGAACATCACCGACCGTGTCTTGCGGTTGGCGTAGATGAGGGTGACCTCGGCGTCGGGGTTGGCCAGCATGGACGCCGCGATCGACAGCATCGGAGTGATACCAGAGCCCGCCGCGATCAGCAGATGTCTGCCACCCGAATCCGGGTCGGCATGAAAGGAACCGGTCGGCGGAGCGACCTCGATGCGATCGCCGGGGCGAACATCATTCACCAACCAGCTTGAGAACAGTCCACCGTTGACCTCGCGCACCCCGACACGTGGCGCCGTACCCGCCGGGGCACAGATCGAGTAGCTTCGGCGGTGCTCCACACCGTCGACGGTGCGGCGCAACGTCAACGACTGACCCGGACGAAACACGTACTCGTCGTGCAGTTCCGGCGGCACGGCGAAGCGGACGGCGACGGCATCATCGCACAGCGACTCGATATCGGCGACGGTCAGGGCGTGAAATCCCCTACTGCGCGCGGGGACGGTCATCGGGACGGCCGTGGTCGTGCTGGTCGTCATGTCAGATCTCCTTGACGTGGTCGAACGGCTCGGCGCAGGCCAGACATTGGTAGTGCGCCTTGCACAGGGTGGCACCGAACTCCGAGATCAGCTGTGTGCGAGCGGAACCGCATTGCGGGCAGGCGACGGCGCGCGGACGGGCGGTCAAAGTCAGCGGGATGGGTCCCGCCGACCGGCGCGGCGCCGCAGCCGGGGGTGAGTATCCGGCCGCGACGAGCTTCTCTCGACCCGCCGACGAGATCCAGTCGGTGGTCCACGGCGGGGTGAGACTGGTGCGGATGTCGACGTCGCCGAATCCGTGACGCGTCAACGCAGAGGTGATGTCGTCACGGATGGTGGCCATCGCGGGGCAGCCGGAGTACGTGGGCGTGATGGTGACCGTGACCCTACCGGTCGCGTCGATCTCGACGTCACGAATGATGCCGAGATCGTCGAGGGTGACCATGGGCATCTCCGGATCGAGCACGTCGGCGACGATCGCTCGCGGTGATTGTGTTGCGACGGCGGTCATCTCACCACACCCCTTCCGGATGTCGCCGTGCCACGCTCTGCATCTCGGCGAGGATGTAGCCCATCTGCTCGGTGTGCAGCCCGTCGCGGCCGGCCCGTCCGCCGACCCGACCGATTCGGCCCACCTCGGGTGTCTGCACCTCCGCGGCGCGCAACACCTGTCCGATGACCTCGTCGAATTCACCTCGCACGGTGGCGGGATCGACGCCGACACCGGCCGCGGCGAGAGCGATCTCCTCGGCGGTGGGGACGAAGAGCTCGTCGACGTAGGGCCTGATCTGGGCCAGGGCGCCGACCAGTCGTCGTTTGGATTCGTTAGTGCCACAACCGAGTGTGACGATCCAACGAGCCGCGTAGTCGCGATGGTAGGTCAGTTCCTTGACGCCCTTGTCGGCCACCGCGGCCAGGACGGGGTCACGGGAGGTCCGCAACCGATCCACAATGGCGAGCCGCCAGGTGGCGAAGACCAGGAGCCGGACCATCGAGACCGCGAAGTCGCCGTTGTCGACCTCGGTGAGGTGTACGTTGCGGAAGTCTTGCTCGTCCCGGAAGAACGCGAGAGCATCCTCGTCCGGAACCGGTGTGGTGTCCGAAATGTGTGGCACCACCGTGGGATTGGCGGCAGCCGCACGGGCCAGCAGCAGCCGCGCGGCGCCGAGCAGATCGAGACCGATGTTGGCCAGCGCCACTTCCTCTTCGAGTTCGGGTGCATGCGTGCACCATTGGGCGAGGCGGTGCGCACTGATCAGCGCATCGTCGCCCAGCATCAGGCAGTAGGTCGCGAGCGCATGGCGGTCGACGTCGTCGGGGACCGTGGTGTCGACACCGGCGAGCGGGTCGTCGAAGCTGGTGCCGAAGGCCCATTGTCCGTGCGAGTCCTCGTCGACGAGTCCCTGATAGGCGTTGTCGTGGTCTGTCATGTTTCTGTCCGTCTCCTCGCCGTCACTCACATGTGGGGGACGTTGTCGGGGATCTCGTAGAACGTGGGATGGCGGTATACCTTGTCGCCGCTGGGGGCGAAGAACGGGTCCTTCTCCGACGGGCTGGTGGCAACGATGTCGCTCGAGCGCACCACCCAGATGCTGACTCCCTCGTTGCGACGGGTGTACACGTCCCGGGCATGCCGCAAGGCCATCTCGTCGTCGGCAGCGTGCAGAGAGCCGACGTGGACGTGGTTGAGTCCGCGCTTGCCGCGCACGAACACCTCGTACAGCGGCCATTGCGCCTTGATCTGGCTCATCGGTGATTCTCCTGTTCTCGCACGGCGAAGGCGGTGGCGGCGTCGCGGACCCACGCTCCATCCTCGTGGGCGTTGCGGCGCACCGCGATGCGTTGGGAATTGGTGGCGCCGTTACCCTTGACGACCTCGGCGAACTCGCTCCAATCGGGTTCGCCGAAGTCGTAGTGTCCGCGATCGGGATTCCATGCGAGGTCGGGGTCGGGGAAGGTGACGCCGAGTGCTTGCGCCTGCGGCACACTCATGTCCACGAACTTCTGTCGCAGGTCATCATTGGTGTTGCGTTTGATGCCCCAGGCCATCGATTGTTCGGTGTTGGGCGATTGGTCGTCGGGCGGTCCGAACATCATCAGCGCCGGCCACCAGAACCGGTCGACCGATTCCTGGACCATGGCGCGTTGGTCCTCGGTGCCCGACATCATGGTGGTGAGCAGTTCGTAACCCTGCCGCTGATGGAACGACTCCTCCTTGCATACCCGGATCATCGCCCGGGCGTACGGCCCGAAGGAGCTGCGGCACAGCGGAACCTGGTTGCAGATGGCGGCTCCGTCGACAAGCCAGCCGATGGTGCCGACGTCGGCGTAGGTCACCGTGGGGTAGTTGAAGATCGACGAGTACTTCTGCTTGCCGGAGATGAGCTTCTCCGTGAGGTCGTCACGATCGGCACCGAGCGTCTCCGCGGCGGAGTACAGGTAGAGACCGTGACCGGCCTCGTCCTGCACCTTGGCCATCAGAATCGCCTTGCGCCGCAACGAGGGTGCGCGGGTCAACCAGTTACCCTCGGGCTGCATGCCGATGATCTCGGAGTGTGCGTGCTGGGCGATCTGGCGGATCAGCGTCTTGCGGTAGCCGTCGGGCATCCAGTCGCGTGGTTCGATGCGCGCCTCGTCGGCGATCGTCGCGTCGAACCACTCCTGCAGGTCGGTGGTGTCGATGGTGGGGCTGCTCATCTCACTTGCCTTGTCGTCGGGGGCTGTGTCGCCGTGCGCCGTGCGTGTCTCAAACCGCTTAGCGGCCGGCGAAGCGCGGCTTGTTCTTGTTCAGGAATGCCTGCACGGCGGCCGCGTGGTCGGCGGTGGCCCCGAGGTGTCGTTGGGCGTCGAGTTCGCGGTCCAGTGCCGCATCGAGGCCGTCGGCGGAGGCGCCGACGAGTGTCTTGATCCGGCGGTACGCCTCGGTGGGTCCGGTCGCGAGACGCAACGCCAGTTTGTCCACTGCCGTGTCGAATTCGGCGTCGTCGACGACGCGGTGCACGAGTCCCCAGTCGGCGGCCTGTACGGCATCGACGCGGTCGCCGAGCATCAGCAGTCCCATCGCCCGGCTCGCACCGAGCATCGACACGAGGTGATGCGACAGCCCGGAGTCGCTGGCCAGCCCGATGCCGGCGAAGGCGGTCGCGAAGGTCGCGTTCTGCGAGGCGATCCGGATGTCGGCGGTCAGCGCTATGCCGAGTCCGGCGCCGACACACGCTCCGCGGATGGCCGCGACGACGGGGACGTCGATGGCCGCCAACGCGCGAATCACCGGGTTGTAGTGTTCGGCGACGGTGTCCATCGCGTGTTCGGGTGATTTCTTCAGTTCGGCGACGTGATCGCCGAGATCCTGTCCGACGCAGAAGTTCTTGCCGTCGGCCGTGAGCAGCACCGCACGGACGCTGCGGTCGCCGGCGACCTTGTCGATCGCCTGGAGCAGTGCGACCTTGGTGTCGACGTCGAGCGCATTGTGGGCTTTCGCGCGGGCCAGGGTGATGGTGGCGAGCCCGTCGGCGATCTCGAGGGTGGTGGTCATCTTCTCTCAGCCTTTCCAGTCGTAGAATCCGCGGCCGCTCTTGCGTCCGAGTTCGCCGCGAGCAACCTTGTCGCGCAGCAACTGTGGCGGTTCGAAACGCGGACCCAAAGTCGCGGTGAGGTGTTCGGCGACGGCCAGGCGTACGTCGAGACCCACCAGGTCGGTGGAGCGCAGCGGGCCCATCGGATGTCGATAGCCCAGTTCCATGGCCCGATCGATGGATTCGGCGTCGGCGACGCCCTCCTCCAGCATGCGGATGGCCTCCAGGCCCAGGTGCACGCCGAGACGGCTGGTGGCGAAGCCGGGTGAGTCGTTGACGACGATCGCGGTCTTGCGCAGCGCCTGCGCCCACCCGACGACTGCGTCGACGGTCGCGGTGGCGGTCTGCGGCGCGCGCACGATCTCGACCAGTTCCGAGACGGGCACCGGGTTGAAGAAGTGCATGCCAACGAACCGGGTCGGATCGGGCAGTGCCGCACCGAGTTCGGTGATCGACAGTGAGCTGGTGTTGGATGCGATGATCGTGTCGGCGTCGAGCGTCTTCGCAAGTTGGGTGAAAACATCGAGTTTGAGCGCGGTGTTCTCCGGCACCGCCTCGACGACGAGGTCGAGATCGGCGGGGAGTTTGTCCGGTGCTCCGACGGTGCTCACCCGCGCGAGCACGGCGTCGGCTTGTTGGCCGTCCAGCTTGCCGCGTTCGGCGGCGCGTCGAAGTCCGGTATCGACACGCTGATACGCGGCCTGTTGATCGACGGTCTCGGCGATGGTGACCGTGGCCCCGCGTTCGGCGAAGACCTGCGCGATGCCGGCACCCATGCGACCACCGCCGACGACGCCCACGCGAGCCGGAACCTGATTGCTGCTCATGACTTCCTCTCCAGAAATGCACTCATCCGCTGGGCCTTGTCGGCGCTCTCGAAGAGCACGGCCTGCACGATGTCGTCGGCCCACGGGTGATGTCCCGGGGCGTCGATGACCTTTTTCGACAGCCGCAGCGCCAACGCCGATTGCGTGACCACACGATCGACGACGGCGTGGGCGGCGACGAGCGGGTCGTTGGAGATGTCCATCACCAGGCCGTGACGCAGGGCCGTGCCGGCATCGAGTCGCGCTCCGCCGAGCAGAACCTGCTTGGCGACCGAGGTACCCACCAGCTGCGGCAGCCGGTAGCTCGCGCCGGCTGCGGCGAGAATGCCCAGTGCGGGTTCCGGGTTGCCGAACACCGCGTCCGGCGCTGCAATCCGGATGTCACACGCGTAGGTGAGCTCCGCTCCCCCGCCGAGCGCATAGCCACGCACCGCGGCGACCGTCGGCAGCGGCAGGGCCGCTACCCGGTCGAAGAGGGTCCGGTTGATGCCGGCAAGGGCATCGTCGCGGGTGCGCCGCGCGAGTTGGGCGATGTCGGCGCCGCCGGCGAAGGTGCCACCCGCTCCGGTGAGGATGACCGGCTTCGGTGCCTGTTCGACGGCGGCGCACACCCGGTGCAGTTCCGCGATCATCTCGCCGGTGATGGCGTTGCGCTGGTCCGGGCGGTTCAGCGTCACCACATAGCGATCACCGCCGTCGACGATCAGGACGTGCGCCAGGTCGTCGAGCTCCGGCACCGCTGTGCCCTCGGCAACACCACTGGACATCTCCGAGCCTCCTCACACTGTGGACTCTTCTAGTAATAACCGACTGTTTGGTCGGCTGGCAACCCCTGAGTCGAAATACCTACCGACTCTCGCATCGGCGTTTGCCATGATGAGCATGTGACTGATGAACAGGTGACCACGGTGAAGCCCGCGAAACCCGCGAAACGCACCGGCCGCCCGGGCCGCCCCGGCTACGACCTCGACTCGCTGCTCGCCGTAGCGGTCAAGGTCTTCAATGAGAAGGGTTACGACGGCACCAGCATGGATGTGCTCGCCGACCGGCTGGGCATCAGCAAGTCCTCGATCTATCACCACGTGTCGGGCAAGCAGGAACTCCTCGAGCTGGCCCTCGGGCGTGCTCTCAATGCCCTGTTCGCGGCGACCACCGAGACGGGCGCCACCGAGGGAAGGTCCATCGAGCGCCTCGAATACCTGGTCAGACGGAGTGTGGAGATCCTGGCTGCGGAGCTTCCCTACGTGACCCTGCTGCTGCGGGTACGCGGAAACAGTGCCGTGGAGAGACGTGCACTTGCCCGTCGGCGGGAGTTCGACGAGTTCGTCGGCAACCTGGTGATCGCGGCCGCGGAGGAGGGCGACGTCTCCCCCGCGGTCGACCCGGCATTGGTCGCGCGATTGCTCTTCGGCACCGTCAATTCTCTGATCGAGTGGTACCGCCCCCGCGTCGGCATCAGTGCCGACGATCTCGCCGACGCCGTCGTCGCGATGACCTTTGACGGATTGCGTCGTCCCCGCACCTGACGCGACCTCCCTCTTGACATGGGACCTTGGTCCCAGCGATGGTAATTACCGACCGAATGGACGGTAGAGGGAGTTGACTGTGAGCCGGATGTTGGACAGCTACGCACAGGGACGGTGGTACACCGCACCAGACGAGGGCACCGCGTTGCCCGACGCGGTCGACGGATCGGAGGTCGCGCGGATCAGCTCGACCGGCCTGGATCTGGCCGGGATGGTGGACTACGCACGAACCGTCGGCGGGCCGGCGCTGGCGGCACTGACCTTTCACGAACGCGCCGCGCTGCTCAAGCAGCTCGCGCTGACCCTGATGGCCGGGAAGGACGAGTTCTACGAACTCTCCCGGCGAACCGGAGCCACCGATCGCGACTCGGCCGTCGACATCGACGGCGGATTCGGCACGGTCCTCAGCTATGCGAGCAAGGCGCGTCGCGAACTCCCCAACGACACCGTGTATCTCGACGGAGCCGTGGAACCGCTGGGCAAGAAGGGTACCTTCGCCGGGCAGCATATTTACACCTCTCGGCGCGGAGTTGCGGTGCAGATCAACGCCTTCAACTTCCCGGTCTGGGGATTCCTGGAGAAACTGGCGCCCGCATTCATCGCCGGCGTGCCGTCGATCATCAAGCCGGCCAGCGCCACCGCATACCTCACCGAACTCGTGTTCCGTCGGATCGTCGAAAGCGGAATCCTTCCCGAGGGATCGGTGCAGTTGCTCTGCGGGAGCGCACGCGATCTGCTCGATCATCTCGACGGCCAGGATTCGGTGGCATTCACCGGGTCCGCCGACACCGCGGCCCTGCTGCGCGCGCATCCGACGGTCGTCTCGTCGGGCCTGCACTTCACCGCCGAGGCCGACTCGCTCAACGCCTCGATTCTCGGCACCGACATCGGTGTCGACGATCCCGAATTCGAGCTCTACATCAAGCAACTCGTCACCGAGATGACCGTGAAGGCCGGCCAGAAGTGCACCGCGATCCGCCGCGCCCTGGTTCCCGAAGCACTCGTCGACGCGGTGATCGAGGCGGCATCTGCGCGCCTCACTGAGGTCCGCGTCGGCAATCCGAGCAATCCCGACGTCCGGATGGGCGCGCTGGCGGGCATCGAACAACGCGACGAGGTACTCAAGGCCGTTCGCGGACTGACGAAATCCGCCGACATCGTCTTCGGCGATCCCGATCATGTCGACGTGATCGACGCAGATCCCGGCAAGGGCGCCTTCCTGTCACCACTGTTGTTGCGGGCCAACGATTCCACTGCACCCGAACCACACGACATCGAGGCCTTCGGGCCGGTGGCCACCGTCATCGGGTATCGCGACTGTCCCGACGCCGTGGCGTTGGCGGCGCGCGGGCAGGGCAGTCTGGTGGCGTCGCTGGTCACCACGGATTCCGACCTCGCCGGCGAGGTGGTCCGAGGACTGGCCCCGTTCCACGGGCGCGTGCTGGTGCTCAACTCCGAGGATGCCGCCGAATCCACCGGTCACGGTTCGCCGTTGCCGGTCCTCGTTCATGGTGGTCCCGGGCGTGCCGGTGGTGGTGAGGAACTCGGCGGTATCCGCGGAGTGCTCCACCATATGCAGCGCACCGCCGTTCAGGGGACGCCGAATGTGCTGACCGCCGTGGGGCGTCGCTGGGTCAGCGGTGCCGATCGCCGGGAAAGTGACGTGCATCCTTTCCGGAAGGACCTGTCACAGTTGCAGATCGGCGACACCATCGTCGGCGGTCCACGCACCGTCACGCGCGCCGACATCGACCACTTCGCCGAGTTCACCGGCGACACATTCTACGCCCACACCGATCCGGTTGCGGCCGCGGCCAATCCCCTGTTCGGCGGGATCGTCGCCCACGGGTACCTGGTGGTATCTCTGGCGGCCGGACTGTTCGTCGACCCGGCTCCGGGTCCAGTCCTGGCGAACTTCGGGGTCGACGGTCTGCGGTTTCTCACGCCGGTGAAGGCCGACGACAGCCTGACCGTCACCTTGACCGCCAAACAGATCACGCCACGCCAGAGCGCCGATTACGGTGAGGTGCGCTGGGATGCCGTCGTCACCAACGCCGACGGCGCCCCGGTGGCGACCTATGACGTACTCACCCTGGTCGCCAAGGGCCAGGACTGAGCCGATTCAAAGCCGAATTGAGGAGCACACCATGACCATTCGCGTTGCCGTCTGCTACGGCGAGCCCACCGACCCCGCCGCCTTCGACGAGTACTACGAACGGGTGCACATCCCGCTGGCCAATGCGATTCCGGGCCTGACCGACTACACCTACGCCAAGTCGTCATCGCTGGACGGTTCGCCGGCACCGTACTACTCGGTGGCGAGCCTCTACTTCGCCGACGCGGAGTCACTCAAGGCCGGGCTGACCTCGCCGGAGATGGGAGCGGCCGCCGCCGACGTCCCCAACTTCGCCACCGGCGGCGTCACCATGTTCACGCATGAGGAAACCTCGGTCCGTCCATGACAGCGACACCCGCATCCTCGATTGACGATCACCCGATCGCCCGCCGGATGTGGGCCGAGGACAACGCATCCCGCGCGCTCGGCATCGAGTTGATCGAACTCGATGCCGGGCGGGCCCGGACCTCCATGCGGGTCGGGGCGCAGATGGTCAATGGCCACGGCATCACCCACGGTGGCTACGTCTTCATCATCGCCGACACCACCTTCGCCCTGGCGTGCAACAGCGGCGCCGATGCGGCAGTGGCCGCACGCTGCGACATCCGATTTCTCCGGCCCACTCGCGAGGGTGACGTCCTCGTGGCCGAGGCCCACGAGGTGCAGAGCTTCGGCCGCAACGGCATCTATGACGTCACCGTCACCTGCGATGGTGACGTGGTCGCGGAGTTCCGCGGTGACAGTCGGACGATTCCGGCGCGGCGGGACTGAGCGGGCGCGACGCCGCACCTCGCCTTACATCGACCTAACCGATGCATTAGCTCAATTAAATGCGCTGTACAGAACCAATCACCCCCTGAATCATTGACGACAACACACGTGATGATCAGCGGACTTTTTTGGAGGGTTACGGTGACAAACGAACAGGTCGAGGTGCTGATCGTCGGCGCAGGTCAGGCCGGTATCGCGATGAGCGAGCACCTGAGCGCACAGGGAATCGAGCACTTGGTGCTCGAGAAGGATCGCGTCGCCGAACGGTGGCGCTCCTGGCGCTGGGACTCCCTCGTCGCCAACGGCCCCGCCTGGCATGACCGCTTCCCGGGCATGACCTTCGACGGTGACCCCGATGCGTTCGTCGGCAAGGAGGGCGTCGCCGATTATCTCGCCGCCTACGCGTCGATGATCGACGCGCCGATCCGCACCGGCGTCGAGGTGACCTCGGTACGCAAGCTCGACGACGCTGCCGGATTCCGGGTGACCACCACCGACGAGACGATCGACGCACGCTACGTCGTCTCGGCCACCGGCGCCTTCCAGAAGCCGGTCATCCCACCGTTGGTTCCCGCGAACTCCGGACTGCACCAGATTCATTCGAGTTCGTATCACAATCCGCAGCAGCTGCCCGACGGCGCCGTCCTCGTCGTCGGAGCCGGTTCGTCGGGAGTGCAGATCGCCGACGAACTGCGGGCGTCGGGACGTTCGGTGTACCTCGCCGTCGGCCCGCACGACCGGCCCCCGCGCAGTTATCGTGGCCGCGACTTCTGTTGGTGGCTGGGTGTTCTCGGCAAGTGGGATGCCGCAGCTCCCCCGGCCGGAGCCGAACACGTGACGATCGCGGTCAGTGGCGCGCACGGCGGACACACCGTCGACTTCCGTGGCCTCGCCGCCGACGGCATCACCTTGCTCGGTCGTGCCGAAGGGGTGACCGATGGCGTGATGACCTTCGCCGACGACCTGCGCACCAACATCGAGGCCGGTGACGCCAACTACCTGTCGATGCTCGACGAGGCCGACGCGTACGTCGCCCGCAACGGCCTCGACCTGCCGGAGGAACCCGAAGCACGGGTGATCGGCCCGGAACCGGCATGCGTCACCGATCCCATCCGGTCACTGGACCTTGCCGCACAGGGCATCACGTCGATCGTGTGGGCCACGGGATTCGCCTATGACTACGGCTGGCTCCAGGTGGACGCGCTCGACGAGAACGGGCGCCCCCGCCATCAGCGTGGCATCTCCAGCGAACCCGGCGTGTACTTCCTCGGACTGCCGTGGCTGTCGCGCCGCGGGTCCAGCTTCATCTGGGGTGTGTGGCACGACGCCAAGTATCTCGCCGACCAGATCGCCATCCAGCGTGGCTATCTCGCCTACCGCGCGCCGGTCGCCGAGCCGACCCCGGTCGGATAGTCCACCGACCCCACCACACCGAGAGGACATCACACCATGACCGCCACCCCACTGACCCCCACCCACACCCGCATCCGGCCGTTCAACACCCGCGACACCTATCCCGAGCAGAACCTCGACAACGACCTGTGCCAGGCCGTCGTCGCCGGTGGCGTCGTGTATCTGCGCGGTCAGATCGGTCAGGATCTCGACACCCGCGAATCGGTGGGCATCGGCGACGTCGAAGCCCAGACCGAGAAGGCCATGAGCAACATCGCCATGCTCCTCGACGAGGCCGGAAGCTCGTTGCGCGACATCGTGAAGGTGACCGTCTACCTCACCGACATCCGCTACCGCGAAACCGTGTATCGGGTGATGGGACGCTGGCTGGCCGGCGTGTTCCCGGTGTCGACCGGTCTCGTCGTCGAGGCCCTCGCGCGCCCCGAGTGGCTGGTCGAGATCGATGCCACCGCCGTACTGAGCGATTCGGGAGACGCCCGATGACCCTGTCACTGATCGCCCGTGACCCGGCGACCGGAGCCTTCGGCATCGTCATCTGCTCCTCGAGTCCGGCGGTCGCGGCTCGTTGTGCGCACGTACGCCCAGGCGTCGGTGTGGTGGCCTCGCAGAACATCACCAATCCGGCGTTGGGTACCGCGGTACTCGACGGCCTGGCGGCCGGTTCGGATGCCAGCACCGCACTGAAAGCCGCTCTGGCGCAGGAGGACTTCCCCGATCACCGGCAGGTGACCGTGGTCGACGCGCGGGGTGCCGGCGGGGCCCACTCGGGTGCGCTCAGCCTCGGCGTCCACCATCACCTCGTCGGCGATCAGGCCGTGGCCGCAGGCAATCTCCTCGCCGACGTGTCGGTGATCGACGCCCTGCTGACCGGCTACACCGACAGCGGCTCCACCGACTTCGAACGACGTCTCCTCGACGGTCTGGGCGCCGCAATCGAGGCCGGCGGTGAGGCCGGCCCGGTTCACTCGGCGGGTCTGCTCGTCACCGGCGACGTGGCGTGGCCGGTCACCGACCTGCGGGTGGACTTCGCCGACGACCCGTACGCCGACCTCGAGGCACTGTGGCGCCTGTGGCAGCCACAGAAGGACGACTACCGGGTGCGCGGCGTCGACCCGACCCGCGCCCCGTCGTATGGCGTTGCGGGGGATCTGTGACCTCGCCCGACACCGTCGTCTCGGCTCAGGTGACCGCCGATCATGACGTCCTCACCGCCCTGTCCCGCGACCTCTACGACGATCCCGAAATCGCCTGGGAGGAAGAGCGTTCCGCGCGCCGGGTGGCCGATCGGCTGGCCGACGCCGGATTCTCGGTCACCGAACGATTCTGTGACCTGGACACCGCCTTCGCCGCCACCGTCGGCAGCGGAGATCTACATATCGCCCTGTGCGCCGAATACGATGCGCTGCCCGGTCTCGGCCACGCCTGCGGCCACAACCTGATCTCGGCGATCACCGTCGGCGCGGCACGTGCGCTGACGCCGGTCGTCGACGACCTGGGCATCACGCTCAGCGTCATCGGCACCCCGGCCGAGGAGGGCGGCGGCGGCAAGATCGAGATGCTCGAACGCGGCGGATTCGACGGCCAGCACGCCGCGGCGATGGTTCATCCCGGTCCCGTCGACGTCGCCCGCGCGCGACCATTCGCGGTGTCGCACAGCCACATCGAGTATCACGGCAAGGCCGCCCACGCCGCCGCCTACCCCGAACGTGGCGTCAACGCCGCCGACGCCTTCACCATCGCCCAGGTGGCCATCGGATTGCTCCGTCAGCAGTTACCGTCGTCGGTACGTGTGCACGGCATGATGACCCGTGGCGGTGAGGCGCCCAACGCCATCGCCGAACGCACCGAGGGCCGGTGGTATGTGCGCGCCGAGACGCTCGCCGAGCTGGCCGAGGTGGAACCCCGCGTCATGCGGTGCTTCGAGGCGGGCGCACTCGCCTCCGGCGCACAGCTGACCGTCACCCCGGAATCCAAGCCCTATGCCGAATTCCGCACCGACGACGAGCTTCTCGGCTGCTACGAGCGGCGCGCACTGGCTCTTGGACGACGCTTCGAGTCGGGGGCGGATTCGATGATGGCGCGGGCGTCCACCGACATGGGCAACGTGTCGCAGGTACTGCCGGCGATTCACCCCTACATCGGCATCGATTCCATGCCTGCGGTGAACCATCAGATCGAATTCGCTTCCGCCACACTCACTTCCGCGGCCGAAGTCGCCATCGTCCAGGGCGCCATCGCGCTGGCCGGCACGGTGATCGACGCGGCGACCGTGTCGTCGATCCGGAAGCGACTCACTCACCAGGAGCCCTGATGATCTCGTCCGACCGTGGTGCCGTGCGTATCGAGCACGATCTGCTCGGTGACCACGACGTCCCCGCCGACGTCTACTACGGCGTGCACACCTGCCGAGCGCTCGACAACTTCCCCATCAGCGGCGTGCCGATCGCGCGGTACGGCGATCTGGTGATCGCGCTCGCCTCGGTGAAACAGGCTGCCGCCGAGACCAATCGCGACCTCGGATTGCTCGACCCCGGTATCGCCGACGCGATCATCGCGGCCTGCAACGAGATCCGCGAGGGCGCACTGCATGAGCAGTTCGTCGTCGACCAGATTCAGGGCGGGGCGGGAACGTCGACGAACATGAACGCCAACGAGGTGATCGCCAATCGGGCGCTGGAGATCCTCGGATACTCGCGCGGTCGCTACGACATCGTCCATCCGCTCGAACACGTGAATCTCGGACAGAGCACCAACGACGTGTACCCGACGGCGGTGAAGGTCGCCCTCGCCCGCGCGGCGCACACCCTGGAGCACTCGTTGCGCGAGTTGGCTTCTCGATGCCGATCCAAGGCCGACGAGTTTGCCGACGTCCTCAAACTGGGTCGCACCCAGCTGCAGGACGCGGTGCCGATGACGCTCGGTCAGGAGTTCGGCGCGTACGCGGTGACCATCGCCGAGGACGCCGACCGGATGAGCGAGGCGACTCTGCTCATCGCCGAGATCAACCTCGGTGGCACCGCGATCGGCACCGGCCTCAACACCGACCCCGATTACGCGGCACGCGCCTGCGAACGCCTTGCGGCGATCACCGGCCTGCCGTTGTCCACGGCCGACGACCTCGTGGAGGCGACCTCGGATGTCGGGGCCTTCGTGCAGCTGTCCGGCGTCACCAAGCGCGCCGCGGTGAAACTCTCCAAGATCTGTAACGACCTGCGGCTGTTGAGTTCCGGACCACGGTCGGGGTTAGGTGAGATCACCCTGCCGGCGGTGCAAGCCGGATCGTCCATCATGCCCGGCAAGGTCAACCCGGTGATCCCGGAGGTGGTCAACCAGGTGGCGTTCGAGGTGATGGGCAATGACCTCACGGTGAGCGTCGCGGCCGAGGCCGGCCAGTTGCAGCTCAACGCCTTTGAGCCGATCATCGTGCGCGCGCTGCTCTCCTCGCTGACTCATCTGGCCGCTGCGGTCGACGTGCTCGGCACGCGGTGCATCGCCGGGATCACACCGAACGTCGATCGGATGCGTGAGGCCGTCTACGGTTCCGCCAGCCTGGCCACCGCACTGAATCCCCTTCTGGGCTACGAGACCGCCACCGCCCTGGTCGCCGAGGCGATGTCGACCGGCGCATCGATCCCCGATCTCGTGCGGCGGGGGGCACTCGTCGACGAGGCCGTGCTCGAGCGGATTCTGAGCCCGGTTCATCTGCGTCGGACCGGCCAACAGTCGCCCTCGCCGGTCGAGTAGCCCTCGACGGGGCCCAGGACGAAGAAGGTCACCCCGGCGACGGGAGGGTCGCGCCCAATCGCGGACACGACAGTGCCGCAACAAGATAGCCACGCAGCAGGGAGCGCGCCCGGGGTGCGTCGAGGTTCTCGTTGCGGCCGACGAGGTGGATGCCCACTCCGTCCTCGAGTGCGACGGCGGTGGCCGCGATGTCGGCGGCGTCGCCGTTGATCACGAAATCCCCGGTGCGCACACCGTCGGCGATGACGTCGCGGTACAGCGACGCCTCGAGTTCGAACAGGCGCGCCATGAGCTCCGCATGACGTGTCACCCGGGCACTGTGCAGATGCAGTTCGTAGAGCGCCGGCCACATCGGGTCGTCAGGGTCGCAGATCCCCAGATCCACGAGCGCACCGAGTCGGTCGAGCGGATCGTCGTGCTGCGCCATCACGTCTCGGCGCCCCCGATAGAACCGCTCGACGGCGGTCTCGTGTACCGCCAGCAACAGGTCGTCGAGTTCGGGGTAGTAGTAGGCGACCGATCCGGGCGACAACTGCGCGGCGGCGGCGATGTCCTTGATCCGCAATCCGATCAGGCCGCGCTCGGCGATGGCAGCCGTTGCCGCGGTGATGATTTCAGCGCGACGGGCATCTTGCCGGCGGGGACGGGCCATGCCTGCCGATCCTGCCCTGCACCGCACCTCGATGCAAGCGTGCACTTGCATCGGTTCCGCCGATGTCGCGGATCGAATCTTCGGATGACGAGATGTCGGTTACAGGTGGGCGAACCGGCAGGTCTCGCGATACCGTCGAATCATTCTTTGCGATTGAGCGCAAAGAATGCCCATCCCAGCGACCCGCTGATCGGCACAGCCCAGCCCACGGAGCGTTCCCCATGCGTGACCCCCGCTATGACATCCTCTTCGAACCGGTCAAGATCGGGCCGGTGACCGCCCGCAACCGTTTCTTCCAGGTCCCCCACTGCAACGGAATGGGATACCGCGACCCGTCGGGGGAGGCCGCGATGCGCCGCGTCAAGGCCGAAGGCGGGTGGGCGGTGGTCTGCACCGAGCAGGTGGAGATCCATCCCACCTCCGACATCGGGCCGTTCATCGAACTGCGACTCTGGGACGACCAGGACATGCCGGCGATCGCGCGCATCGCCGACCAGATCCACGAGGGTGGCGCGCTGGCCGGAATCGAACTGGCGCACAACGGCCTCAACAGCC
This sequence comes from Gordonia sp. VNK1, assembly GCF_040049135.1. Lineage (NCBI taxonomy): Bacteria > Bacillati > Actinomycetota > Actinomycetes > Mycobacteriales > Gordoniaceae > Gordonia > Gordonia sp. VNK1. The sequence continues at coordinate 61,914 of NZ_JBDZDJ010000007.1, read as the reverse complement.
CGAACCTCATCAGCCGCGAAACCCCGCTCGGCCCACAGCATCTGCCCGTCGTGTCGTGGAACCTCGACCCGGTCCAGGCCCGCGCGATGACCAAGGCCGACATCGTCGACCTGCGCAAGTGGCATGCCGATTCGGTTCATCGCTCGCTGGCCGCCGGATATGACATCGTCTACGTCTACGCCGGCCACGCCATCGGCGGCCTGCACCACTTCCTGTCACGGCGGTACAACAACCGCACCGACGAGTACGGCGGCAGCCTGGAAAACCGTATCCGGCTGATCCGCGAGATCCTCGAGGACACCCGCGAGATCGCCGACGGCAAGGCCGCCGTCGCCTGCCGCATCTCCGTCGACGAACTCCTCGGCGACGAGGGCATCACCCGCGCCGAGATGGAGGACGTCTTCGGCATCATCGGCGAGCACCCCGATCTCTGGGATCTGGTGCTGGGCAGTTGGGAAGATGACTCGGTGACATCGCGTTTCGGCCCCGAGGCCGAGCAGGAGCCGTACGTCACCGGCCTCAAACAACTCACCACCAAACCGGTGGTCGGTGTCGGCCGCTTCACCTCCCCCGACACCATGGTGCGCCAGGTCAAGGCCGGCGTCCTCGACCTCATCGGTGCCGCGCGCCCATCGATCGCCGACCCGTTCATGCCCAACAAGATCGAACGCGGAGACCTCGAGGACATCCGCGAATGCATCGGATGCAACATCTGCGTCTCCGGCGACTTCACCATGTCCCCCATCCGCTGCACCCAGAACCCGACGATGGGCGAGGAGTTCCGCCGCGGCTGGCATCCCGAACACATCGCGCCGAAGGCCTCCGACTCGTCGGTGCTCGTCGTGGGTGCCGGACCCGCCGGCCTGGAAGCCGCTCGCGCCCTGGGCAACCGGGGATACTCGGTCACCCTGACCGAGGCCGGTCGAGTCCTCGGCGGGCGCCTCGCACGGGAGTCGAAGCTGCCCGGGCTCTCCGCATGGATCCGGGTGATCGACTACCGGCTACAACAGATCGAGAAACTCGACACCGTCGACATCTACCGCGAATCGCCGATGACGGAACAGGACATCCTCGAGTACGGCTTCGACCACGTGCTCGTGGCGACCGGCGCCTCCTGGCGTCGGGACGGTGTCGGCCGCTGGCACACGCACGGCATCGAGATCGAGGCCGGCACAGATGTTCTCACGCCCGACGACATCACTTCCGGGCTGCGCCCACAGGGCAACCGGGTGGTCCTCTTCGACGACGATCACTACTACCTCGGTGCGGTCATCGCCGAGATGCTCGCCAAGGAAGGATACGACGTCACCCTGGTGACGCCGGTACCGCAGGTGTCGCAGTGGACCACCAACACCATGGAATCCCACCGCATCCGGGCACGCATCATCGAGGCCGGTGTGGCCGTGCGCACCGACACCGCCGTCACCGCCATCCGCGACGGTGGCGTCGACACGGCGTGCCGGTTCACCGGCCGCGCCGGGCAGATCGAGGCCGACTCCGTCGTCCTGGTCACCGCGCGCCTGCCGCACGACGAGCTCTACACGGGTTTGCATGCGCGCGAGGACGAGTGGGCCGACGCCGGCATCCGCAGTGTGCGTGGGGCCGGTGACGCATGGGCACCCTCGACGATCGCCGCGGCCGTCTGGTCGGGACACCGCTACGCCGAGGAACTCGACACGCCCCCGTCCGATGCGCCGGTCCCGTTCCGACGCGAGGTGACCCAGTTGTCGATCGAGCCGGTGTTCCGCACCCCGGTTTCGGTGTCCTGACCCGCGCGCCATAACCCCACCGCCGCAACCCACACCACCACAATTACACCGCCGCAGCCGAATACTCCGGAGTCGCCATGTACGCCCAGCACATCTTCACCAATGCAGCCGTCTGGCAGACCGGCGATGGCGCATCCGGCGCCGACACCGTCGCCGTGGCCGACGGGGCGATCATCTCCGTCGGCGGCGGCGTGGATCGCGCTCTCGTCGGCCCTCGGACGCAGGTGCACGACCTGGCGGGTGCGAGCCTGCTGCCCGGCTTCATCGACGCCCACGTGCATCCGGTGGCCGGGGGGCTGGCCGCGCTGCGCTGTGACCTGTCGGAGTTGCCGCATGATCGTCGGCGTTACCTCGACGCCATCGGGGCCTATGCCCGCAGCCATCCGGATGAACCGGTCATCAGCGGAAGCGGTTGGTATGGTGACGCTTTCCCCGGTGGACTGCCCACCCGCGGCGATCTCGACGAGGTCGTCGCCGACCGGCCGGTGGTGTTGTCGAGTCATGACGGTCACGGCGTGTGGGTCAACTCGGAGACGTTGCGGCGCACACGCATCGACGCCTCGACCCCCGATCCCAGCGGCGGGCGCATCGAACGCGACCCGACCGGCCGGCCGACCGGGGTGCTGTTCGAGCGGGCCGGCGACCCCGCGAACGCCCTCATTCCGGCCTACGACGACGAGTTCCTCCGTCGTGCGTTGCTGACCGCGCAGTGCCGGCTGCATGCGGTGGGCGTCACCGGCTGGCAGGATGCGGGCGTGGACATCCCGGCATTCGGACTGTCGGACACGCTCGCCACCTATATCGCCGCCGATGCCGCCGGAGAGTTGACCGCGCGGGTGTGCGGCGCACTGTGGTGGGCCGCGGAGAAGGGTCTCGGGCAGCTCGACACGCTGCTCCAGCGACGAGAACAGGCGCACGGCACTCGCTTTCACGTCGACACCGTCAAGGTGATGCAGGACGGGATCTGCGAGAACTGCACCGCCGCGATGCTCGCACCGTACACCCACCTGCCTGCCGGGGCCGCGCCGGAGGGTCTGTCGTTCATCGATCCGGCGGAGCTCGACGAGGTGTGTGCACTGCTCGCGCGCAACGACTTCCACATCCACATGCATGCGGTCGGCGATCGTGCGGTGCGGGAATGCCTCGACGCGCTGGGCGCCGCCATCCGGTCACGACCGGATGGCGCTGCACGCCATCAGATCGCCCATCTCGACATCGTCGACCCCGCCGACATCCCACGCTTTGCCGAGCTCGGCGTCATCGCCAACATTCAGGCGCTCTGGGCGCGTCGCGACACCGAGATCATCGAACGCAAACTTCCCCTGCTGGGCGACGACCGGCAGCGGTGGCACTTCCCGTTCAGGTCGATCCTGTCGGCCGGCGGCGCTTTGGCGATGGGCAGCGACTGGCCGGTCACCGATCCGAATCCCTTGTGGGCCATCCACACCGCGGTCCATCGGACGGGTTCGCTGGCCGACCCGCACGCCATCGGCGACGACGCCCGAACCGTCCCACTCGTCGCCGAGGAAGCCATCGGGCTGCGGGCGGCCGTCGACGCCTACACGATCGGCGCGGCACGCGCGATGCATGCCGACGACGCGACCGGGTCCATCGAGGTCGGCAAGGATGCCGACCTCGTCGTCCTCGACGGTGACATCCGTGAGGCGCGTGACATCGGTGAGATGACGGTGCGGATGACGATGGTCGGCGGTGCGGTGGTGCACGACGCCTGAGGTTTGTGTCCCGCGATTATCGGCACGTCAGTGCAGCCGTTCGAGGTCAGCGAAACGGTCGAATCCCCAATCAAAGGTCAGGATGCGAGTTATCCCGTTGGCGCGCATCGCGGCAACGTGTAGAGCGTCGGAGCACCAGCTCCGCCGAGGACAAGCGGTATGGCGGCGTCGATGTCCTCACGGCGGATCGAGAAGACATCATCGACAAGTTCGTCGAGCGCGTTGCATGCCGGTTCGATTGCGTCGAGTCGCTCAATCGCGGCGTATCGGCGCAGCAGTTCTTGATAGACCTCGGCGTCAGTGACAAGCCTGGTCTCGTCGAGAATCAACTGATCGAGAATGTCGCGGGCCCGATCCCGATGTGGGTGATCGGCGCCGACGAGATACGTCGGGATGTTGGCATCCAGAAAGACACTCACGCCAGGTAGCCGCGTTCGGTCTCGTCAAGCAACTGTTCGATATCCCCGGTCGGGAACTCATGGGTGAGTGCCTTCCTCAGCGCTGCCAGCTTTCGTGCCTGCGTCTGACGTGGTTGTTGTGCACGCGCTTCTCGCAGGGCAGCGCGCACCCACTGCGACACAGTCTCGCCCTGCCGCTGAGCGAACGCCTCGATCTCGGCATACTCGTCGTCGTCCATCACGACCTGTAGACGTTTAGTCACTCAGTGAGTATGACTCGCTCAGGGCTGATCATGCCGGTCTCGGGCACGTGCGGAGCCTACCCACGGTCCATTGCTTCGGCGACTCGCGCGGGCCCAGTCAGCTCACGCGACACCCCCACGTCCACGCCCTCGTTGCACTGAGCGCGCCAGCACGCAGGCACCGCGTCGAGCAGAACCACCCGCGCCAATCCCCCCGATCCGATCGACGTCGTCGACGAGGCGACTCCCAGAGATACGACGGTGGCCCGGCCCCTCCAGCGGAGAAGCCGGGCCACCGTCGTGATCGCGTCTCAGCCGACAGTTTCGGTGATCCGCGGCTCGTCGGTCACCACCGGTTCTGCTGCGGCAGAAACACTCCCCCGTCCGCGGAGATGGCCGGCGACCGCGATCAGGGCGAGCAGCGCCAGGGTGCCGAGGGTGAACACCTCGAACCTCATGCGGCCGACTCCCCACGTCTCGAGGAAGTCGTAGTCGATGCCGACGAGGTTCTCCAGCGTTCCGGGGAAGACCGCCACCCACACGCCCAGCGCGGCCCAGAACGTCGTCACGGCGACGGCCACGGTGATGCCCACGCGCCCACCGGGAATCGAGTAGGAGCGGCCTCGCGCAGGATGGGTGAACCGCAGGCGAAGCGCCGCCGGGAACACGAAAAGGTATGCGACGAGGGAGGTGGAGATGGTGATCGTGAGCACGACGGCGAACGTCGCGGCACTGTCGCCGCGGGAGAACAGCACACCGGCGACCATGAACACCAGCGCGATGACACCGGTGAACACGTTGACGCGCACCGGAGAATCCCGCTTCTCGTCGAACTTCGCGAAGTAGGGGAAGAAGCCACCGTCGGCCGCCGCGACGGCCAGCGCACGGTTCGCGGCCAGCGCCCAGGTGGCACCGGTGACGCCGAGGCCGACGATGAAGGCCAGCACCGCGAGCTTCACCAGAAGGCCCGCAGCCGGGCCGTAGACGCCGAAGACGGTGTCGACGGCGGCCATGAATCCGCCGATGCCGGTGATCTTGTCTGCCGGGAGCACCAGGAGCAGGGCCAGCACCGGCAACGCGTAGACCAGGATTCCGACGAAGCCGCTGACCGCAATGCCGCGGGGAACGTCACGCTGCGGGTTGGTCATCTCACCGCCGGCCTGACTCGGCACCTCGAAACCGACCAACGAGAACAGCAGCAGCGGAACAAGTCCCAGGAAACCGGTCATCGTGGGCGACCAGCTCACCGCGCCGATGCCGTGGAACCCGTGCTGGAGACCGAAGATGACGGTGGTGATCAGGAAGACCGCGGCGAGACCGAGTTTCAGGTAGGTACCGATCCGGAAGACCACCCGGGCCCGCCGCATCGACAGCAGTGTGACACCCACCGAGGCGCAGACGAACACGACCTTGAACGCATAGTCGCCGACGGTGCCCTCGCCCACCGGGCGAATGAAGCTGCTCCACGCCTCGGTACTGATGAACGCGAGCGAACCGCCGATCCACAGCGGGTTGATCGACCAGTACATGATGGTGGCGATCGAGCCGGGCAGTCGGCCGAAGGCACGTTTGACCCACTCGTAGAGGCCACCCTCGTCGGGGAAGGCACTGCCCAGTTCGGCGGTCACCAGGCCGTAGGGAACCATCCACAACACGGCCAGCACGAGCAGCCAGGTGAAGGTCTCCCCACCGAAGGACGAGATCTCACCGACCATGTCCAGGCTGATGAGTGCCGACAGGATCATGATCGGGACGTCGAGACGGCGCAGCGAATGCCGCAGATGCAGATCCGGCCCGTCCTGGGCCACTGGATGAGTTCCCATGAGTCAACTCCTGCTCGACGAGGGGAATGAAGACGTGTGCTACCAGCCTGAATGCCGAGGTTTCATCTGTACAGTCTTTGTTTCCGTGGTTTAGTATCGGAAGAGTCGAATCAACGAGGTGAGACATGGCGGACTACACGCTGCGGCAACTCGAGTACTTCGTGGCGGTCGCCGAAGCCGGCAGCATCACGAAAGCGGCCACCGCCGTACACCTTTCGCAATCGGCGATGTCGACGGCACTCACCGACCTGGAGGGCTCCCTGGGAGTCCAGTTGTTGGTACGCCACCACGCGAAAGGCATCACGCTGACACCGTCGGGCCGCGAGTTGCTGGTCGCGAGCAGGCAACTGCTGGCGTCGGCCGCCGACCTGCGGTCGATCGCCCACGGCATGGGCGGCTCCCTGACCGGGTCCTTGTCGATCGGCTGCTTCGAGGTGATGGCGCCCTATCTGCTGCCCGAATTACTCAGTACCGCAGCGGAAAAGCTGCCGCGGCTGCAGTTGCAGACCACCGAGGTCGACCTCGCGGATCTCGCCGAGGGCGTCGCCGATGGCACCTTCGAACTCGGGATCGGTTACGACCTCGTCGACGATCCCCGGCTGAAGCGGTGGCCACTGCGGACCGTGCCACCCTACGTCCTCGTGTCCGGTTCACACAGGCTCGCGAAGCGGAAATCGGTACGGCTGCACGAACTCGCGGACGAACCCATGGCCCTACTCGACCTACCGCACAGTCGCGACTATTTCGGCCGGGTCTTCCGGGAATGCGGGGTCGAACCCAACGTCCGGTATCGATCCACCACCGTCGAGACCTGCCGCGCACTGGTGGGACGAGGACTGGCCTACACCGTGCTCAACCTGCAGTCGGCGGTCCCCATGGCGCTCGACGGACACGCGGTCGCGTCGATCCCCATCGCCGACGACGCCCCAGCCCTGACCATGGTGCTGCTCAACGCGATCGCCGCGCGGCCGACCAGGCGGGCCGGGGTGGTCGCCGAACTCTGCCGCGACCTGTTCGGGACATAGCTCTGCGCTCGATACATCCCAGGCTCGTTACAGCTCAGTGCCCGCTACGACGATCAGCGGCGATGAGTTCCGCTGCCCGCTCCGCGATACTCATGATGGTGCCGACCGGATTGACCGACGTCAGCGTCGGCATCACCGAGGCATCGACGACGCGTAAACCGTTGACGCCCCGCACGTTCAGTCGGCTGTCGAGAACCGCGAGTGGATCGTCGTCGGCTCCCATCCGGCAGGTGCCCGACACGTGATAGACGGTCTGATGGGTCGCGCGCAGGGCCTCCGACAGTGCCTCGTCATCGTCGACATCGGGTCCGGGAAAGACCTCCCGCACAACCCAATCCGACATCGGAGCGGTGGCCGCGATACGTCGCGCGGCGCGAACTCCGGCCAGCAGTGCGGCCTCGTCGGCCCCATCGGGGTCGGTGAAGTAGCGGTAGTCGATGGCCGGCGGTGTCGCCGGATCGGTGTCGGTGATCCACACGCGCCCACGACTGTGGGGTTTGGCCACGTTGGGGGTGATGGAGATGATCTTCTCCGGCAGTTCGGTGCCGTAGGTGACGGCATGGTCGGCGACGGCCTCAACCGGGAAGTGCATCAACATATCCGGCCGTGCCGGGCTGTCGTCGGACAGGCGGAGCGCGGCGCCCGCATCCCAGCCGGTGGCGCAGGTCGTCGGCACATCGCGATCGGTCTCCCACACGATCAGCCCTTCGGCGTGATCCATCAGGTTCTCCCCCACCCCGGGCAGATCGACCCGGATCGGCACACCCGCCGCCGCGAGAACCTCGGCGGGGCCGATGCCCGAGCGCTGCAGGAGTGCGGGCGACCCGATGGCGCCCGCGCAGACGATGACCTCGCGGTCGGCATGGATGTCGGCGGATTCGCCCCCGGCGTCGACGGTACGGACACCGGTCGCGCGGTGGCCGGCGAAGAGCATCGTCGTGACCGAACGGTTTTGCACCACAGTCAGATTGGGACGTTGCGCAATCACGTCATGCAGATAGTGCACCGACGTCGACGACCGGAGATTACTCTCCGGCGTGTAGCCGATCTCGAAGAATCCCGCGCCCTCACCGGTTTTCGCGAAGTCGATGTCGCTGTTCCAGGCCGTCCGGGCCGGCAGATCCAGCGCCTCCCGCGCCGCGGCCACCACGTCGGCGACATACGGATTCCGGTCCGCCGGCGCCACCTTGGTGATGGGTGTGACGAGCCGGTCGAAACACCGGCCGAGCGTCTCCACATCCCACCCGGCGACCCCGTAGTCGGCCCATTCGTCGACATCGGCGGCGAGTGGCCGCCAGGTGATCATCGTGTTCGCCGTCGAGCATCCACCCAGGATGTGCATGCGCGACTGACGAATTCCGGAGTTCCCGCGTTCTTGCGGCACGCTGCGGTAATCCATGTCGTACTCGCTGCCGATCATCTCGGCCCAGCGGCGGATCGACCGCGCCCGCGGTTCGTGCTCGTCGCTGGGCCCCGCTTCGATGACCGTTACGGTGACGTCGGGGTCCTCGCTGAGCCGGGCGGCGACGATGCATCCCGCGGTGCCGCCGCCGACCACGACGTAATCGCTTCTCATGCAGCGGGTTCCGTCATCAGTACGGTCGGGGAGGCGACCGCGGCGGACTGCCGCAGCCGCATCAGGCCGTAGTAGAGCGGGCAGATCACCGCGAGCCCCACCAGCCACGAGATGTCTACGCCACCGAGCGATTCCGCGATCGGACCGACCCACAGCGTGGTCGAGAGGAACGGGATCTGCAGGGCGATGCCGAGCACGTAGCAGGCGATCGCCGTCCAGTTGAAGCGGCCGTACACGCCGCCGTCGCGGGCGAACAGCGAGGGAATGTCGTAGACGCCGTGCCGCAGGAAGTAGTAGTCGACCAGGTTGACCGCGGTCCACGGGATCAACACGCACAGCAGCAGGGACAGGAAGTTGGCGTAGTTGGCGAGGAAGTCGTCGGCGCTGACGAGGGCGGGCACCATCGCGATGGCGAAGAGCACCACGGCGATCACCGCGCGACTGGCGGCCTGTGGCCGCCATCGTGGCAGGATGTTCTGTCCGACGGTGATCGTCGACAGCGCACCGCAATACAGGTTCATCCCGTTGGTCAGGCTGATACCGACCGCGAAGACCGCGAACAGTCCCGTCGAGATCCCGTGGGTGAGCGTGGACATGCCGTCGAGGGTGTCGGCGGCGGGTAGCGCCGCGCCGACCAGGACGCCGAGCAGCATCGGCAACACGGAGCCGAGGACGCATCCCGCGTAGGTGGCCCAGAACGCGGTGGTGACGCCGGTGTCCTTGGGGAGGTAGCGGGTGTAGTCGGAGACGTAAGGCGCATAGGCGATCTGCCACAGGGCCGCGGCGGAGAACGTCGCCATGAAACCGGCCCAACCGAAATCACCGCTGTGCCAAGTACCCTCGGGCAGGCCGTTGACGCCGACCATCCAGACGAATGCCACCAGCAGTGCAAGGCCGGCCACCACCGAGAGGACGGCGGCCATGGAGTGGATCAGTTTGTAGCCGATGACGGTCACCGCGACGCTGATGCCGCCGATGATCAGGATCGCCCAGTTCGTCGGCAGTCCGGTGACCTCGGCGAAGGCCTGGCCGCCGAGGACCGCGTTGGAGGCGAAGAATCCCAGGTACATGAAGACGACGAGTACGACGACGAGGAGGCTGCCCAGCGACCCGAACTGCGCGCGGGTCTGCAGCATCTGCGGCACGCCCATCTGCGGTCCCTGCGCCGCGTGCAGTGCCATGACGACGCCACCGACGAGGTTGCCGAGGACGACGGCCAGCGCGCCGGCCCAGAAGGGCAGACCGAACACCGTGGTCGCGAGTGCGCCGGTGATGATGGTCAGCAGCATGATGTTGGAGCCGAACCAGACGGTGAAGATGTCGCGGGCGCGGCCGTGTCGCTCGTCGTGCGGGATGTGGTCGATGGTGCGGCGCTCGAGTGCCGGCGCGGCACCTCCCGGCGCGGACTCGGGTGTGGTCGTCATGAATGCGACTCCTCGTTGCCGTCGTGGTCTGTGGGATGTGCGCCACGTCGTCGGGGCGTTCAGGCCAGTATTCGACAGCGCGCATCCCAGGGAAAACAGAATCTTCCGACCTTCTGGATCAGCAAATCAGATGCAACTGTCATCGGCTGCACCGATGTAGATCATCAGATAATTCGGCTCGACAGGATCTGTTGCTTCATGGCCGAGTCGGTCACCATGGGTGCATGTCTGCACTCACGATCGATTGGCACGCCCGCGCGGCCGGCCTCAAACTGCCGACCGACGCCGTCATCGACGGTCGTCCGGTTCCCGCGGTCTCGGAAGACACCTTCGATGTCATCAACCCGGCCACCGGGGATGTCCTCGTCGCTGTCGCCGCCGGTGCGGAGGCCGACATCGACGCCGCGGTGGACGCCGCACGGCGGGCCTTCGACGACGGCCGCTGGTCGCGTCGCTCCGCCGCCGACCGTGGCGCGATCCTCATCCGCTTCGCGGATCTGCTCGTCGAGCACGCCGACGAACTCGCGCTCCTGGTGACCCTGGAGATGGGCAAGGCCATCCGCGACTCGATCGACGTCGAGGTGCCCGGCGCGGCCGCGGTGTTCCGCTACTACGGCGAGGTCATCGACAAGATCCCCGGTGAGCTCCCACCCACCGCCGACGGCAGTGTGGCCATGGTCCGACGCGTACCCCTGGGCGTGGTGGGTGCGGTGGTTCCGTGGAACTTCCCCCTCGACATCGCCGCGTGGAAGCTCGCGCCGGCGCTGGCAGCCGGTAATTCGGTCGTCCTCAAACCCGCCGAGGAATCACCGCTGTCGGCGCTGCGGATGGCCGAGATCGCCCTCGAGGCGGGCATCCCGAGCGGCGTCCTCAACGTCGTACCCGGTCTCGGGGCCACTGCCGGACGTGCCCTGGGCCTGCACCCCGACGTCGATTGCCTGACGTTCACCGGGTCGGCCGAGGTCGGCAAGAAGTTCTTGGCCTACAGCGCCGAATCCAACATGAAGCAGGTGTGGCTCGAGTGCGGCGGCAAGAGCCCCAACATCGTCTTCGCCGACTGCGGCGACCTCGAATCCGCTGCGGAGATGGCGTGTTTCGGGATCTTCGGCAACCAGGGTGAGGTGTGTTCGGCCAACAGTCGACTCCTCGTGCAGCGGGAGATCGCCGACGAGTTCGCCGCGACCCTCGTGGCGAAGGCCGCGGCGTATCGGCCCGGCGATCCGCTGGATCCGTCCTCGACCACCGGCGCGATGGTGTCGCGCAAGCAGCTCGACCTTGTCCTCCGCTATGTCGAACGGGCACGATCGGAAGGTCGGATCATTCTCGGCGGCAACCGAATCGGAGACGCCGGGTTCTTCATGGAGCCCACCGTCGCCACCGACCTGCCGGCGGACTCGACGGTCATCACCGAGGAGATCTTCGGCCCGCTGCTCGCGATCATCCCGTTCGACACCGAGGAGCAGGCCATCGCCATGGCCAATGACACCGACTACGGTCTCGCAGCATCGGTGTGGACCGCCGATCTCGATCGGGCCTTGCGTGTTTCGGATGCCCTGCACGCCGGAACGGTGTCGGTCAACACCGTCGACGCCCTGTCTCCGGGGACCCCGTTCGGCGGCTTCAAGGGATCGGGATTCGGGTCCGACCTCTCCGTGCACGCCATCGACAAGTTCACCGGACTCAAGACGACCTGGATCGCGCGGCGGTAGGTCGGTCGGGCATCTGAGATGCGCGGCGGGTGACGCCCATCAGGCGCGTGCCGGTTCGTTGCTCTGCGCACCCGCGATCGCCGATTCCACCAGATTGCCCTTGTCCAGGGCGCGTCCATCACCGAGCGCGGTAAGCCACTCGTCGGTCGACGCGACGGCGGCAAAGTTGGAGTGGAACAACACCATCAGCGTCGTGTGCAACTGTTCGGCAGAGACCGATCCGGCACCGTTGGCCAGGTGCACCGCACCGGTGGCATCGGACAGGATCTCCGCGCTCAATCCGCGCACCTCGGCCTCGGCGGCGGTGGCGAGGTCACAGTTGTTCGTCATATAGCCGACGATGGTGATGGTGTCGACGTCACGGTCGGCGAGCCACTGCGCCACCTCGGTGCCACCGAAGACGGTCCCGAACTGTTTGGTGGCGACCAACCAGTCGTCGCCGACGCGCCGCGCCACCTCGGGATGAAGCTTCCATCCCTCCGATCCCTCGGCATAGACCGGGAAGTCGGCGGGCAACGTGTGCTGCAGCGCCACCACCGGCAGCCCCGCCGCAACGGCCGCGTCGATCGCCCGCGCGATGTTGGCCAGCGACTCGTCCCGCGGCGGGTACTGGATCTGCATCGGTCCGTCGAAGTAGTCGTTCTGCACATCGACGATGACAAGGGCGCGCTTCGGTGCGGTCATGGGACATCCTCTTCCGGTGTTCGGCGAGAACGGATTTCCTCACCGTGCACTGCAGTCTGCTGCGGTATCGTCGGGCGCAGAAGTGGCACGAATGCCACAGTGCGATGGAAACGCGCCACCCGTGGGCGCGACGCGCAGCGCCGAAAGGAGCCGACGGATGCACGTCGCGATCTTCGTCTTCGACGGTGTGAGTCTGTTCCACGTCGCCGCCCCGCAGATGGTGTTCGGCGAGGCCGCCGTAATCGCCGACGACCCGGCGGCGTGGTCGGTCACGTTGTTCTCGACCGGCACCGGGAGCGTCGAGGTGGCCGGCGGAACACGGCTGTCCGGCATCGCCGGGCCCACCACCGCCGACGACGCCGACGTCGTGATCATTCCGTCGTGGCCGGAGTCCACACCCGAGATCGGCGAGGATCTGCGTGAGATCCTCGTGCGCGCGCATGCACGCGGCGCGGTGGTCGCCGGGCTGTGCCTGGGCGCCATCGCGGTCGCCGACGCCGGCTTGCTGGAAGGCCGTGCGGCCGTGACACATTGGCTGGGCACCGACACCCTGCTCGGCCGCGGCCGTTGCGGCTCGGTCGACGACTCCGTGCTTTACATCGACCACGGCGACGTGATCACCTCGGCCGGTACCGTCTCGGCGGTCGACGCCTGCCTGCATCTGCTGCGCCGCCGCAGCGGAGTGGACCTGGCCAACCGGGTGGCCCGTCGCATGGTGGTGGCACCGCATCGCGACGGCGGTCAGGCGCAGTACATCGAGAACCCGGTCACCGCAGTCGATTCCGAGGCATCCATGAGCACGGTCATGCAGTGGGCGGTCGGGCGGCTCAACCACAACCTCTCTGTCGCGGTGCTGGCCGACCACGCCGGCATGAGCCGGCGAAGCCTCATCCGCCATTTCCGGAGCGAGACCGGCACCACGCCGGCACGATGGGTGACCCGGCAACGGCTTGACCGCGCCCGGCAACTCCTCGAGACCACCGACCTCGATCTGCGAATGATCGCCCACACCTGCGGCTTCGGCAGCGAGGTGACGCTCCGCCAGAATTTCACCGCGCAGTTCGGGGTACCGCCGTCACGTTTCCGCAGCCAGTTCCGATGAGGATCAGTCCACGAGATCCTCATAGCGGTACTCGGTGGCGATCTGCACCGAATCCCGGTGTGCGACACTCTCCCGCTGCTGGAGTTCGACGCGGCGGATCTTGCCCGAGATCGTCTTGGGGAGTTCGAAGAACTCCACCCGCCGCACCTTCAGGTACGGGGCGAGGTGATCGCGGGAGTACTCGAGGATCGCGCGCGCGGTCTCGGCGGTGGGCTCCCAGCCCTGCGCCAGAGTCACATAGGCTTTCGGGATCGCGAGCCGGGTGTCGTCGGGTTGGGGTACGACGGCGGCCTCGACCACGGCCGGATGTTCGATGAGCACGCTTTCGAGTTCGAAGGGTGACACCTTGTAGTCCGAGGACTTGAACACATCGTCGGTGCGGCCGACGTATGTGATGTAGCCATCGGAATCCCGTTGCGCCACATCACCGGTGTGGTAGTAACCGCCGGCCATCACGGCCTCGTTGCGCTCCGGATCGCCGAGGTATCCGGTCATCAGATTCTTCGGATGCTGCGACAGGTCCAGGCAGATCTCGCCCTCGTCGGCGAGTTCGCCGGTCAGCGGATCCACCAGCACCACCGGCACTCCCGGCATCGGGCGGCCCATCGATCCCGACTTCACCGGCTGCCCCGGCGTGTTGCCGACCTGCAGCGTCGTCTCCGTCTGCCCGAAGCCGTCCCGGATCGTCAGTCCCCACGAGTCTTCGACCTGACGGATCACGTCGGGGTTCAACGGTTCACCCGCGCCGAGCAGTTCGCGCAACGCGTCCGGACGTTGGCCGAGGTCGGCCTGGATCAGCATGCGCCACACCGTGGGTGGTGCGCAGAAGGTGCTCACCTTCGCGCGGCGGAGTTGATCCATCAGGGCCGCCGCGTCGAACCGGCCGTAGTTGTAGACGAAGATGGTGGATTCCGCGATCCACGGTGCGAAGAAACAGCTCCACGCATGCTTGGCCCACCCCGGTGAACTGATCGCGAGGTGAACGTCACCGGGGCGCAACCCGATCCACGCCATGGTGGTGAAATGCCCGACGGCGTAACTGGTTTGGGAGTGCTCGACCAGCTTCGGCCGGCTGGTGGTACCCGAGGTGAAGTAGATCAGCATCGGATCGTCGACGTCGGTGACCGCCTCGAACGGACCGGCCGACTCCGATTCTCCGGCGTCGGCGTACCCGACCCAGCCCGGTGCCGGCGATCCGACGACGATCCGGAGATAGTCGCCGTCGAGGTCGTCGAACTTCGGTGTGTCGGCGGCGTTGGCGATCACCGCACGCGCCTGCCCGCGGTCGATGCGGTCGCGCAGATCCTCCGGGCCGAGCGCCGCAGTCGTCGGCATGACGATCGCACCGAGTTTCAGCACGGCCAGCATCGCCTCCCACAACTCGACCTGATTGCCGAGCATCAGGATGACGCGATCCCCCTTGCCGATGCCCAGGCCCCGCAGCCAGGTGGCGACGCGATCGGAACGCTGCGCCATCTCGGCGAAGGTGACCGTCACCTCCGACCCGTCCTGCTCGGTGATCCACAGGGCGACGGAGTCGTTGTCGCGGGCGATGACGTCGAACCAGTCCGTCGCCCAGTTGAAGCGACCGGACAGTTCCGGCCACCGGAACTCGGCGACGGCCTTGTCGTAGTCGGAGATGAGACTGATCATCTGGTCGCGCCCGGCGCGGTAGAGGTCGGTGTTACTCGTCATGGACGACATGATCCACGTCACACGCCGGTCCCGACACCCCCCGAAGAGGGGTCGCTCGATGAGACACCATCGGGCCGCCGGGAGAGGTGGGTGGGTCGGCGCGGTCGTGTCGGTTCGATGGGCCATGCTCGAACGATGACGACACGACCTCCACGCGTCGAGGACCACCCGCGGACGACCACCTACGAGACAGGTGACGATGCCGCCCTCTCCCCCGACGCGTCCGTCGAGATGACGTCGTTCCGCGATCTGGACCTCACCGATCGGGACCTGATGGGTGTGGCCCTCACCGATTGTGAGGTGCGATCGGTGATCTTCGACGGCGCCGACCTGAGTGCATCGCGCATCGCCGACTCCGTGCTCACCCAGCTCCAGGTGGGGCGATTGTCGTTGCCGCGCAGCACTCTCCGCAATCTGCACATGTCGCGTTGCCGGTTCGGCGCGCTCGACATGTTCGACGCAAGGGTCCGCGGAATGGTCGTCGAGGGTTGCAAGGTCGACCTGCTGAATCTGCGCGGCGCCGACGTCCGGGATGTGCTCTTCCGGGACTGCACCGTCGGCGAGATCGACCTCGGCGACGCCGCCCTCTCCCGCCTGGCGTTCGAGGACTGCACCGTCGGGGCCATCGATGTGCACCGCGCGAAGCTCACCGATCTCGACCTGCGCGGGGCGCGGGTGGGCACGCTGCGGCACCTGGACGGACTGTCCGGGACCACCATCGACGGCGAACAGCTCATCGGATTCGCAGGACTGTTCGCCGCCCATCTGGGCGTCGAGGTCGACTGAGCGCCGCCTGTTCTATAGACTATTTTTTACAGTCGTCAGCGAGACCAGGAGGCATCACCATGTCGGACACCGTGCAGCGAACGCTTCGCGACCACGTCGCCGGTTGGCACCCCGCACCGATCGTCGAGACCGACATCCTCGATCCGGCCCAGGCGAGCCGACTCGCCGCCACCCTGGACACCGGCGAGACCTTCGGGCCGGAAGACGCACTCCCCATCCCGTGGCATTGGGTGTACTTCTCGGAGTGGCCGCCGACGGCGGACCTCGGAGCCGACGGACACCCCGCGGATGGCCACTTCCTCCCGCCGATCCCCGACCGGCGCCGCATGTTCGCCGGGTCGCGGATCACCTCCACCGGGCCGCTGCGTCTCGGCGTCCCGACCGAGAAGCGATCCTCGATCGCCGCGATCACCGAGAAGACCGGACGCACGGGCGACATGCTGTTTGTGACCGTGCGATCGGAGTACCGCCAGGACGGCGACGACGAACCGCGCCTCGTCGAAGAACAGAACCTGGTGTACCGCAGCGACTCCGGGCATTCGCGCCCGTTCGAGCGCCCGTCGTCGGAGTTGGGCGCGTCCACCGCACAGTGGTCGACGGAACCGACCCCGACCACCCCCACGCTGTTCCGCTACTCCGCGCTGACCTCCAACGCCCACCGCATCCACTATGACCGCCCGTATGTGACGGAGGTCGAGGGTTACCCCGACCTGGTGGTGCATGGTCCGCTGCTGGCCACCTACATGGCCGAACTGGTACGCAGCCGCCGAGGTGGAGAGTCCCTGCGCGACTTCGAGTTCCGGCTTCAACGCCCGCTCTTCATCGGTGACCGGTTCCGGGTGGAGGCCACCGACACCGGCGGTGACATCGCACTGCGCGTCGTCACCGGAGGCGACACGGTGCATGTGTCCGGACGAGGATCGTTCTGATGAGCAACCAGGTCAGCATCGCCGAAAAGATCCGCACCGCACGGACATTCCTCTTCGTTCCGGGCGATCGTCCGGAACGATTCGACAAGGCCGCCGCGGCCGGCGCCGACGTCGTGATCGTCGACCTCGAGGACGCGGTATCCCCCGCCGACAAACCGGCGGCCCGCGAGCACATCGCCGACTGGTTCGGCGCCGGGAATTCGGCATTGATTCGCATCAATGCCGCACAGACACCCTGGCACGACGACGATGTCGCTCTCGCACAACAGCTTCAGGCGTCCGTCGTCCTCGCCAAGGCGACCGACGCCGACGCGGTGGCCGCGGTCGGAGCGGCCACATCCGCATCGGTGATCGCCCTGATCGAGACCGCGCGCGGAATCGGCAACGCGGGCGCCCTCGCCGAGCTCGACGCGGTGGTCCGACTCGGCTTCGGCGCGATCGATTTCGCCGTCGACATCGGCGTCGACCCCAATGACCGTGAGGCGCTGTTGTTCGCGCGCTCCGGACTCGTGCTAGCCAGTGCCGCAGCGGGTATCGCCGCACCGATCGACGGTGTGACCACGGCCCTGCGCGAACCCGACGTCCTCGTCGACGACGTGCGGTACGCCGCGCGCATAGGCATGCCCGGCAAGCTGTGCATCCACCCCGCCCAGGTGGCGGCGGTGCACGACTGCCTTGCGCCTACCGACGACCAGATCGCCTGGGCACGTTCTATTCTCGAGGCGGCCGGGCTCGGCTCCGCAGCGGTCGCAGTGGACGGCCACATGGTGGATCCGCCCGTCGTGGCACGCGCAGAACGGATCCTGGCTTCGGTGAGTCGCTGACTTCATCAGCGCTCGCTCACGCTTCTCACCGGTTCGACCAACGGGTTACGGCTCGACCGGCGGGAGGAGGAACGACGACTGTCGATCACTTGCCCAGTGCGCCAATGTCATTGCGTACCAGCTGCAGCCTGCGGAGGCCTCGACACGGCTCGTCGTTTCGACGGAGCTCAACGCGGCGGCTTGCGCTCCTCACCGGCGGGAGAAGGAGGCTCGACCGGCGGGGTAGTGGCTCCACCCGCGGGGTCACGGCTCCACCGGCAGGGTCACGGCTCGATCGGCGGGACAACGGCCCGACCAACGGAAGGACGACTCGGCCGGCGGAAGAACCGGCCGCTACTCCTCGCGGCGATTGTCGGCGAGCAGCCGACCGGCCTTGCGGACGTGTTCGGCCATGGACTCGCGTACCGCCCCGGCGTCCCCGCGGCGCAATCCGTCGAGGATGGCGCGGTGATCATCGGCCGACGCCTGCGGCCATCCCTCGACCGAGGCGAAGAATCGTCGAGGTGCGTAGCTGAGAGACGACTTGATCATCCACGACAGCTTGGGAGAGTCGGCGGTGCGGTAGATCCGACGATGGAACTCGTGGTTGAGACGCTCCACCTCGTCGTTGTCGCCGCGGTCGGCCGCCGATTCCAGATCGGACTGGATCGCCTCGAGGGCGGTGAGCCCGGCGTCGTCGATGTTCGCGGAGGCCCGGGCGGCGAGTTCGCCGGCCAACAACGCCTGACCGGCGAACACATCCTCGATGTCGGCGCTACTCAGGGGCGCGACGACGAATCCGCGCCGCGGCTCGACCCGCAGCATCCCCTCCGTCTGCAGCGAGAGCAGACCCTCCCGCGCCGGGGTCGCCGACACCCCGAGTTCCTCGGCGACGTTCTCCGGCCGGATGAACTCGCCGGGTTGCAATTGCCCCGACACGATGAGTTCACGCACATATTCCGAGACCTCGTCGGATAGTCGGGGGCGACGACGGCGTGGCGATACCGCCGCGGAGGATGATCGGCCCGTCGGCCCCTGATCGGGCATAGTCTATAGACTATACACAGGCTCGTCCGAGGTTCCCCGCCGTCGACCGTGCCTACAGTGGAGCCGATGTCTGAGCGCCGCGCACCCGAGACCACCGCCGGGGTTTCCCCGCAGGCATCGGACTCGGGAGTGTTCTCCTCCCTGCGAATCCACAACTACCGCCTCTATTTCGGCGGGCAGGCCCTGTCGTTGGTCGGCACCTGGATGCAGGCCACCGCCCAGGCCTGGTTGGTCCTCACGCTCAGCGGGTCGTCGGCGGTCCTCGGCGTCATCGTCGCCCTGCAGGCCGTTCCGATCCTGGTGCTCGGACCGTATGCGGGGGTGGTCGCCGACCGGGTGGATCGACGGAAGCTGATGATCGCGCTCCAGTCGGTGATGGGTCTGCTGGCGGCCGTCCTCGCGGTCCTCACCCTCGGCGGCTGGGTGCAGGTGTGGCACGTCGGAGTGCTGGCGGTGCTGTTGGGGCTCAACAACGCCTTCGAGAATCCGGCCCGCCAGGCCTTCATCCACCAGATCGTCGGCGAATCCCTCATCCGCAATGCCGTCACCCTCAACTCGGTGATGGTCAACGCCGCCCGCGCGGTGGGCCCGGCGGTCGCCGGCGTCATGCTCGCCGCGGTCGGTGCCGGTTGGTGCTTCGCGGTGAACGCGGCCAGCTTCGTCGCCGTCGTGGTGTCGCTGATCGCGATGCGCACCGCCGACATCGCCCATGAGAAACCCATCAAGCGCGGTAAAGGTCAACTGCGCGAGGGACTTCGGTACGTATCCGGAAAGCCGCTGCTGTGGGTGCCACTGGCGATGATGGCCCTCGTCGGCACGCTGGCCTACGAGTTCCAGGTGTCGTTGCCCGCGGCCGCACGCGACTCGTTCGGCGGCGGACCGCAGGCCTTCGGATTCATGACCGCCGCGATGGGTGTCGGCGCGGTCGTCGGCGGCCTGCTCGTGGCCGCGCGGGGAACCACCGGATTGCGCACGTTGACCATCGCCGCGGCAGGCTTCGGGGTCACCATCGCCGTCACCGCCGCCGTCCCGCACCTGTGGATGGCGATCGTCGCGCTCTTCTTCGTCGGCTGGCTCAGTGTCTCGTTCATGTCGACCGGCAATGCCACGTTGCAGCTCAACTCGGAACCGCATATGCGCGGTCGGGTGATGGCGCTGTGGTCGGTCGCCTTCATGGGATCGACGCCCATCGGTGGGCCGATCATCGGGTGGATCAGCGAGGTCGCCGACCCGCGTACCGGCCTCGCGGTCGGCGCCGCGGCCTGCTTCGTGGCCGCGGTGATCGGCGTCGTCGCCCAACGTCGAACGGAGACCCCGACGCCCAGGATGGTGCGGACGACGTCGTGAGCGCCAGTCGCCGGCCGAACTCGCCCCGGGTCACGAGTGACGGGAGGGACGAGCCGTCGCAGTGGGATGCGTCACATCACGGCAGGGTCGTCGCGCGACGTGCGGCAGGCCGGAATCGCGGCGAGTCGGTCGGGCGCCGCGTCCCCGCCTTCCTGCATATTTGATGTCAGGATGGCAGGGAGACTGCTGATCGGGCGATCGACAGGGACAGCGCCGCGACGTCCCCCCACAGCGACGGTTGTGGAGTGCCCCGACGGCCGACCGACTTCGGTTCTCCCAGCAACACGGAGTAGCCTCACCCACTGCGCCGTGCGAAGAATTGTGGTCGTGCGAAGACTTGGATGGAGGGTCCCCGATCGTCACCGAACAGCCATCGACCGGCACCCCACCTGCCTCGTCGGACACCACGTCATCTAATGCTGCATCCTCTGACGCGGCCACACCGTCGGTATCGGTGACCAAGCCTGCAACGACCGGTGCTCCGGAGACCGAGGCTGCGGCAACTCCCGCCACCAAGCGCGACAAGCACCTCTACCAGATCGACCTCGTTCGTCTGGTGACCTTCGGCGGCGTGATCCTCGATCACGTCATGCTCACCGTCACCGCACCGACGAGCGTCGCGGCGGGCGCCGTCGAACTCTTCCTGCGCTACACCCGCTACGGATTCTTCACTCTCACCGGCTTCGTGCTGACCTATCAGTACCGCAAGCGTGAACTGCAGACGATCCCGTTCTGGCGACGCCGCTTCAAACTCATCGGCCTGCCCTTCCTGACGTGGAGTCTCTTCTACTGGTTCTACGTGCGATATCACTTCCACGGTGTGCAATCGATCGTCGACGCCTGGAACAGCGTCGACGCCGTCAAACAATCGGTGAAGAGCATCGGCTACGACCTCCTCACCGGCCACGCCGCCTACCACCTGTACTTCCTGTCGGTGAGCATGCAGATCTATCTGGTGTTCCCGGCGGTCCTCTGGGTCCTCAAGCGGACCTGGGGTTATCACCGATACCTCTTGGGCCTGAGCTTCGTCATCCAGATGACGATGATGTACCTGATGGTCCGGCCGCCGCTGTCGTTCCTCACCTGGGGGCTCCAGGGAGTCATCTGGCGTCACCTCGAGGTGCTGATCTTCCCGTATCAGTTCTTCATCTTCGCCGGCTGCGTGGCCGCCATGCACTACGAGGCCGTGCAGGCGTTCGTGAAGCGCTGGCGCATCCACATGATGGTGATCGGTGCCGTCGTGATCTTCGGGACCTGGCTGTACTACCTGTACACGGTCGACCAGGGCGAGAATCTGTTCCGCGCGACCAACGTGTTCATGCTGCACAACCTGTGGGCGTTCATCGCGATCATCGTGATCCTCTACAGTCTCGGCACCATCTGGCAGGAACGGCGCCACCCCGGTTCCATCCCCGACAAGCTGATGAAGACCGCCTCGGACCGGTCCTTCGGCATCTACCTCGCCCATGCGCTCGCGATCTACGCACTGATGCCACAGATCGCCGACCCCGACATGCCGGCTGTGCCCCGAGTGCTCATCGCATACGTCGCGACCGTGGCGCTGACCGTCTTCATGGTCGAGACCCTGCGTCGCAGCCCGATCAGCCTGATCACCACCGGCCGCAACCGCATCGACTGGCGCTCCCAGAACGCGACGCGGTCCGTTCTCGTCGGTGCGGCCGCGATCGTGCTGGGACTCATCCTGCGATTCGGCTTCGACATGTGGGCGGGCAACCTCGTCGCCCTCACCGGCGCCTTCCTGATCTTCTCGATGGGCCTGGTGTACTGGCGTCAGGTCCGCCACCGCGATCACGAGTTCGTCGAGCAAGCGGTCTGAGACCTGCGGGGCCGAAGGCTCGGGGCTGAGAGCTGTTGACAGCGCTCTCCCCCCACTGACAGCGCTCTCCCCACCACTGACAGCGCTCACTTGAGCGCTGTCAACGACCACGAGAGCGCTGTCAACGACCACGAGAGCGCTGTCAACGTCCTCGAGAGCGCTGTCAACGGTTCGGGGGCACCCACTCGACGCGAAACAGCGCCCACTCGACACGAAACAGCGCCCACTCAACCCGAAACAGCGCCCACTCGACGGGAAAGAGCGCCCACTCGACGCGAAACAGCGCCCACTCGACGGGGAACGGGAGAGCTCAGCGAACTGCGTTGACGATCATCGCGGCGACGGCGGCCTTACCTGCGGAATTCGGGTGGTAGGGCACGGGCGTCTCGAATCCCCGCAGCCACGGGTCCGTTGAGCAGACCGTGTGGTCGGCGCCGGCGGAAGACGCCGTGATGAGTTCGGCGCCCGAGATCTGGGCCGCGGCGGCGGTGACCATCGCCAGGCCGTCGAAGACGCGGATCGTGGCCTCGATCTCGCTCGGCGACAGGGGCAGCTTGGCGCAGGTGGGTCCGCCGAGCACGACGGCCGGCGGGTAGTCGACCAGCAGGATGCGGGCCTGCGGTGCGCGCTGGCGCACCGCGAAGACCGTGGCGATCATCTTCTGCTCGACGGCGGCGTACCGTTCCGGCCCGGGTTCGGCCGGGATCGGATGGCCGAGATTGCATGTGCGCGCCGCGACCTCTTTGGCAACCTCCGGCGCGACGTTGCGGCAACTCATCGCGATCAGCCGTTGGATGTAGCCGACGTCGTTGCCGCCGGTGGTGATGGTGACCAGCGAGGTCTCCGGGGTCACCGCGTCGATCTGCGGATTCGGGGTGAACCGCTGCGGACGGTCGAGGATGTTGTCCGACGTCGATCCCGAACATGTCGCGTCCACCAGGCTCATCCCGAGGGCGGTGGCGACCTGATTCGGATAGTTGTCGGGTGAACGCAGGCACCGATTGCTCAACGATTCGATGCCTCCGGGTCCGGCGGCGTACGAACTGCCCAGTGCCACATACTTCTGCGGGGCGGGCGCACTGACGTTCACCGGCGTCTCGGTCTCGTGCTGCGCCGCGGTACGCACCGATGGCGCCGCCTCGGTGTGCGACGCCAGCCCCGAACTCCCGGACAGCACGACGACGCCCGCGGCCACCAGGGCTCCGCAGGCCGTCGCGATACGACCGATCAAGGCTCGAGACATAACCGTCCAAGTCTCACACACGCGGCGCCCGAACCCACGACGCGACCCGTGTTGGGTTGACCACGCCGACAAGAACTTCTGGCGAACCGCCGACTCACCACCCGGTGGGTGTGTCGAAGATGTCGGGTAGGTCCGTCGCGACCGAGTCGGTGAACACCGGATCTCGCTTCTCGAGGAACGACATCACGCCCTCGTGGACGTCGGCCATGCGGCCGCGCGCGTAGATCGCCGTCGAATCGGCACGATGCGCGTCCCACGGACTCGGCGCACCGGCCATCCGCCACAGCAGTTGACGGGTCAGCGCCACCGACACCGGTGCGGACCCGGCCGTCATCGACCGAGCCACCGCGATCGCGGTGTCGACGACCTCCTCGGGTGCGACGACCTGCTGCACCAGCCCGGCGTCGAGCGCCTCGGCGGCACTGACCATCTGCGCCCCGAGCGTCCAATGCAGCGCGGTGGGAAGGCCCACGAGACGCGGCAGGAACCACGTCGAACAGGCCTCGGGGACGAGCCCGCGCTTGGCGAAGACGAATCCGAATCGGGCGTTCTCCGACGCGATCCGCGCGTCGGCGGGCAGCGTCATCGTCACACCCACGCCGGCCGACGGCCCGTTGACGGCCATCACGACCGGCTTGAGCGATTCGAAGATGCGTAGTGAGACGCGGCCCCCGTAGTCGCGGGGCACCTCTCCGGCGGCCTCCTCGGTGAGCTCGAATGTCGATGCGCCGGCTCCGAGATCGGCTCCGGCGCAGAACGCCCGGCCCGCGCCGGTGATGACCACGGCACGCACGGAATCGTCGGCATCGGTGTCATCGAGGGTGGCCATCAGCTGATCACCCATCTGGGAGGTGAAGGCGTTGAGCCGATCCGGCCGGTTGAGGGTGATGATCGTGATCTCGTCGTCGCGGGTCACGATGATCGGCGCCTCGGCGCCGGTTTCGCCGGACGTCGGGTCGCGATGGTCGGATTCGGTGGTCACGGTGCGCAGTCTCCTCGATCGGTTGCCGGTAGCCAGAGTAGTGAATGGCTCCGGGTGGTGGACCCGGGTCGGGAAACGACGACGCCCGCCGCGTCCCCATCGGGGAACACAGCGGGCGTCGTGGTATTCGATTGGGCGCGATCAGCTCTCGCTGCTGCCCTCGCCTGCCTTGGTCAATTCGACCGGGGCATCCGGCAATTCGCGGGGCTTCTCCGAGCCGGTGAAGGTGAACTTGGCATCCTCGCCGTCGCCTTCGCCGTCCCAGCCTTCCACGTCGATGAGGACGATCTGGCCCGGCGTGATGTCACCGAACAGGATCTTCTCCGACAGCTGATCCTCGATCTCGCGCTGGATGGTCCGACGCAACGGACGGGCACCGAGCACCGGATCGAAGCCGCGCTTGGCCAGCAAGGACTTGGCCTTGTCGGTGACCTCGATGGCCATGTCCTTGTTGCGCAGCGCGGTCTCCACCCGGTTGAGCATGAGATCGACCATCTGGATGATCTCTTCCTGCGTCAACTGGTGGAAGACGACGATGTCGTCGATACGGTTGAGGAACTCCGGGCGGAAGTGCTTCTTCAGCTCGTCGTTGACCTTCATCTTCATGCGCTCGTAGTTCGACTTGGAGTCGTCGCCCTTGCTGAAGCCCAGACCGACGGCCTTGGAGATGTCGGAGGTTCCGAGGTTCGAGGTGAAGATCAGCACGGTGTTCTTGAAGTCGACCGTGCGACCCTGACCGTCGGTGAGGCGGCCGTCCTCAAGGACCTGCAACAAGGTGTTGTAGATCTCCGAGTGGGCCTTCTCGATCTCGTCGAACAGCACCACCGAGAACGGCTTGCGGCGCACCTTCTCGGTGAGCTGGCCGCCCTCTTCGTAGCCGACGTAGCCGGGAGGCGCGCCGAACAGACGCGACGCGGTGAACCGGTCGTGGAACTCACCCATGTCGATCTGGATGAGCGCGTCGTCGTCGCCGAACAGGAAGTTGGCCAGCGCCTTGGACAGCTCGGTCTTACCGACGCCGGACGGGCCGGCGAAGATGAACGAACCGGACGGGCGCTTCGGGTCCTTCAGGCCTGCGCGGGTGCGGCGGATCGCCTTGGAGACGGCCTTGACCGCATCCTCCTGGCCGATGATCCGCTTGTGCAGTTCCTCCTCCATGCGGAGCAGACGGGTGGTCTCCTCCTCGGTGAGCTTGAACACCGGGATACCGGTCCAGTTGCCCAGCACCTCGGCGATCTGCTCGTCGTCGACCTCGGCCACGACGTCCAGATCACCACTGCGCCACTGCTTTTCACGCTCGGCACGCTCGGCGACGAGCTGCTTCTCCTTGTCCCGCAGGCCGGCGGCCTTCTCGAAGTCCTGCGCGTCGATCGCGCTTTCCTTCTCCTTGCGGGCGTCCGCGATCCGCTCATCGAACTCACGCAGGTCCGGCGGTGCGGTCATCCGGCGGATGCGCATCCGGGCTCCGGCCTCGTCGATCAGGTCGATCGCCTTGTCCGGCAGGAAGCGGTCGTTGATGTAGCGGTCGGCCAGGGTGGCCGCGGCGACGAGCGCACCGTCGGTGATGGACACCCGGTGGTGGCTCTCGTAGCGATCGCGCAGACCCTTGAGGATCTCGATGGTGTGCTCCACCGACGGCTCGCCCACCTGCACCGGCTGGAAGCGGCGCTCAAGCGCGGCATCCTTCTCGATGTACTTGCGGTACTCGTCGAGGGTGGTGGCACCGATGGTCTGCAGCTCTCCGCGGGCCAGCTTCGGCTTCAGGATCGACGCGGCGTCGATCGCGCCCTCGGCGGCACCCGCGCCGACGAGCGTGTGCAGCTCGTCGATGAACAGGATGATGTCGCCGCGGGTGTTGATCTCCTTGAGCACCTTCTTGAGGCGTTCCTCGAAGTCACCGCGGTAGCGGCTGCCCGCGACCAGCGACCCGAGGTCGAGGGTGTAGAGCTGCTTGTCCTTGAGCGTCTCGGGCACATGACCGTTGACGATGGCCTGGGCGAGACCCTCGACGACGGCGGTCTTGCCGACGCCGGGCTCACCGATGAGCACCGGGTTGTTCTTGGTGCGGCGGCTCAGCACCTGCATCACGCGCTCGATTTCCTTCTCGCGCCCGATGACGGGGTCGAGTTTGCCCTCCGACGCGGCCGCGGTCAGGTTTCGACCGAACTGGTCGAGGACCAGCGAGGTCGACGGGGTGCCACCCTGCTCGGTGGAGCGACCACCGGTACCGGCCTCCTGCGGCTCCTTGCCCTGGTAGCCGGAGAGCAGCTGGATGACCTGCTGACGCACCCGGTTGAGGTCGGCGCCGAGCTTGACCAGCACCTGCGCCGCCACGCCCTCACCCTCGCGGATGAGGCCGAGCAGGATGTGCTCGGTGCCGATGTAGTTGTGGCCGAGTTGCAGCGCCTCACGCAGCGACAACTCGAGGACCTTCTTGGCACGCGGCGTGAACGGGATGTGCCCCGACGGCGCCTGCTGGCCCTGACCGATGATCTCCTCGACCTGACTGCGCACACCCTCGAGGGAGATGCCGAGGGACTCGAGTGCCTTGGCGGCGACTCCCTCACCCTCGTGGATCAGGCCGAGCAGGATGTGCTCGGTGCCGATGTAGTTGTGGTTGAGCATCCGCGCCTCTTCTTGGGCGAGCACGACAACCCGCCGAGCGCGGTCGGTGAACCGTTCGAACATTGTTCTCCCTCATTTCGCTTTCGCCCCGGCCGTCGTGTTGTCCCGATGATCACCGAGCGTTCGGTGATCGAGATAGGCGACAACTGCGATGGTGTCGGGGTACACGACGACCAGCCTGCTTCCACTCTAGAGGTCGTGTGGTGTGCACCTGCAGTTAACGCCCGCCTGAAGTGATGTCGAAACGGGTGACGACGGGGGTTCGAGCTGTACAACCGCCCTGCATGGCAGGGTGTTCCGGCCTCGCTACGCCGAGAGCGAACGCGGGGCGATCAACCCTTTTCGGTCGTGAAGGAGTCGACGATCCGATCGAGGATCGCGGTCACCTGCGCGGTCGCGGTGGCCGAGTCCTCGGCTGCGGCCACGAACAACGCCGACTCGTCGAGCGCGCCGAGTGCTACATGCGCCATCGGCCGGGTGGGCCCCGGGATGATCTGTCCGGCCTCCATTGCCGCGGCGAGCAGGGATTCGACGAGGGCGAAGCCGAACTCCTCTCCGCGCGCCCGCCACGCCGCCCAACCGAGTACCGCCGGCGCATCGACAAGGCCGATCGTCTGGGCGGCCGGATCGTGAAAGTACTCCAGAAATGCACGAATGCCCGCTTTGAGGGCGGCCACCGGATCGGCGTCCACGAGTTCGGCCGCCGCATCGGCGCAGAAGCGGGCCACGTCCTGCTCCAGCTCATCGAAGACGGCCGTGAAGAGTCCCCTCTTGTCGTCGAACTGGTGATAGAGCGCTCCGCGAGTCACCCCGGCGCGCTCGACGATCGCCTGGGTTCCGACGCCCGCGTATCCGTCACGTCCGAAAAGCTCCCGTCCGGCACCGACCAGCGCCGCACGGGTGGCTGCAGTGCGCTCCGCCTGTGTTCTACGACCATTGACATTCATACTGTGTGTACGTAACTTCCATACGCAGTGTTCGTAACTTGTTCGGCAACACTACCGGGAGGTCCCGATGCCATCGGTCCATACGCTCGAACTCCCGTCGGGAGTCCTCGAGTACCGTGAGGCGGCGCCCACGGGTCACGCCACCACCCTGCCGCCCGTCGTCTTCGTGCACGGAGTGGTCGTCGACGGCCGGATGTGGGAGTCGGTGGCCGCACGTCTCGGCGCGGCAGGGTTCCACTGCTATATGCCCACGCTCCCGCTGGGCGCCCACCGCATTCCCTGGGGGGCGGACGCCGATCGTTCTCCGCGTGGCGCGGCAACGTTGGTTCGTGAATTCGTCGCCGAACTCGGCCTGTCCGAGGCCATCCTGGTCGGCTGCGACACCGGCGGCGCAATCTGCCAGTTCGCGCTCGACGCCGATCCCGGCTTCGTCCGACGGGTGGTCTTCACCAATTGCGATGCCTTCGGACAATTTCCACCACAGCCGTTCCGCATCATCTTCGGCCTTCTCACGCAGCGACCACTGCTGCGACCGCTCATCGCCGGGCCATTGCAGATCCGAGCACTGCGTCATAGCGCTCTCGGCGTGGGACTTCTGATCACCGACCCCGACCCCGCGTACACACGCTCGGTCTTCGATCCGCTGCGGACCGATCCGGCCATCCGCGATGACTTCGTCACGTTCCTGCGCGCCATCGATCGACGAGAACTCGCCGAGTTGACGCCTCGACTATCCCGGGTGACATGTCCCGTGTCGGTGGTGTGGGGCCTGTCCGACAAGGCATTTCGTCCTGCCCTCGGCCGACGGTTGGCAGCGGTGTTCGAGCAGGCCGAGTTCATCGAGGTCGCAAACTCCCGCACGTTCGTGGCGATGGATCAACCGGAGGCACTCGCCGAGGCGATCATCGCGATCAGCCGGAAGGTGGGTATCACGACCGAATGACAATTCCTGAACTCCGCTAACAATCCTCGGGTGACGTCGATGTGACCAGTACGGAATCAACTTCCGGGGTCGGGATCACGGTCGGGAACGAACGCCACCACATCGAGGAAGGCCGCATCATGATCGATCCATCACAAACCTCCCGCGCATCCACACGTCGTCGCCCACGCACTCTGCGGCGCCTGATGATCGCGTGCCTGTCGGTGACCGGCATCGTCGCCGGCACCCTCGGCGCCACGTCGATCGGCGCCGGCGACGCCGCGGCCGCACCCAACGGCAGCGGACACGGTATGTGCTTCGACATCAACTCCGCCCTGGCCCGCACCTCGGCCGCCAAGGTCGGCCGCGACGTCAACGGCGGAACCTTCGTCCCCTATCGGGCCAGCAACAATCCGATCTCCCGCGGCTGCAACCTCGACTGGATGCTGGTGAACGGCAACGGGATCGGCGATGCCACCTACCAGTCGCGGGTACTGCTGTTCGCCGGCGGACGATTCCTGGGGACCGTCGATCCGAAGCCCTTCGGTTACACCAGCATCTCCGGTTACTCGCCCTATCACGTCACCGTCCGCTACCGCTGGCTGCT
Organism: Gordonia sp. VNK1; assembly: GCF_040049135.1. Taxonomy (NCBI): domain Bacteria; kingdom Bacillati; phylum Actinomycetota; class Actinomycetes; order Mycobacteriales; family Gordoniaceae; genus Gordonia; species Gordonia sp. VNK1. The sequence goes on along the minus strand of NZ_JBDZDJ010000007.1, from coordinate 32,659 downwards.
TCCCCAGGACGCCTTCTGCTGCGCGAGCGGTGGACCGACCTACGTCACCGCCTTCCAAGTCGCCGGCCAGGTGTTCCGGATCGGGACGTTCCCGCCCAGTTAGTGCATGCGTCCGGCGCCACGAGATCGGGTAGGTTCCGCACATGATCGATCCCCACGCCTGGGCCGGGGCGCCGTTCACCTATCCCGAGGTCGGGGCGACGGCGTCCACCCCGCCCGCCGATGCACATGCGATCGTCGTCGAACGCGTCGTCGGGGCGGGCCGCACCGATTTCGCCACCTCCGCGGAATTCATCCTCGCCTACGGCATGCAGCGCGGCGCCGGACTGCGCGTGCACGCGAGCACCCCGGCCGCCGCCGTCGGCACGATCATGGTGATGTCGGCGCCGGCGTTCGGGCGCATCCGGATTCCGTGCCGGGTGGTCTACGTCCTCGACGAGCCCGATCGGGCCGGTTTCGCCTACGGCACCCTCGCGGGGCATCCCGAGAGCGGCGAGGAATTGTTCAGCGTCGAGCACCGCGCCGACGACTCCGTCGTTGCGGTGATCCGGGCCTTTTCCCGCCCGGGACGCTGGTACACCCGACTGGGCGGACCGCTGGTGAGAGCGGTGCAGGCCGCGACGACGCGTCGCTATCTCGCCGCGGTCGCCGACGCCGTCGGCGCGCACTGATCAGAAATACTTTCCCCGAGACCGTCGGATTTCCGCCTCCGCCGACGACGATAGAGATGTGAGCGGTCAACGCGGCGGTGCCCAAGCACTGCTGGAGTGCTACGACGAGGCACTGCCGGCGGTCTACGGGTACGTGCTGCGCCGCTGCTCGGACCGGGGCGTCGCCGAGGACGTGACGTCGGAGACCTTCCTGGCCGCGATGGACACCGTGCGCCGCGACACCGACCTGATGCCCACCGTGGCCTGGCTGATCGGGGTGGCACGCCACAAGCTGGCCGATCACTGGCGCCGCGCCCAACGCACTCCCGAGCCGGTCGATGGGATCCCGGAGACCGCCGCCGACGACTGGGACGCGCATCTCGATCGGATGATCGCCCATCACACACTCGCCCAGCTCTCCCCGATCCACCGCGCGGCGCTGACCCTGCGCTACGTCGACGACCTCCCGGTCGCCGAATGTGCCGCGCTGCTCGACCGCACGGTCGGCGCCACCGAGGCACTGCTCACCCGGGCCAAGCGAGCGTTTCGCGCGGCCTACCCCGAGGAGACGACCCACCCCGAGCAGACCCGGCCATCCCGGAAAGGAGGACGCGCATGAGCACCGACGGGACCGAATTCGGGTCGACGACAGATCCTTTCGTCGCACTGCGCGCGCCGACCGGACCGGAATGGACCGATCCGATCGCACCCGACCCCGACTTCGCCGCGCGCCTTCGTGATCTCCTCGAGCGCGGCGCCACCCTACCGACAGGAGTTCTCATGTCCACCACCACCGTCGATGACCTCACCGCGCCCACCGACTCCACCGCACCGGTCGTCGAACGGCCCGGCGCCCTCCCCTACCTCACCGTGCGCGATGCCCGCGCGGCCATCGGCTGGTACGTCGAACACCTCGGGGCACGGCTTCGCGGTGAGCCGATCCTGATGGACGACAACACCATCGGGCACGCCGAACTCGAGATCGGCGACGGCGTGCTCTATCTCGCCGAGGAGTTCCCCGACATGGGTTTGCGGGCACCGGGTCCCGGCCACGTGTCGGTGAGCCTGATGCTCCCGGTGCCCAGCGCCGACGCGGCCCTGCAGAACGCCCGCGGCGGGGGCGCGATCGTGACCCGGGAACCGTACGAGGCACACGGCACCCGATCGGCCACCATCATCGATCCCTTCGGTCATCGGTGGATGCTCACCGGCCCGGTGCTCGCGACCACCGTTGCACCCGAGCCGCTCCGGCCCGGCGATATCGCCTACCTGTCGCTACAGACCCCCGACGTCGAGAAGGCCGCGCGCTTCTACGGTGCGGTATTGGGCTGGGAATACGATCCGGCACATCGTCAGGTCACCAATCTCGGTCACCGGCTGGGCATTTCGGCCGCGAGCGACTACGGGGTGAACACCCTGTTCTGCGTGTACGCCGTCGACGACTTCGACGCCGCGCACGCGGCGATCGTCGCCGCCGGTGGTCGCGCCGGCGAGGTGTCGACGGCCGGCGACGGCGTGCAGGTCCTCGACGCCGTCGACGACCAGGGCGTCGCCTTCTCGGCGTACATCCCTCAGGCGAATGACCAACGCATGCACCAGCATCCGTCCGGTCATGGCGAGATGTCGTATCTCACGGTGCACACCCCCGACAGCGCTCGGCTGCGGTCGTTCTACGGCTCCGTGCTGGGCTGGTCGTTCACACCCGGGCGCATCGACGACGGCTGGGAGGTGGATGGCGCCCATCCGCAGATCGGCGTCGCCGGTGGCGCGGATTCGTCTGTCGCCGAACCGATGTGGAGTGTCTCCGACATCGACGCCGCGGTCGCACGGGTGCGCGATGCCGGCGGCCGAGTGCTGCGCGAACCCGATCGTCAGGCCTACGGGATCACCGCGCACTGCGTCGACGACCAGGGCGCGCGGTTCTACCTCGGTCAGCTCTTCTGACGCGACTCGTCGAACGCCTCGCGTGACCGCGCGACGCTTCCGACGCTGCCCTCGACGAGTTCGATCAACCCCAACAGTCGTGCCGCCACGTCGGCACCGAGTTCGGTCAGCGAATACTCCACCTTCGGCGGAATCGACTGCAGCACCGTTCGATTCACGAATCCGTCGCGCTCGAGGTGCTGCAGCGTCTGGGACAGCATCCGCTCGCTCACCCCGTCGACGCGGCGACGCAGGGCACTGAACCGCAGATCCCCCTCGCCGAGTGCGACCAGCGCGAGCAGCCCCCAGCGACTGGTGACGTTCTGCAGGATGTCGCGCGAGGCGCAGTCGCGGGCGAAAACATCGGCCATCAGAACCGGGTCCGGGCCCAGCCCATCGCCGACCGAGTCGATCCCGGGGTCGGTGGCGGCAGGCTCGGCGGACATGACAGTCATCGTATGCCCTGATCGACGCCTGTGCTAACTCCAGTGTTTGCACTGCACGAATAGTAAGTGCATGATGATCGGGAATCGTCAATCGAAGGAGCATCGTCATGACCAGCTACGCCGTGACCGGGGCCACCGGAGCCCTGGGTGGCCTCGCCGTGTCCGCACTCATCGACCGGGGCGTCGCACCCGCCGACATCCACGCCGTCGTGCGCGACCCCGACAAGGCGGCCGCGCTGCGTGATCTCGGCGTGGACGTGCGCGTCGCCGACTACTCCGACCCGGCCGCCCTGCGCGCCGCGCTCACCGGCGTCGACCGACTGCTCCTCGTGTCGGGATCGGAAATCGGATCACGAGTCCCCCAGCACCGCAACGTGATCGAAGCCGCCGCCGAGACCGGCGTGACCCTCGTCGCCTACACGAGCGTCGTGCGGGCCGACACCTCGCCGTTGACCCTGGCACAGGAGCATGCCGCGACGGAGAAGATCCTCGTCGAATCCGGCGTCGGGTATGTCCTGCTGCGCAACGGCTGGTACTGGGAGAACTACCTGCAGTCGGCGCCGGCCGCGATCGAATCGGGCGTGCTGTACGGCGCGGCCGGGACGGGCACCGTCGGCGGGGCGGCTCGTGCCGACTTCGCCGGTGCGGCCGCCGCCGCCCTCGTCGACGCGGCGGGCGCGGAGATCTATGAACTCACCGGCGACGAGCACCTCACCTACCCGGAGATCGCCGCGGCACTCGCACAGGTCAGCGGCCGGCCGGTCGCCTATCAGGACCTCCCCGAGGCCGACTACGCCGCCGGACTCGAGCAGGCCGGCATCCCGGCACAGTTCGCGGCGATCCTCGCGGACTCGGATGCGGGCGTGGCGCGCGGCGACCTCGATTCCGACTCGACCGCGTTGCACGATCTGCTCGGGCGGCCCACCACACCGCTGGTCGACGTCCTGCGTGCCGGGCTGGTCAGCGCCACCGCCTGAGCTCCGCCTGCCCGCCGCCTGGCCTCCCGACGCCGGCCGGTCGACGTGATTGACTGTTCGCCATGTCACTTCGCGCCGACCTGCGCCGTCTGGCCCACCGCCTCCCGTTCGGGATCGGGACCGTCGTCGCGATCCTGGCGGCCGCGATGGTGGCCTCGGTCGGCGCGGTCCTGGCGATGGGCACTCCCGACGACGCCGACACGGCGCACGACTACGGACAGTTGCGGTCGTATCCGCACACACCGGCCGTGGCGTGGACGATCACCGACCGGCGCCTGCCCGGCTACACCGCCGCCGTCGGACGGATCGAGGTCGCGGCCACCCATGGCGACGAGTGGCTGCTCAGCTACCCGTCGGGCATCGGGCGCAGTTACCTGCTCGTCGACCGCGGCGACGGCCACGCGCTGTGGCCGTCGCCAGTGCGGGCGGGCACCGGGAGTTGCGACATCACCGACGACGGTGTGGTGGGATGTGCCGTCAACGCGAGCAGCGACCTCGCCGAGGGCTTCTATCTCGTCGAGGACGACGGCACACCCACCGCGGTGCCGGGGGACGACGATTCGGCGAAGGTCGTCGCCGTCGGCCACAACTTCGCGCACATCGACGCGACCGGATATCAGATCACGATGCGCACGCCGTCGGGCCGCACGCTGTGGTCGCGCTCGTTCTCCGACAGCGCCACGCCGGAGGTCACCGCCAACGGCCTCCTGATGATCACCACCTCCGGCGGTGCGCGATTCATCGTCGACCGTGGCACCGGCGCCGACCTGCTGACGTGCTCGGGCTGCACGATCAACGTCTATCCCACCGGCATCACCGTCGACCACACCGACGCCGACACCCGCACCTTCGATTCCTATGCCGTCGACGACGGTCGGATCGATCCGACCCCCACCGCGCACAAGGACGGCTGGCACGTCATACCGGGGCCGTCGACCCTTCCGGTGCTGGCCCTGACCGGGCTCGCGCAGATGCAGGCGACCGACGGGCTCTATGTGATCGTCGACCCGGCCCGATCCGGCGCACTCTGGCAGGTGACCGATCCCGAACTCTCCAAGGCCAACACCCGCCCCTGCGGCCGCTACGTCGCGTTCGCGCTGAAGGATCGTTCGCGGTCGATTCATGCACTGTCCGACGGTTCGGCGGTCGGTTCGCTGCCGGCGCCGTCGTTCGAGGACCCCAACGGCAACCTCGACAATCTGCGGTGCGTCGGATCCAGCGGAGGCCTCTTGGTCTTCGCCAACGGCGCGCGGATCTCCGCGGTCGATCCGGCCACCGAGTCGACCGCGTGGTCGGTCGACGTGAACGGGGCCGTCGACAGCGTCGACGGTTTCATCGTGGCGCATGAGGGAAGCACGCTGCGGGTCTTCCAGCCCAGTTGAGCGATGCGTTGTGGCGGGTATCACATCGCTTCACTCGCGTCCGGGATGACCTGCATCGGCGTGGGTGACGCTCAGCCGACTCCCAGGATTTGATAACGACCAGATAACGGATTGGACACGCTGACGTGTAGCGTCGTCGGCGGTCCGCGACCGAACAGATGCTCGCGGGCCTCGATGTACCCGAGATGTTCTGAGGTCCGACCGTTGGGAAAGCACTCCAAGCCACGCTCGCCGCTCCTTCCGCGAGCGCGTAAACCGTTGATGGCCACCGCCTTGATCCCGGTCGTCGGCGCCTTTGCCGCCGCGGCCGCCGCAGCCACCGACGACGGCGGGCAGGCCGTCGCCCAACCCGCCGCGACGTCGACGCCCTCCGCGTCACACGCCGCGTCGTCGGCCTCCCCGGAGGCGGTCGGCGCACCCGTGCCCGCGGCGCACACCGCAATCACCGCGACACCCGCCGTCGCCACCCCGGCCGCGGCACCGTTGCCCGCCAGCGTGACCGACGGAGCGGTTCCGACGATCAACTTCGAGGCCTACCGCAAGGCCGCCGACACGATCGCCCGCACCGAGCCGGTGTGTGGCATCGACTGGAAGCTGATCGCCGGCATCGGCAAGGTCGAGTCGCACCACGCCAACAACGGCGACGCCGACGCGTCCGGCCGCCTGCGCACGCCGATCTTCGGCCCCACCCTCGACGGCTCGTTGGCCGGCAATCAGGTGATCACCGACACCGACGGAGGACGCCTCGACGGAGATGCCGTCCACGACCGGGCGGTCGGGCCGATGCAGTTCATCCCGGCGACGTGGCAGAAGTACGCGGCCGACGGCAACGGCGACGGCGTGGCCGACCCGCAGAACATCTTCGACGCGGCCCTCACGACCGCCCGCTATCTCTGCGACGGTGGCCTCGATCTGCGCAATGCCGCGGCCCAGACGACCGCGGTGCTGCGCTACAACAATTCGATGACCTACGTCTCCGACGTCCTGGGGTTCGCGCGCGGGTACTGACGCGGGCACGGTGTGTGATGACGCGGGACCGGCAACACGATGGGACCCACCACAGTTGACTTCCCCGACCCACTGGATAGAGTGACGTTACCCATCGGGGAATTCGACATCGTGAACTCCCCGTCCTCATTTGCGAACGGAGAGTTCATGAGGCGCATCCTGCGCATCGTCACCGTGGTTGTCGGTCTGCTCTTGGCCCTGACACCCGCATTCACGGCACACGCCGCACCGCTCGCACCCGTCGGTGGTGGTAGCGGCATCGTCATCGACTCGCGGTACGGCTGCACGATGACGACTGTGGGACACGATCGCGCCGGACGACTCATCGGCCTCACCGCCGGCCACTGCGGCGATGTCGGATCGCGAATCTCGTTGGAGAACAACCCCCGAGCCGGGGTCATCGGCCGCATCGTCCAGAAGAGCAAGCCAGGTGACTACGCGGTGATCCAGCTCGACACCAACCGCGTGTTCGGCACCCGGACCGCCGGCGGAGCCACCATCCGTTCCGTCGGAGCGTTCCCGCCTGCCGGCGCGTCGGTCTGTAAGACCGGACGCACCACCGGTTTCAGCTGCGGCCCGGTCCTGCAGACCTCCAGCACCGACAGCCTCAGCTACGTCTGCGCCAACCACGGCGACTCCGGTGGCCCGGTGCTGTCGGGCAACCGCGTCGTCGGCATGCTCAACGGGGGACTGATCGTCGGTATCCCCGGCACGCCGCTGCGAGGTGCCATCGGCTGCATCCATCCCGCCGTCCCGGTCTACACACCGATGGTCGCCACCAAGATGACCGCCATCATCGGCGACATGAACTACTACGGACGCTACGGAGCCGGTTTCCGTCCGATCTGAATGACGTTGACAGCGCCCTGAATAACGTTGACAGCGCCCTCTCGAATGCTCACCGCACTCGGGAGGGCGCTGTCAGCGTGAGGGAGAGCGCCGTCACCGGGCGACGGGCTGCCGGTCGGGGTTGCTAGTCGGCGCTCAGAAATGCTTGCAGGGCAGCCGAATACATCGGTACGTCGGCGGCGCCCATCATCTCCCGGGCACTGTGCATCGCCAACTGGGGCGCACCGACGTCGATGGTCATCAGACCGGTGCGGGTGGCGGTGATGGGGCCGATCGTCGAACCACAGGGCAGGTCGGCGCGATGGATGTAGCGCTGCATCGGCACCCCGGCGGTGTCGCAGGCGAGGGCGAAGATGGCCTCCCCCACCGCATCCGAGGCGTAGCGCAGATTCTGATTCACCTTGAGCACCGGACCGCCGTTGATCGCGATGCGGTGTGACGGTTCGTGCCGCTCCGGATGATTGGGGTGGGTGGCATGCGCCATGTCCCCGGACACGCAGACACTCGAGGCCATCGCCTGCAGGTAGTCGGCACGGGTTCCGCCGCGCGTCAACACGATTCGTTCGAGGGTCGTCGCCAGGAAGTCCGACGCGGCGCCCCGTTCGGACCCGCTGCCGACCTCTTCGTGATCGAACAACGCCAGCACCCGGGTGTGGATCGACGGCGCACCGTCGAGCAACGCGCGCAGCCCGGCGTAACAGGTCCCCTGATTGTCCAGGCGGGGCGCGCTGAGCAAGTCGCGATCGGCACCGATCAGTCCCGACGGCGCGATGTCGTGGGTCATCAGTTCCCAGCCGAGCAACGACTCCGGTTCGATACCGGCGTATTCGGCCACCCACTTCAGCACACTCGGCACGTCGTCGCCGATCCCCCAGATGCCGTCGACGTGACGCTGCGGATCCGGTGTGACACCCTTGCGGTCGGCGGAGAGGTGGATCGCCAACTGCGGCACCCGCACCACCGGTTCGGTCACGTGAACCAGCGTGTGCGCCACGGTGTTTCCCGATCGGTACGCCAGCCGCCCGGACAGCCCGAGGTCACGGTCCAGCCACGAGTTCAGCCACGCCCCGCCGTACGGTTCGAGCGCGATCATCGCGACGCCCGCACTCATCCGATCCGGGTGCTGCTTGAGTCGCAGGTTGGGGCTGTCGGTGTGGCCGCCGACGATGCGGAAGTCGTTGCCGTCACCGAGATCCCACGCGATGATCGAGCCACCGCGGATGACGTAGAACTTCCGATCCGGTGACGGGATCGACGCGTCCTGCTCGGTGAGCCACTCGTGTTCCTCGAACAACCGCCGAAAACCCGCCTCCTCCAACGTCTTCGCGACGGTGGCACAGACGTGGAAGGGTGACGGCGAGGCGTCGATGAACTCGCCGAGCCCGCCGGCGGTGGCCGAGGTGGACAGACTCATGCGCGGCGACTCATGCGGCCGAGAGCACCGCGTCGATGGCCGAGTAGAACATCCCCAGACCGTCGTCGCTCGGGCCGGTCAGGGCCTCGGTGGCGTGCTCGGGGTGCGGCATCAGCCCGACGATGCGGCCGTCGGGGCTGCTGATCCCGGCGATGTCGAGCGCGGAACCGTTGGGATTGCCGCCCGCGTAGGTGAAGACGATGAGGCCCTCCCCCTCGAGTTCCTCGAGTTTGCGTTGCGGGGCGACGTAGCGGCCCTCACCGGACTTCAGTGGGATGAGGATCTCCGCGCCCCGCTCGAACCGCGAACTCCAGGCGGTGGTGGTCGATTCCACCCGCAGCCACTGATCGCGGCAGATGAAGTGCAAGCCCTCATTGCGGGTCAGGGCGCCGGGCAGCAGACCGGCCTCGCACAGCACCTGGAATCCGTTGCAGATGCCGAGCACCGGCATGCCCTTGCCCGCGGCCTCGATGACCGAACCCATGACGGGCGCGAACTTCGCGATGGCGCCGGCGCGCAGGTAGTCGCCGTAGGAGAAGCCGCCCGGCACGATGACCGCGTCGACCCCCTTCAGGTCGGCGTCGCCGTGCCACAGGTCGACGGCCTCGGCGCCGGCGAGGCGGACCGCGCGGGCCGCGTCGACGTCATCGAGGGTGCCCGGGAAGGTGATGACCCCAATACGTGCGCTCATCTGCTCCCGACCTACTCCGAGACCCGGGAGACGCTGAAGTTCTCGATGACCGTGTTGGTCAGCAGTTCCTCGGCGATCCGCTCCAGGGTCACGTCGTCGACGCTGTCGTCGACCTCGAGTTCGAATCGCTTGCCCTGCCGGACGTCACCGATCCCGCTGAATCCCAGGCGCCCCAGTGCACCGACGATCGCCTGACCCTGCGGATCGAGGATCTCGGCCTTGGGCATCACGTCGACCACCACTCGTGCCATCGGCAATTGCTCCCATTCGGTATGTCCATGTGTCGCGTCGGAAAATGGACTTTGGCTGATCACGGGCTACCTTACCGGCATCACGGGCGCCCGCTCGCCCCGACCGGCGTCGGTCTACAGCGCCGCTTCGATGGCCTCGATCACCTCGGGGGCGGTCGGTTCGGTGCGCGGGCGGAACCGTGCGGTGACCTCACCGTCGGCGCCGACGACGAACTTCTCGAAGTTCCACTGGATGTCGCCGGCCTCGCCCTCGGCGTCGGTGGCCTGGGTCAGTTCGGCGTAGAGCGGATGGCGGTCGTCTCCGTTGACGTCGGTCTTTGCCAACAGCGGAAAGGTCACGCCGTAGTTCGTGGAGCAGAAGGTGGCGATCTCCTCCGGGCTGCCCGGCTCCTGTCCCATGAACTGGTTGCAGGGCACACCGACGACGGTGAGCCCGCGATCGGCGTACTTCTCGGCGATCTCTTCGAGACCCGTGTACTGCGGGGTGAGACCGCATTTGCTGGCGACGTTGACCACCAGCAGCGGGCCGTCGAAGTCCGACAGCGACAGCGCCGATCCGTCGAGGGCGGTGACCGGGATGTTCTTGACGTTGCTCATGGCATCCGAGCGTAGTCGCACTATGACCGAGCTCACCATTATTTGCGTTGGTGCGATAGTTGCGTCCCCGTTACTATTTCCCGGTGTCTTCCTCAGTCGATTCCGCGTGTGGCGCGCTCCGCGACTTCCTGGATCGATTGACCTGTCTCGGCAAGACGGCCGCCATGGATGATCTCGCCACCACCGACCTCACCCTCAGCCAGATCCGAACGCTGTTCGTGACCGGTGACGCCGAGGAACCGATGTCGGTGCACGAGATCGCCGATGCGATCGGTTTGTCGGTGGCCGCCACCGGCCGCACCGTCGACCGGCTGGTCAAGTCGGGATTCGTCGACCGCCGCGAAGATCCCGACGACCGTCGGGTCAAACGGGTCAGCCTCACCGCCGAGGGCCGCGCACTGATCGACAAGCAGTTGACCGTCCAGCAGGGCGTGCTCCGCACCTTCGTCGCCGGCTTGCCCTCCGAACACCAGGCCGCCCTGATCGCGGCACTCCGACCGATCGTCGACGCCGACGTCGACTACTTCGACCTCTCCCCCATCGACTCTTCCACTCGCAAGCAGAAAGTCACCTCATGACGACATCCTCCACCGGAGGTCATCTCCATTCCGGACCGCCGGACACCGGGCTCGACAAGCATGTGCTGAAGATCGCCGGCGTCGTCGTGCTCGGCGCCATCATGTCGATCCTCGACGTCACCGTGGTGTCGGTGGCGCAGAACACCTTCCAGGAAACCTTCGACACCGACGCCGCCGGCGCCGCCTGGACGATGACCGGCTACACCCTGGCGCTGGCCGCGGTGATCCCGCTGTCGAGTTGGGCCGCAGCACGTTTCGGCACCAAGAAGGTGTATCTGACGTCGCTGCTGCTGTTCCTGCTCGGCTCCGCCCTGTGCGCGGTCGCCTGGAACATCGGATCGCTGGTCGCCTTCCGCGTGGTCCAGGGTCTCGGCGGTGGTCTGCTGATGCCGATCGGCATGATGATCCTCACCAAGGCCGCCGGTCCCGAGCGGGTCGGTTCGGTGATGGCCGTCCTCGGTATCCCGATGCTGCTCGGCCCCATCGGTGGCCCCATCCTCGGTGGCCTGCTCATCGAGAAGGCCAGCTGGCACTGGGTGTTCCTGATCAACGTCCCGATCGGTCTGGTTGCCCTCGTCTATGCGTGGCTGGTGCTGCGTGATGACGAGGAGACCTCCCACCCGAGTATCGACATCGTCGGATTGCTGTTGCTCTCACCGGGTCTGGCACTGTTCCTCTACGGCATCTCCTCGTCCACCGAGGCCGGCACGTTCATCGACGCCAAGGTCCTCACGATCACCATCATCGGTTTACTGCTGATCATCGGGTTCGTGTTCCACGCCCTGCGCTCCAAGAATCCGCTGCTGGACCTGCGTCTGTTCAAGAACAAGACCCTGGCCATCGCCGTCATCACGATGACGACGTTCATGATCGCCTTCTTCGGTGCGGCACTGCTCTATCCGCAGTACTTCATCGGTGTGCGCGGCGAGTCCACCCTGATGGCCGGACTGCTGCTGGCACCGCAGGGACTCGGCGCGATGATCACGATGCCGATCGCCGGTCGCCTCACCGACAAGATGGGCCCCGGCAAGTTCGTCCTCGCCGGTATCGTGCTGATCTTCTGCGGCATGGGCTATTTCGTCTTCCTCGGCCCCGACACCCCGTACTGGGCACTGTGCATCGCGCTGTTCGTGCAGGGTCTGGGCATGGGTATGACGATGATGCCGATCATGTCCGCCGCGCTGGCCACCCTGAACAACAAGCAGGTCCCGGACGGTTCGACCCTGATGAACGTCGTTCAGCAGTCGGCGTCGTCGATCGGTACCGCGGTGATCTCGGTGGTCTTGGCCACCCTGTTCAAGGCACATCCGGAGTCGCTCATCGCGATCAGCAGCAACGCCGCCCCGGACAAGTACGAGGCGGGTGTGCAGGCCGGGCAGTTGCCCCCGGAACCGCCGCAGCAGTGGTTCGAGTGGGCCGCGAATGCGTTCGGCACCACCTTCATCATCGCCACCGTCCTGGTCGCGGTGACCCTCATCCCGGCGTTCTTCCTGCCCCGCAAGAAGATCGCCTCCCCGCTGGTCGAAGAGGACATGGATCGTCCGGCACCGACGATGTTGCACTGACGCTCCGCGTCGGGTTGCACTGACGCTCCGCGTCGGGTTGCACTGACGCTCTGCGTCGCACGATGCCCCGCACCCGTTCTCGGGTGCGGGGCATCGCCCGCTTGTCGCGATGAGTTTCGGTAAAAGTCGTGGTAGATCTACCGCTCGGGGCCGGTCGGGCCCTCTTCTCCGATCTGGAGCAATCAGTGCGCCTCGAGCGCGTCACCACGGCCGTGTTCCGTGGCGGAATCGTGGCGCACACCATGGTTCCGGTGTCAGATGCCGCCGACTGACACCCGAACACCGCCGGACGCACATACAGATGGGATGAATAGCGGGACTCACGTCAATAATTGTCGCGAGTCCCCTGAGCCATCCCGGTTATATGAGGTCCTCTCCCACTCAGACCGTGTGACCGCACCGGTCTGCTGCAGGATCCAGGCGATCTCGAAGGCGACTTCCTCCCACTGCTTGTACCGGCCGGACACGCCGCCGTGGCCGGCCGACATCTCCGTCTTGAGCAGGATGAGATTGTCCGAGGTGCTCAGATCCTGTAGCCGGGCAACCCATTTGGCCGCCTCGGTGAACAGCACACGGGTGTCGTTGAGCGAGGTCTGCGCGAGAATCGGCGGATAGGACAGGGCGGTGATCAGATGCCGCCGACTGACACCCGAACACCGCCGGACGCACATACAGATGGGACGAATAGCGGGACTCACGTCAATAATTGTCGTGAGTCCCCTGAGCCATCCCGGTTATATGAGGTCCTCTCCCACTCAGACCGAGACCGCACCGGTCTGCTGCAGGATCCAGGCGATCTCGAAGGCGACTTCCTCCCACTGCTTGTACCGGCCGGACACGCCGCCGTGGCCGGCCGACATCTCCGTCTTGAGCAGGATGAGATTGTC
>NZ_JBDZDJ010000007.1:0-19341 GCF_040049135.1 Gordonia sp. VNK1 | reverse complement strand
CGATGTACTCAGATCCTGCAGCCGGGCAACCCATTTCGCTGCCTCGGTGAACAGCACACGGGTGTCGTTGAGCGAGGTCTGCGCGAGAATCGGCGGATAGGGCAGGGCGGTGACGTTCTCATACGGCGAGTACGACTTCATGTACTCGTAGACCACCGGGTCGTGCAGCGGGTCCCCCCACTCATCCCATTCGATGACCGTCAACGGCAGCGACGGATCGAGGATCGAGTTCAGCGCGTCGACGAACGGCACCGATGCGAGGATGCCGTTGAACAGTTCCGGCGCCAGATTGGCGACTGCCCCCATCAGCAGCCCGCCGGCCGAACCACCTTCGGCCACCATCTGTTTCGGGGTCGTCCAGCCACGTTCGACCAGATGCCGCCCGGAGTCCACGAAGTCGGTGAAGGTGTTCTTCTTGGTGAGGGTCTTGCCGGTCTCATACCAGTGGCGACCCATCTCGCCGCCACCACGGATATGGGCCAGGACGAAGACGACGCCACGGTCGAGCATCGACAATCGAGACACCGAGAAACCCGGATCGAAACTCGCCTCGTACGAACCGTATCCGTACAGCAGGAGCGGAGCCGGAGAGGCCCCGTCCTCGCCGGGCGCGGCGACATCCTTGCGTCGCACGATCGACAGCGGGATCCGGGTTCCGTCGGCGGCCGTGGCCCATTCCCGGGACTGCACATAGTCATCGACGTCGAAATCACCGAGCACCGGCTGCCGTTTGAGCAGCACGCGCTCGCCGGTGGTGACGTCGAGTTCGAACAACTCCGACGGTTCGATGAAGCTGCCGTAGCCGAAACGCAGCCGCGGCGTAGCCCATTCACGGTTACCGGCCAGGCCCAGGGAGAACAGTTCCTGGGCGACGGCGACCTCGATGAAGTCCTCGGCCACCGGAATGCCGTCGATGCGACGGAGGTCGGCGATCGACACCCGGGGCAGTGCATCCGCGCGGTAACTCAGCACCAGGTAGTCGCGGAAGGCGTCGATGTCCTCGATCCGGATGCCGCGTCGGTGCCCGATGAACTCGGTGCGCACCGACGGATCGTCGACCGGCGCGATGTCGATGGCGAAGTCCTCGCTCTTCTCACCGCCCCGTTCATCGTTGTGCACGATGAGGAAGTAGTCCTTACCACCGATCTCGGCGTGTTCGACGTTGTACTCGACACCGTCGACTCGTGGTGCGACGCTGCGGAATTCGCCGGTCGGATCGTCGGCGGCGAGGACGAAGCACTCGGAGGTGATCTTGGACCCGACGGCGATCATCAGGTACTTGTCACTGCGGGTGGTACCCATGCCGACCCAGTAGCGTTCGTCGGGTTCGTAGAACACCTTGACGTCGGGGGTGGAGGTCCCGATGTCGTGGCGCCACACCGTGTCCGGACGCCACGCGTCGTCGACGGTCTGATAGAAGACGTGGCGGGTGTCGGCCGACCAGACCGCGCCGCCGGCGGTGTCGGCGATGGTGTCGGGCAGCAACTCACCGGTGCGAAGATCCTTGAACCGCAGGGTGTATCGCTCGTCGCCGACGACGTCGGTGCTGTAGGCGAGCCAGTTGCCGTCGTGGCTGACGGTCAGGGCGCCCAACGAGAAAAAGTCGTATCCCTCGGCTTCGGCGTTCGCGTCGAGCAGTACCTCTTCGCCGGGCAGGGGCGCGTCGTCGGACACCTCCGGGGGTGCCCAGTCGTCGGCGTCGACGATCGGGCAACGGCAATGCGTCGCATACTGTTTGCCCTCGTGGGTGCGCCCGTAGTACCAGTATCCGCCGCGTCGCGACGGTACCGACATGTCGGTTTCCTTGGTGCGAGAACGGATCTCACCGAAGATATCGGCTCGCAGTCCGGCCAGCTGCGCGGTGTGCTTCTCGGTGAACTCGTTCTGCGCCTTCAGGAAGGCGATCACCTCGAGATCGTCCTTGTCGCGCAACCACTCGTAGTTGTCGATCACGGTGTCGCCGTGGTGCGTGCGTTCCTGGGGAACCTTCTTCGCCGCCGGAGCGCCGTTGCGGCCGGTGTCGGTCGACGATGCTGCGTCGCTCACTGAACTCCTATCCTTGCGGCCAGTCGTCGAAGGACTTCTGCGAAATCCATTCGTAGGCCTCGATGTAGCGTGCCCGGGTACGAGCCACCACGTCGTCGGGCAGTGCGGGTGGGGTGGTGTCGGAGGCGCGGTCCCAGCCGGATTCCGGTGAGGTCAGCCAGTTGCGGACGATCTGCTTGTCGAAGCTCGGCTGGACCTGGCCGGGGGTGTAGCCGGCCGCCTCCCAGTACCGCGACGAATCGGGGGTGAGCACCTCGTCGGCGAGGACGAGGCTGCCGTCGGCGTCGCGGCCGAACTCGAACTTGGTGTCGGCGAGGATGATTCCGCGGTCGGCGGCGATCGCGGCACCCCGCGAGTAGATGTCGAGGGTGGCCGTGCGAAGCGCGGTGGCGAGGTCGTCGCCGACCGTCGCCGCCACCGCCTCGAAGCTGATGTTCTCGTCGTGATCGCCCTGCTCGGCCTTGGTGGCCGGGGTGAAGATCGGTTCGGGCAGCCGGTGGGCCTCGTCGAGTCCCTCGGGCAGCTCGACCCCGCACACCGAGCCGGTGGCCCGGTAGTCGATGAGTCCGGAGCCGGTGAGATACCCGCGGGCCACGCATTCCACCGGGACCATCGGCAGCTTGCGCACCACCATGGAGCGGCCCACCGCACCCTCCGGGATGCGCTCGTCGGTGGGACCGCCGGCGAGGTGGTTGGGCACCCCGAGTGCGTCGAACCAGTAGAAACTCATCGCGGTGAGGATGCGTCCCTTGTCGGGGATGGTCGGGGTCAGGATGTGGTCGTACGCCGAGATCCGGTCGCTGGCCACCATGAGCAGGGTGTCGTCGTCGATCTGGTAGATCTCGCGCACCTTGCCCGAGGCGATGTGGGTGTACGAGTCGAGTGCCGGCCGCATGGCTTCTCACCTTAGAGGTATGACAGGCTGACCCGCATGGCCGGGCCGCACGTCACCATCACCTACTGCACTCAATGCAACTGGCTGCTGCGCGCGAGCTGGATGGCGAGTGAACTGCTGAACACCTTCGGTGCCGACCTCGGCTCGGTGACCCTGGTACCCGGAACCGGCGGCATCTTCGTCATCGACGTCGACGGCACACAGCTCTGGGAACGCAAGACCGACGGCGGATTCCCCGACGCCGCCGAACTCAAACGCCGACTGCGCGACGCGGCCCTGCCGGACTGGCGGTTGGGGCATTCGGAGGGGAGCAATTCCGCATCGGAGGCCTGACCGTCAAGCGAAGCGCTCCTCGACGCGGTGCCTGCGCACTCACGCTCCCGGTGCAATGACCGCGCGAAGGAGCAGGTGCCGCGTGACGAAGCAGTGACCGCGGCGGCACCGTCGAGCAGCGCCACTCGCCCTACAGAATCGGCGCCGGGCTATAAGCCGCCGCCTCCGGATACTCCCCAATGACCTTCTCCGCGGCGGCGATCACGTCGGCCACCTGACGGCCGGCCGCGCCGACGAAGGCTTCCTTGTCCTCCAGCAGGGCGTCGAGCTGCGCGCGATCGAGCGGGATGCGGTCATCGGCGGCGAGGCGATCGAGCAGGTCGGGTTCGCGACCCTCCTCACGCATCGCGAGGGCCACGGCGACGGCGTTCTCCTTGATCGCCTCGTGGGCGGCCTCGCGGCCGACCCCGGCGCGCACCGACGCCATCAGTACCTTGGTGGTGGCCAGGAACGGCAGGTAACGGTCGAGTTCGTTGGCGATCACCGCCGGGTAGGCACCGAACTCGGCGAGGACGGTCAGGAAGGTCTCCATCAGGCCGTCGATGGCGAAGAAGGCGTCGGGCAGTGCGACGCGGCGCACCACCGAGCAGAAGACATCCCCCTCGTTCCACTGGGCGCCGGCGAGTTCGGCGGCCATCGAGGCGTAGCCGCGCAGCACCACCTGCAGTCCGTTCACACGTTCGCAGGAGCGGGTGTTCATCTTGTGCGGCATCGCCGACGACCCGACCTGCCCCGGCTGGAAACCCTCGGTGACCAGCTCGTGGCCGGCCATCAGCCGGATGGTGTGGGCGAACGACGACGGCCCGGCGGCGACCTGCACCAGTGCGGAGACCACGTCGTGGTCGAGTGACCGCGGGTAGATCTGGCCGACGGAGGTCAGCGACCGCGCGAATCCGAGGTGCCCGGCCACGCGCGATTCGAGGTCGGCGAGTTTGCCTGCGTCGCCGTCGAGCAGGTCGAGCATGTCCTGGCTGGTGCCCATTGGCCCCTTGATGCCGCGCAGCGGATAGCGGTCGATCAGCTCGGAGAGCCGGGTGAGCGCGATCATCAGTTCGTCGGCGGCCGACGCGAATCGCTTGCCCAGGGTGGTGGCCTGCGCGGCGACGTTGTGGCTGCGTCCGGCCATCACCACCGTCGAGTACTCCGCGGCCCGCTCGACGAGGCGCGCGAGCACCGCGACGCCATGGGCGTGCACGTACCGCAGGGACTGCAGGATCTGCAGCTGCTCGACGTTCTCGGTGAGGTCGCGGCTGGTCATCCCCTTGTGGATCTGCTCATGCCCGGCCAGCGCGTTGAACTCCTCGATGCGCGCCTTCACATCGTGGCGGGTGACGCGTTCGCGGTCGGCGATCGATGCGAGGTCGATGTCGTCGACGACCCGCTCATAATCGGCGATGGCCGTCTCGGGTACGTCGATACCGAGGTCGCGCTGGGCCCGCAGCACGGCGATCCAGAGGCGGCGTTCGGCCGCGATCTTGTTGGTCGCCGACCAGATCTCGACGAGATCGGCCGATGCGTAACGGCTCGCGAGGACATTGCTGATGGCGGGTTTCGGCACGTCAACAGTCTAATGTCTGGAGTCTGGTGTCCAGCGTCCCGGTGTCGACGCCACGATCAGCGGAAACCACGAGCACAGTGCAGTACTACAGGGCGAAGCACGGCGGTGCTACAGGGCGAAGCACGCCCAGCCCGAGCCGTAGCCCTGACGCACGGGTGCGCTCACGACGGGACCCTTGACGCCGTTCTGCACCGCATAGAGCGTGCGTTTGCCCTGGTGCCGCGGAATCCAGTCGACGGTGGCCACGAGTTGGTAGGCCTGCGCCTTGCCGATGAACAGCGGTTTCTGTCCCTGGCCCTGCTCCCAGAAGTAGACCATTCCGGACGCGTTCACCGGGACGACGAGTTGATAGGTGCAGCCGGTGCCGTAGACGGCCGAGGAGAACGGGACACCCGCATCCACCTGCCCGGACGGGGCCGCCGCCGCCGATCCGGTCCCGATCAGCCCGGCCGCGGCCACCGACGCCGCCGCCAGCGCCGTCACGGCCCACCGTCGCATCCGATATGTCATGCCTTCTCCCATGTCCTCCCCTGACCCGGCCACCGTGCCCGACGACAATCGTTGCTGCTCTTCATCTTCGAGGTGCCAGAATATCGACGACACCGCCGAGTGCCGCGCGCGCGGCCACGAACGGCGATTCGGCACCGGAGCCCAACGTCCCGACGACGGCACCATCCTCCACCGCGATCAGCCATCGCACCTGCTCCGGCTCCGATTGCCGCCCGGACTTCTCGAGCACCTCGCCGTGCAACGCCGACACGTGTTGCCGACGCTCCTCGACGACCTCGCGCAGTCGTGGGTAGCGCGCGGCAAGGGTGATCAACTCGTAGCGGGCCGCGAGTTCCTCGATCGGGGTGTCGACGCCGACGAACACCTCCGACAGCACCTCCGCGGTGGCGCCGACGCCGCGTCGACGACGGGTCACCGCCGCACCCCGGGCGGCGATCGCCTCGTCGGCGTCCCGCGTCACCTGACGAGCGGCCTCGGCCATCAACTCCTCGAGAGAGGCGAAATAGTAGGTGGTCGATGCCAGCGGCATCTGGGCACGATCGGCCACGGCACGGTGCCGGACGGCGTCGAAACCGCCCTCGAGCAGCAGGGAACCGGCAGCCTCGATGAGTTGAGACCGTCGCCTCGTCCCCTTCGGTGTGGCCGCCGATGTCATGGCGACCATGCTGCCAGGGTGATCTGCGCCACTGCGCCCTTTTCGTGGATCCGCGCCTCGATCCGCGGCCCGCGCAACGTCCCGGACGCCGGTCGGTTGATCACCCGACAGCCGGTCCGCGGCGGGTCCACGCGCATTAGCGTGAGCGGCATGCATCTGGACGGTTTGCGCGCGGTGGCCGATTGCGGCGCCTGGTACGCGCGGCTTCGACGCGACATGTTCGACGCCTTCCTGGCACGCGAACTGAGCGAGTGCACCGCGACATTCACCGGCACGCGGGTCGTCTTCACCTCCGTCGACGACCCGCGGCGCCTCGTCGAGACGCACGCCTCGCTGGTGGCGACGCTGGCCTCCGACGCATCGAGGGCCCGCTGGGGCTGGGCCGTCGACGCGGGTCCGACCGACCTGTCCACCGCGGAGTTGCGCCGGGCCGCAGAACGACTCGGGCTCACCGCGATGTCGGTTCCGGAGATGCCCATCGGGCCGCCGCAGCACCCAACCGGCAACGTCCTCGACACCCTCGGCACGACGCTCGGCGCGGTGGCCGTGCAGCTCCTCGGACGTGGTCCCGACATGTGCGTCGTCCGTCCCGACGGCGGCCGCGACGTGGTCCTGCTGACCGACGTCGCTCTACCCGAACCCACCTTCGCCGACTTCGTCGCGGCCCTGCCGGATCTCCTCGCCGACGTCGAGGTCGGCGATCACCGGGTCGCGGTCCACGGACTCGCCGCACGTCGGGGATGGCACATCCGGTGGCAGACGCCGGGACCGGCCGAGGCCACCCACCGTTTCGACGTCACCGAACCGGGCGCGTCGATGTGCCTGGTCTCCGACGGTCGCGCGGTGACCCCGCTGTGGTTCGATCGCGCCGGTCGCGGGTTGACCGAAGCCGCAGAACTGTCCGCCTGATCGGCCCAGAGCTTCCCGCTCCGCCGCGTTCTCCCCTCGCATGTCCGAGGTACGGGCTTGGGCTTGCCGTTTTGATACCCCTAGGGGTATGTTGGCCACACCCATCCGATACCCCCATGGGTATGCTCGTGAGGAGAGAACGTGGCCACCAGCAAAGAGCTCGACGAATCACCACCGCCGACGGCACCCGAGCCGTCGGGGACGTCGACCCCGACGACATCATCACCCGGCCCGATGGCCCGGCTCGGTCTCTGGACCGCCACCCACCGCGGCTGGGTGTTCGCGGTGTGGGCGATCCTGGTGATCGGACTCGGTGCGGCCGCACCGAGTGTGTTCAGCTCGCTGGCCGGCGCCGGATGGCAGGCCAACGGGTCGGAATCGGTCGCGGTGCGCGATCTCGCCCAGGAGCACTTCGGCGGGAACTCCTCGGCCGCGGTCCAGGTGGTGATCCACTCCGACGACCAGCAGATCTCGAGCCCCGCGGTGCAGCAGGTCATCGCCGAGATCACCGAGGTCGCACACAGTGATTCGCGCTTCGCCGCGGTCGTCGCGCCGCAGCCGGGCATGACGATCAGCCAAGACGAGCACACCGGAGTGGTCATCATCGGCGCGAACGCCGACACCGACGCCATGGTCAAGGCGGTCGACGACCACAAGGAAGCACTGACGGCGTTGTCCGGCAACGGAATCGACGTCTACCCCACCGGGGCGTCGGCGCTGTGGAGTGACTTCAACAAGGCCAACCACGAGGCAATGATCAAGGCGGAGATGTTCTCCTGGCCGATCACCCTGGCGATCATGGTCGTCGCATTCGGTTCCCTGGTCGCAGCCGGACTTCCGTTGCTGCTCACCATCGCCGGGCTGGTCGCCTCGGCCGGCGGTCTGGTCCTGTTGAACACCGTCACACCGATCTCGGTGTGGGCCATGAACTTTGCCATGATGTTCGCCCTCGCCCTGGGAATCGACTACGCGCTGTTCATGGTGTCGCGGTTCCGTGCGGCGATGGTCTATCACGACACCCCGAAGCACGCAACCGCCGAGACGATGGACACCGCGGGTAAGGCGGTTCTGCTGTCGGGCCTGACGGTCCTGGTCAGCCTGTCGACGGTGCTACTGGTTCCCGCACCCGCGGTGCGCACGATGGCGGTCGGCATCATGCTGGCGGTGATCTTCGTCCTGGCCGCGACGATGACCCTGCTGCCCGCCGTGATGGCGGCCCTGGGCCCGAAGGTCAACGCCGGATCACTGCCGTGGGCCCGCAAGCAACAGCATCGCTCGCACCTGTTCGGCAAGTGGGGTGAACTGCTGCATCGTCATCCGTGGCCGTTCGCCGTCGTCTCGCTGGCCATCCTGATCCTGCTGGCGCTGCCGGTTCTGGGTCTCAAGGTCGCGATGCCGTCGATCAACGTCGTCCCCGAGGACGCCCCGGTGCGCCAGGGCTATGCGATCGTCGCCGAGAACATGGGTCCGGGAGCACCCGGCGCCCTGCAGATCGTCGTGCCGCAGGCCGATGCCGCGGCGACGGCCGCCGCGGCCGCGCAAACCAAGGGCATCGCCATGGTCACCCCGCCCCAGAACGCTACCGACGGTTCCGGATACGCGATGATGCAGGCCATTCCGTCGGTCGATCCGTCGGATGCTTCGATGAACGACATCCTGTCCCGGCTACGCGAGAACGTGCCGGCCGATGCCCTGGTCGGCGGTGCCCCCGCGGAGAACATCGATCTGCAGACAGCGCTGAACGACTGGTTCCCGGTGATCGTCGCGGTGATCCTGACCCTGGGCTTCCTGTTGCTGCTGATCGCACTGCGCGCGCCCGTCATCGCCCTGCTGGGCACCCTGGTCAGCCTGCTGTCGACGGCCGCGGCCTTCGGCGTCGCGAAGCTGATCTTCCAGGACGGCCACGGCGCGGGACTGCTCGGTTTCGAGCCCCAGGGCTTCCTGGACGGCTGGGGTCCGGTGTTCTTCTTCGCGATGATCTTCGCCATCGCCATGGACTACACCGTCTTCCTGCTGGCCACGGCCAAGGAGCACTACGAGAAGTCGGGTGATCCGCGGTCCGCCCAGATCGACGGTCTGGCCTACTCCGGACGCATCATCTTCGCCGCGGCGGCGGTCATGGTGGCGGTGTTCTTCACCTTCGCGTTGGCCGATCCGCTCCCACCGAAGGAGATGGGCATCATCCTGGGTGTGGCGGTGTTGCTCGACGCCACGCTGATCCGCCTGGTACTGCTGCCGGTGCTGCTCCGGATCACCGGACATGGCGCCTGGTGGACCCCGCGCTGGCTCAACCGCATCCTGCCCAACATCTCGTTCAGCCACTGATGCAGAGCGACCGGTAGTCATACCCCAAGGGGTATGATGGATGCAAGTCAGCACGACAGAAAGGTCAGCCAATGGTAGGCGACGACGAAGCAATCGCAGTGGTTCTCAACCGACTGCGCCGGGCACATGGGCAACTCGCCGGTGTGATCTCGATGATCGAAGACGGGCGGGACTGCAAGGACGTGGTCACCCAGCTCGCCGCGGTCTCCAAGGCACTCGACCGCGCCGGTTTCAAGATCGTCGCCACCGGCCTGCGCGAGTGCCTCACCGGTGACGACGCCACCGGTGAGCCCATGACCCAAGAACAGCTTGAGAAACTGTTCCTCGCCCTCGCCTGAGGCGAGCCCATCCAGAGAGTAGGAGTTCCGATGGATATCGCGATCGCCACCACCCTGCCCGACACCGGCTTCGCCGAGGCCGTCGCCCGCACCCGGGAAGCGTTGGCACAACAGGGTTTCGGTGTCCTCACCGAGATCGACGTGACCGCAACGATGAAGAACAAACTCGACGAGGACATCGAGAATTACCTGATTCTCGGTGCGTGCAATCCGCCGCTGGCCCATCGCGCCCTGGGCGCCGACCGGCAGATCGGGTTGCTGCTGCCCTGCAACGTCGTCGTCCGCGACGACACCACCAACCCGGGATCGGTCATCGTCGAGGCGATGAACCCGGATCTGATGGTGCAGTTGCGGGACGCACCCGGACTGCCCGAGGTGGCCGCCGACGCCGCGACCAAGCTGCGTGCGGCGATCGCAACCCTCGACGCCGGGGTTCCGGTGGCCGAAGGGAGCGCCTGACATGTGCTACCCGGTGCGATGTGCGGTTTGCGGCAAGATCACCTGGGACGGCTGCGGCGCACATGTCGACGACGTCCGCGCGACGGTCCCACCGGAGCAGTGGTGCGACGGCCGGCATCAATCCGCCGGAATCGGCGGATAACCACGCGGTCAACGATGTTCGTCGACGGCCGGGGAATCCATCCCCGGCCGTCGACGGCGTCCGGGGTCTGCACGACGTCAACCCGGCGGGAAGGAAGACAGCCAGTGCCTTCGGAGTTGCTGAGCTCTTGTCCCGTTGGGGAGATCCGATCGATCCACGTCCGGTTCCCCGGCGGTACCACGACGAATTCGGTGACCGTCTGCCGCAACTCATGCTCGACAGGTGGCGGGAGATCGGCTTCGCCGGAGTCGTCGACACCTGGCTGAGCGGAATCGAAGTACCCGAAAGTCATCGGGGCAACCATATTCCGCTGTTCCGCAACGCTTTTGGCAAGATCTTCGGCTTCACGCCCGAACTCGGCCCCACGATCACCATCGACCCACTGTCATCGACGATCGTTGCGGAATCACCGTCCCCGCTTCGGGGTCGACGGTGGCTCGACCTCGAACTCGCGCATCGGCGCGCTCGAGGTCCCGACAGTCTCCGCCGTGTGAGCAGGTCGACGCCGACGGTGCCCGGTCGGACGACTACAGCGAGATCCGGCCCTCCAGCGCGGCCAGGCCGATGTCGGTCCGGAAATGGGAACCGGGGAGCTTGATCCCGGCGACCCGATCGTAGGCCTGCGCCCGCGCCGCGGCCAGATCGGCGCCCACCCCGACCACCCCGAGCACACGACCGCCGGCGGAGACGACCTCTCCGTCGGCGTCTCGTTTGGTACCGGCGTGCAAAACTCCCTCGCCGTCGGCACCGGTGATCACGTCGCCGGTGCGCGGCGTCGACGGGTAGTTCTCGGCCGCGATCACCACGACCACCGCGGACCCGTCGGCCCATTCCAGCGGCGGCAGGTCGGCAAGCGTTCCGGAGGCGGTCGCCTTGAGCGCCTGTCCCAGCGGGGATTTCAGCAATGCCAGGACCGCCTGGGTTTCCGGATCGCCGAAACGACAGTTGAATTCGACCACGGCCGGGCCGTCGGCGCCGATCGCCAGGCCGGCATAGAGCAGCCCGCTGAACGGACAGCCTCGTCGCACCATCTCGGCGGCGACCGGCTCGACGACGTCGGTGACGATCTGCCGGGTGACCTCGTCGGGCAGCCACGGCAGCGGCGTATAGGCGCCCATGCCACCGGTGTTGGGTCCGGTGTCACCGTCGCCGACCCGCTTGTGGTCCTGCGCGGGGATCAGCGGGACCACGGTCTCCCCGTCGACGAGACAGAACAGGGAGACCTCGGGACCGTCGAGGAAACTCTCCAGCAGCACCGGGTGCCCACTCTCGAGACATTCGGCGGCATGATCGCGGGCGGCGGCGCGGTCGGCGGTGACCACCACGCCCTTCCCGGCTGCGAGGCCGTCGTCCTTGACCACCCAGGTCGGTCCGAAGCGGTCGAGGGCGGCGTCGAGGTGGGCCGGGTTGTCGACGGTCTCGGCATGAGCCGTGCGCACCCCGGCAGCGGCCATGACGTCTTTCGCGAAGGCCTTGGAGCCCTCGATCCGGGCCGCCTCCCGGGACGGACCGAATGTAGCGAATCCGTTCTCCCGCAACGCGTCCGCGACGCCGAGCACCAGCGGAACCTCGGGGCCGATGACCACCAGGTCGGCGGCGATCGAGGTGGCCAATGCCACCACATCGTCGGACGAGGTGACATCGACGGTGTGGTTGGTGGCCACGGTCGCCGTACCGGCGTTACCCGGCGCGACATGCAGATCGGTGACCGACGGGTCGTCGGCGAGTCGCAGGAGCAGGGCATGTTCGCGGCCGCCCGAGCCGATCACGAGTACGCGCACGTCCATGACTCTAGCGGCCGGCGTCATTCGACGTCGACGCCGATGGCACGCAAGGTGCGGGCCCGTCGCGGCACCCCGGCGATCTCGTCGATCACCGCGATCGACACCGGTGCGAGCGCGATCACCACCACCGCGGCGATCAGCGAGACACCGGCCGCGGCCATCCACACCCCGGCGACGAGAAGGACCAGGACGCTGACCCCACCGACAACGGTGACCGGCTCGAAGGGCAGCAGGTAGTTGTACAGGGTCAGCATGCCGAGGCAGTAGATGCCCAGCGGCACCGCCACGCAGGCGACCACCGCACCCGGGGAGATGCTGGCCTCGTGCTCGCTCCACAGTGCGGCCACCTCCAATCCGGCTCCGGTGGCCGCCGCCGACATGAAGATGATCAGGTGGCCGTAGCCGAAGCCGAAGCTCTTGTCCCGATGGGCATGGAGGGCGTCGCCGATCGGAACGGTGAAGTAGATCCACCACATGCCGAAGGTCACGACCATCGCCGCGAGTCCGAACACCGCCGCCTCGACCGACCACCCCTGTTCCTCGACGACTGCCTGCAACACCGCGACGGTCGCGACGATCCCCTCACCGAGGGTGATGATCGTCAGCAGGGAGTAGCGCTCGGCAATGTGATGCGGATGCCACGGGGTTGGCTTGACGCGGGTCTCGGCGATCACCGGGCCCATCAGTTCGATGAGTGCACAGACCAGGATCGCCACGATGGTCGGCCACAGTGCGAGAGGGATGATCGCGACGATCACCCAGGCGATCTGTGCGGCGAGCACCGCGGTGGCGTAGGTGAAGCAGGTCTTCCGATACTCGGGACTCTGCAGGCCGGCACGTATCCACTGGGTGAGCAGTCCGACGCGCATCACCACGTAGCCGATGACCAGCACCCTGATGTCGACGTGCTCGTTGTGATCGATCGAGCTGAACACGGGGGCGACGCCCAGTGCCAGGATCGCCACGCCCACCATCTGGATGAGCACGACGCACCGGAAGAACCAGTCGTCGGTGTCGAAGGCCGAGGCGAACCAACTGAAGTTGATCCACGCCCAAATGCCCGCGAAGGTACACAGCACGTAGCCGAAAACCGCGGTGCGGTAGTGCCCTTCGGCGAGGTAGTGGGCCATCTGGGTGCCCGCGAGGGAGAAGATGACCACGAAGACGAGGTCGTAGAACAGTTCCAACCCGGTCGCGGCCCGCTCCTCCTGGAGCGGGTCGCGACCGGTCATGCGGGTGAGACGATGCCCGATTCGAAGTGCCACATCGGCACTTTAGCCAATCACTTCGGCGCGGTCAGGTCGTACAACGTCACGTTGTCGATGATCGACGAGGTGAAGTTCTGCTCCACCCATTCGGTGATCTGCGACGAGGTGCCCTCGGAGCCGCCTCCCATCATGCCCCGACCGCTGGCGATGAAGTAGTGGATCTTCTTCTCCTCCACCAGTTTCTGGAACTGGGCGAGCGTCGGCGACGGATCGGTGCCGTTGAAGCCGCCGATCGGCATGACGGAGTACCCGGTCTCGAGCTGGTAGCCGGACGCGGTGTTGGAACCGACCGCGGCGGCCACCCAGGTGAAATCGTCGGCGTTGCGCTGCAACGTCGCGACCATCTCGGCGCTGGGTTTCGATCCCATCAGCAGGCCGCCGGCCGGCCCGTTCATGCCGCCCATACCGGTGTAGTCGCCGCCCTGGCCCGTTGCACCGGGCATCTGGCCCTGTCCCAGCCCGCCGGGCATCTGGCCGCCGGGCATCTGGCCTTGTCCCAGCCCGCCGGGTGCCTGACCCTGGCCACCCTGACCACCGGGCATGCCGGGCATCTGGCCGCCGGGCATCTGACCCTGGCCGAAGCCACCGGGCGGCATGCCGGGCATCTGACCGTTCTGTTGACCACCGTTCTGTTGGCCCCCGTTCCACCGGTTACCGCCATCCCCGGGTCCGCCGAAGCCGCCCGGTCCACCGCCCTCGACGGTCGGCCCGGCCGAGATGATCGAGCCTTCTTTGGCGGTGGTGATGGTGTCGACGGTGTAGGCCAGCGGTCCGGCGAGCGCCGCGATGAGTGACAGCGCCACCGCGACCGCACCGAGGTAGGCGCGATGCGCGATGAGCATGACCGCGCCGCCGACGAGACCGAGGAACAGTACGATCCACCGCAGCCACGGAACGAAGTCCGGTGAGCGGTCGAGCAGCACGAATCCCCAGATGGCGGCGAACCAGACCGCCGCCGCCAGCAGGATTCGCACCCAGAGGGTGGCCCGGGCGCGCCAGGCCACGGCACCGCCACCGGCGAGCACGGCGGCGACCGCCGGCGCCAGTGCCGCGGTGTAGTAGCTGTGGAAGATGCCGGCCATGAAGCTGAAGACGGCCATCGTCACGATCAGCCACAGGCCCCAGACCGACAGGTAGGCGCGGCGCATGTCGGTACGCGCGGCGCGACCGATGATCACCAGAGCGCCGATGCCGAGGATCAACGCGCTCGGGATCAGCCAGGCGATCTGTCCACCCTGGGCGGGTTCGAACATCCGCAGAATGCCTGTCTCGCCCCACATTCCACCGCCCGGGCCGCCGCGGCCGCCCGGACCACCGGGGAAATACCCACCGGGACCGCCCATTCCGCCCATTCCGTCGGCGTAGGCACCGTACCCGCGGTTTCCACCACCGGGCATGACACTGCCCCGCTCGTTTCCGTTGAGACGGCCGAAACCGTTGTATCCCAACGTGAGTTCCAGGATCGAGTTGTTCTGCGAGCCACCGATCCACGGGCGCGACGATGCCGGCCACAACTCGACCGTGAGAATCCACCAGCCGGCGGACACGATCATCGCGGCGAGGGCGGCCAACAGATGCCACACCCGCTTGAGCCAGCCGCCCGGCCCGAATGCCAGATACGTCAGCGCCAGCGGCGGCACGATCAGCATCACCTGCAATTGCTTTGTGAGAAAACCGAATCCGACGAAGACGCCGGTCAGGATCATCCAGCGCAGGCGGCCGTCCTCACAGGCCCGCAGGCATGCCCAGACCGCCGCCACCATCAGCAGGACCAGCAGGGCCTCGGGATTGTTGAAGCGGAACATCATCGCCGCCACCGGCGTCAACGCCAGTACGACACCGGCGAGGATGCCCGCCCAGTGCCCGAGATAGCGTCGGGTCATCCAGTAGAGCAACGCGACCGCCGCCACACCCATCAGGGCGTTGGGCACCAGCATCGCCCAGCTGTTGAGGCCGAAGATCCGTACGGAGATACCCGGAATCCACAGCGACGCAGGCGGTTTGTCGACGGTGATGGAGTTCGCCATGTCCGACGAGCCGAAGAACCAGGCCTTCCACGACTGCGAGCCGGCCTGGATGGCGGCGGCGTAGAACGAGTTGGCCCAGCCGTTGATCGACAGGTTCCAGAGATTGATCAGCGCGGTGCCGACGATCAATGCGCCCAGTGACAACCACTTCCACAGGGCGGGCGGATCGGCCGGCACCGAAACAGGGCCACGGCCCCGGGAGGAATTCTCCGGGGCCGCGGCATCTTCGGTGACGTCTGCCGATTCGATTGTGTCGGTGGAATTGTCGGGCTCTTCGGGTGAATCGGGGTGACTCATCATCTCTCTCACTGGGCCGGTTGCGGCGTGTGGCGGTGCATGTGTGATCGGAAGACCCACCGTAGCCCGACGAAACGGGTGGCGGTGGCAACGAGATTCGCGATCACCAGGACGAGCAGTTCGATGTGTTTGCCGGCGTCGGGCGCGAAGTAGTGCAATGCGACGAGCGAGAGCGACGTGACCGCCCATCCGAACAGGAAGACGCCGAAGCCGAAGAACTGGTGCTTGACCGCATCCTCGCGTCCACGGACGCCGAAGCTGAACCGGCGGTTGGCCGCGGTGTTGGCGATGGCCGTCACCGCGAGTGCGACGAAGTTCGACACCTGTGCGCCCAGAAATGAATGCAGGAGCAGGTAGAGGACGGCGTAGGCGACGGTGGAGGCGACACCGACGACGCAGAACCGGGCGAGCTGACCGACCATGCCGTGCGGGACCCCGTCGAGGGCGGGGCCGGGGGCACGTTCGCGACCGATGGTGGCGCGCAGTTCGGCGATCGGCAGCCGACCGGTGCTCAGCGCATAGCCGACACGCGCGCATCCCTTGAGATCCTCGACTGCGGTGGAGACGATGTCGACGGTGCTGTTCGGGTCGTCGACCCAGTCGACGGGAACCTCCGCGATGCGCAGTCCGATCCGTTCGGCGAGTACGAGCAACTCGGTGTCGAAGAACCAGCCGGTGTCCTCGACGTAGGGCAGCACCTGCCGGCCGATGTCGGTGCGCATGGCCTTGAATCCGCACTGGGCGTCGGAGAACTTCGCCCGCATGGTGGTCCGCAGGATGAGGTTGTAGGAGCGGGAGATGAATTCCCGCTTGGGGCCGCGGACGACGCGGGAGTCCCTCGACAGCCGGGTGCCGATGGCGACGTCGGAGTGTCCGGAGATCAGCGGCGCGATCAGCGGCATCAACGCGTTGAGGTCGGTGGACAGGTCGACGTCGCAGTAAGCGACGATCTGTGCGTCGCTGCGGCTCCACACGGCCTTGAGTGCCCGGCCGCGGCCCTTCTCGTCGAGGTGCGCGACGCGGATGCCGTCGAGTTCGTCGGCGATATGGGATGCGATCGCGACGGTCGAGTCGGTGCTCGCGTTGTCGGCGACGGTGATCCGCGCGGCGAACGGCATGTTGACGCGGAGATGCTCGTGCAGACGATGCAGGCACTCGGCGATGTCGGCTTCCTCGTTGTACACGGGGACGACGATGTCGAGGACCGGAGCGGGTGCGGAGCTGTCGGCGACCACCGTGATCGGGGCGGCGGCCTGCGGAAGCGCTTCTGTGGTCATGGCTACAAGCTTGGTCTGGCCCGCTGGGGCCATTCTGCGCCGAAGCTGCCAGTCTCCTGTGAGCCGCCACCAGCTTCGAACGGCGCCCGAGATGCCCGATCCACGCAGGTCAGGGCGATGTCGGAGCATGACGATAGATTAGGCGCATGTCGGGAACCGCACTGTCTGATACCGCCGCTGCCATCGCGGATGCCGTGATCACCAGCCTCGCCGGTCCGGGCGCGCGCTTGCGGGACGACCAACTCGAGGCGATCACCGCGCTGACCACCCGGCCGGCGGCCCGGGTGCTGGTGGTGCAGGCGACCGGGTGGGGGAAGTCGGCGGTGTACTGGGTGGCGACCGCGATTCTGCGGCGGGATTCGGCGGGCGGGCCGACTCTGCCCGGCGCCGAGAGCGCAGCGAGCGGGCCGACTCTCATCGTTTCGCCGCTGTTGTCGTTGATGCGTGATCAGGTGGCGGCGGCGGGGCGGGCAGGGTTGACGGCGGCGACGCTGAACTCGTCGAATATCGACGAGTGGGATGAGATCGAGGCGTCGTTGCGGGCGGGCGAGATCGACGTGTTGCTGGTGTCACCGGAGCGGCTGGCCAATCCCGGATTCGGGCGGCGGGTGCTCGACGCGATGGCCGGGCGCCTGGGTTTGCTGGTGATCGACGAGGCTCATGCCATCTCCGACTGGGGCCACGATTTCCGGCCCGACTATCGGCGCGTCTCGGATGTGTTGCAGTCGCTGAATCCGGCGACACCGGTGCTGGCCACCACGGCCACCGCCAACGAGCGGGTCACCGCGGATGTGGCCGCGCAACTCGGTGGGCAGACGTTGGTGTTGCGTGGTTCCCTCGCGCGGAAGTCGTTGCATCTGAACGTGATCGACGGACTGTCACCGATTCAGCGGTATGGCTGGGTGGCGCAGTATCTGCCGGAGCTGCCGGGGTCGGGCATCGTGTATGTGCTCACCGTCGCCGACGCCGATCGCCTCGTCGGCGCCATCCGCGCGGTGCACGGCGACGATTACCCGGTCGCGGCCTACACCGGGCAACTCGAGGGCGATACCCGTCATCGACTCGAAGATGCGTTGTTGCGCAACGAGATCAAGGCGTTGGTGGCCACCTCGGCGTTGGGGATGGGATATGACAAACCCGATCTGGGGTTCGTCGTCCATGTGGGTTCGCCGCCGTCGCCGGTGTCCTATTACCAGCAGGTGGGTCGCGCCGGGCGTGCGCTCGACGACGCGGTGGTGATGCTGCTCGCCTCGGCCACCGACGCGCGGATCTGGGAGCACTTTGCCACCTCGACCATTCCGGAGCCGACGCGGATGGCGGCCGTGCTGGACGCGTTGAACTCGTCGCCCGAACCGATGAGCGTGGTGGCGTTGGAGGCGCAGACCGGTCAGCGTCGTGGCCGAATCGAGTTGATGCTCAAGCAACTCGCAGTGGACGGCGCCACCGAACGCGGCCCGGACGGATGGTCGGCGACGGGGCGGGAATGGACCTTCGACGCCGCGCACTACGACGGTGTGCTGGCCGTCCGCCGCCGCGAGGCCGACATCATGCGCGACTACGTGGCGGGCCGGCGCTGCCTCATGCAGTTGCTCACCGAGTCACTCGACGATCCGGCGGCCGAGCCGTGTGGCCGGTGCTCGGTGTGCCTGGGTCATCTCACCGACCCGCTTGCCGCGGATGTCGACGACACCGTGATCCGGTCGATCACCGCCTCGCTGCGGCGGGCGGCCCAGGTGCTCGAGCCACGCAAGATGTGGCCGGCCAAGAACGACTTCGGTCGGCGCGGACGGATCGCGGCGGCTGTCGCGGCCGAGCCCGGGCGGGTACTGGCGCACGCCGACGCGCCCGAATGGACGGATCTGTTGGCCGCGGCCCGCGATCATGACGAGCAGGCGGTGGCCGATCTGGGCGATGCGGCGGTCGCCACCCTGGCGGCGTGGGGACGGGAATCGGGTCTACGCCCGGAGGTCATCTGCTCCCTGCGACTGGGCGGCACCTCCCTGGCCGAGGACGTCGCGGCGTACCTGTGTCGCGTCGGGAAGCGCGACGGCACGTCGTTGCCTGTTCGACTGGGCGACCCGCCGGCGCGCGATGCCCCCGGCACCGTCGAGGCGGGGTACTGGCATGACCATCTCGGGCCGGCGCCCACCGAGGTGGCCGGCCGTTCGGTGTTGCTCGTCGTCGACGAGTCACGCTCCGGTTGGGCGATCACCCTGGCGGCCGCGCTGCTCCGGGAGTCCGGCGCAACGGCGGTGTTGCCGTTGCTGATTCACCGGACGGTGTAGCGCACCACCGACAGCGCTCGCCTCAGCGTTGACAGCGCTCGTGTCTGCGTTGACAGCGCTCGTGTCTGCGTTGACAGCGCTCGCCTCTGCGTTGACGGCGCTCGCCTCAGCGTTGACCGGTGAGTGTCAAGCTGTGGTGAGTCAGTTCCCGATTTTGTTGTGTTATGCGGTGGGTTGGTGGTGCAGGTTGATGGCGACGCGTTGCTGCGGTCGTTTGACTGTGGGTGGTTGGT